>CAMBPS010000020.1 GCA_945869675.1 Prosthecobacter debontii | reverse complement strand
CGCCGACAAATACGACGGTCAACAATGAAACGAGCAATTTCCGCTACCTGCTGACCAATGGTAGCCTGTCGGCTCCTATCGCCCGCGATCTGGACTTCACGGCCGCCGCTAACGTTCCATCGAATGTTCTCGGCGAACAAAAAGCCTTCTCCGACTACCTCGTCGACCGTCATTCTAGCCTCGCCAACGCCTACAATGCGGCTGACACCGTTGTGGCACTTGACACACGCATCCAGCAACTTGCCTACCGTAGTGACACTGCCCTGAGTGGTCCAGCGACCTTTGGCTCATGGCTAGCTGCGAACGGTTTCTCAGGGAATGCCGGCGGTGACACCGACAGTGACGGAGTGCCAGACACACTGGAATATTTCTTCAACTCCAGCCCGAATAGCGGTGGTGATCGCGACAACCTGCCGACCGTCACGATGAACGGCAACGATCTCGAGTTCCGCTTCACTTACCTCAACAACACCGTCTTCACTGGCTTCCTCCAATGCTCTGAAGATCTCATCAACTGGGCCAATGCCACCCCAGGCGTCGATTATGAAGTTATCACTGAAACAGCTAACAGCGTCGAGACAGCCGTGCGCTACCGCATCTTCTGCAATCCGCTGCCAACCACTCAGGGACCCTTCACTTACATGACGCCTTTCACCAGCGAAGTCGAGCGCGGCAGTATCAACAACCTCACTATCACCAATCACGGCATGGTTGGCGCAGGTCGTATCTCAGGGGACGCTTTGGATAGCTTTGGCGAAACGCAAGGAGCTGCTTCCGGCCTCTCCATCACTGGCTGGAGCTACAACTCAGGCACTGGCCAGTTCAACGGCACCTTCAATGTGTTGCCAGATCGCGGCTACAACAGTGTCAGCATCTTCTCCAACTACGCTGCTCGTATCCATGCTGTGCCCTTCACCTTCATGCCTTACTATGGAGCAAGTGCAGTTGCGCAAACACAGATCGTGCCGACTTACAGCAGCACGACGAAATTCACTTACCTGGATGGCGCCACGACGAAGTTCACCACCGGCCTCAATGCCGTCGCAGTGAACACGATCATGGAACAGAGCGTTGGCACTGCTCCTGCGGCCAATGGTCCTGGGGGAGCAACGACAAATCTCATCAGCTTCGATGCTGAGGCCATCCACGTCTTTGCTGATGGCTCTGGTTTCGTCTCTGACGAATACGGTGCTTACATCGCTCGGTTCAACAGCGCCAAGCAGTTTACCAAGCTCATCCAGCTTCCTGCTGCCGCGCAGCCGCATCGCCCAGCCGGCACTCTGAACTACGACGCCGTTACGACCCCGACCAACGGCCGCCGCAACAACCAAGGACTTGAAGGCCTCTCCGTCTCACCTGACAACTCACGTCTGTTTGCTCTCATGCAAAGCGCCCTAGTTCAGGATGGTGTTGCTGCTCAGACACGGTTCAACACCCGCCTCTTCGTCTATAACATCGCAGGTGCAAACATCGAAAATCCCGTGCTCATCGGCGAATACGTTGTGCAGTTGCCGCGCTATGATTTGAATGGCAACAACTCCGGCCTCGATGTCACCGCTGCCCAGTCAGAAATCGTTGCTCTCAGTTCGACCCAGTTCCTCATGCTGCCGCGTGATGGCAATGGCCTCGGCAAAAGCACCTCTGACCCGATTGTCACGAAGACGGTCGATCTCGTGGACTTCTCCTCCGCCACCAACGTCCTCGGATTCTACGATGCGGAAGGAAACCAGATCAGTCCTTCTGGCAGCCTGCGCGCCGCGATCACTCCAGCGAAAAGCACGGTCGTCATCAACCTGCTTTCCGCAGCAGATCTGACCAAGTTTGGTTTCAACACCAATACCACCTCGCCCAACCAGTTCACTGTGGCCGAGAAGGCTGAGGGCATGGCGCTTGTGCCAGACACCTCTACGCCTAGCACGGAAGACTATTTCCTCTTTGTCGCCAACGACAACGACTTCCAGTCCTCTGACGTGAAGATGCTCGACGCCACGGGTAACATCGTCAGCTATGGTGACGCTCGTTCCTCCGTCTCTGGCAGTCCCAAGATCACCAACGACGCCGTCTTCACCGCCTGGCGTATCACCATCTGCCCGAATAACCGCAAATTCTTCAAGATTGCCCTCCCTGGCGCGCCCTAATTTTTAAAGAGACCGGAATCAGCCTTGGCCCATTTTGTAAGACTCTGTCTGCCACGATCATGCACTGCATTGCAAGACGGAACTCACAAAGCCAGGCTGATTCCGAATGGGATCGTCTCTATCAGAGCCATCAGCTGAGTTTAGTCAGATATGCTACCCTGCGTGGCTTTGATGAGCATGAAGCATGGGACATCGTTCAGGAACTTTTCCTGAGAGTTCATCGACAGGGAATGCTGGAACCGCTAGTAGCTAAGTCAGAGGAAGTGCAGCGTGCTTGGCTGATGCGTACTTTGCTTTGGATGATTCATAATGCCCGGCGGCACAAACTCGCTATTCGGCGCTCCGGTGGATATGTGTCAGAATCGCTCGATTTACTTTTGGAATCTGGTCAAGAAGTAGCCATTCATAGCACTCCGGCCTCCGAGTATGATCGAGCTTGGGCGAAGTTAGTGATGGAGCGCGGCTTGTCTCGGTTACGCAGCCTTTTGACTTCCAGCGCTTGGCAAAGCATTGAGTCCTCAATTCTTGGTCAAGATGCTAGCGAATATGATCGACGACCAAGTCCGAAATTGCGTGTCGCTGTGCATCGAGCTCGCCTTCGTCTTCGTGGGTTTCTGACGATGGAGGCTGGGGCTGGATCTAATTTGAGTGTTGGAAAGATGCGGCTGTTGCAAGCCTTGGTTGACCATTTTTAATCGGTTAGTGGCCTTGGATCAGACGAAGCTCCCATTTTCACAACTTCATGTTTGTGGAAAGGCAGGGATCTTGCAGCCGTTGACAGTTTACTCCTGAGCCATCGTTGATTTTTCGTTTTTAGATCTCTTTTCGCGGAGTTGTCCCAACCCTATTGCATTGGATGTCAATAGTCAGGGTTCTCCCAAGCCGCCTTCGATATTCCAGCCATTGCTGGAAGCGGAAAAGTTTTCGTTGTGGGTGATGATGAAAGATGTCGTGCAGTATCTTCGGCAGAAGACCCTGCTGGTGAAGTGATTTGACCAACAATCAAATAAGCGAAAAAGCAGCTGTATCGATGCGTTTCCAAGGGACATGACATCGAAAATCACTCGTCGCAGCAGTTTTAAACTCATCACCGCCGGAACGCTTGCAGGCATCGCGGGTCGACAGGATCTCGTTGCTGCGGATGAGTCTTTGGCAGCGGGTTGGGCCAAGACTCATGACCGTGTCTTTCTTGGCGGTGAGTTTTGGGCTAACCCGATGGAGGATTGGCGTGTGAGCAGTGGTGGTGCTGAGTGTTTGAATTCGGGGGCTGGTCGCAGTGTACATTCGCTCACTCATCAGATGACCAAAAAGGGTGCATTCACGATGGCGGTGACACTCACTCGATTAGAGTCCAAACCATCCGATGGTGGTGCGGGTTTCCGCATTGGGATTCGCAGTGAGCTAAATGAACACCGCAGCAACTGCTTCGTTCTGAAAGGTTACGACGCGGGTTGGCAGGAAGATCAACTCATCCTAGGCGCACAAAAAGCAGCGCTTCCTGATGGCGCGAAGTTCGATCAAATACGCCTCATACTTACCGGAATGTCTGATGGAGAGAAGTGTGCTTTGACGCTCGTCGCGGCAGGCGTGGAGACCGGCAAAGAACTCGCCACACTCACGGATGTTGTCGCCGCTGAACGGCTGCTCGGCAATGTCGCGTTAGCCAACAATTTTAGCGCAGGAGCTGCTGGCGCTTCCAAGAAAAAGGCTAAAGGCAAGAATTCTCTGAACGCTAGCGGTGGTCGCTATCGCTTCCAAGATTGGACACTCGAAGGTGATGCCTTCACCGTTAACGAGGCGAACCGATTTGGCCCCATTTTGTGGTCGATGTATTCGCTCAGCGACTCACGCAATGCCAAAGAAGGTTTTGTCATGAAGATCAGTGCTCTCACGGGTCCGATGGGTGCTCAGGATAATCAAGACGTCGAATTGCACGTGCAAAAAAACGGAGTCTGGAAAGCGCTCGGTTCAGCCAAGCTCGATCCAGATGCTTGGGTGGCTACTTTCCGTGTCCCGAATTGGGATGCGAAAAAGGCAATGCCCTACAAGTTGGTCTATCGCGAAAAACACAAAGACGGCACTGAAACACCCAACGAGTGGACTGGCACCATCAAAGCCAATCCTGAAGGCCGACCCTTGCGCATGGCTGCGCTCACTTGCCAGAACGACTACGGCTTTCCTTACGCGCCTGTGGCTGAAAATCTGGTCAAACTTGATCCTGATCTCGTCTTCTTCTCCGGTGACCAGATCTATGAAAACCATGGTGGTTTCGGCCTCATTCGTGAACCCGCAGAACTCGCGATTCTCAACTACTTGCGCAAGTTCTACCAGCACGGCTGGGCCTTCCGGGAAGTCATGCGCCATGCGCCAACGCTTTGTTTGCCTGATGACCACGATGTTTTCCAAGGCAACATCTGGGGCGAGGGCGGTAAAAAGATGGACTCGGGTGACAGCGGAGCGTCCTCCAAGGGAGGCTACATTGAGCCAGCACGCATGGTCAATGCGGTCCACAAAACGAATGTCGCTCATCACCCAGATGCCTTCGATTCAAAACCTCTCTTGCAAGACATCAGCGTCTATTATGGCGACATGGTTTATGGTGGCGTCAGCTTTGCCATTATCGCGGATCGTCAGTGGAAAAGTGGCCCTGAGCATGTCAAAACTGGCGCTGGTAGAGCAGACCATGTTACCGATGCAAACTTCGATACGGCAGCCCTCGACAGACCAGGTCTTGTGATGCTAGGCGAGCGTCAGGAAGCCTTTCTCAAGCAATGGTCAGAGGACTGGCGTGGGCACACACTTAAAGCGCTCCTCAGCCAAACCGTTTTTATCAATGCCGCCACGCACCATGGCAGCGAAGATGGCTATTTGAAAGCGGATCTCGACTCAGGCGGCTGGCCGCAAACACCACGCAATCGCGCCATTGATATCCTCCGCCCTTCCATGGCTTTGCACATCAATGGTGACCAGCATTTGACCACGCTGGCTCAATATGGCGTGGACAAGCAGCGTGATAGCAATTGGTCCTTTTGCACGCCTGCTATCTCGGCAGGTTATCCCCGCTGGTGGCGGCCTGATGAATTGAACATGCCACACACGAATCGGCCCAAACATGGACATGGTGATACCGGTGAGTATCTTGATGGTCTTGGCAACAAAGCTTACATCTACGCCGTCGGAAATCCAAAGGTCGGCAAAGCTCCTAACCGCTATGACAAGGCCCATGAAAAGGCCAGTGGGTTCGGTTTTATCACCTTCGACACTGACAAGAAAACCTACTTCATCGAGTCCTTCCGCTTTCTCGTTGATGCCACCGATGGCAAGCCGACTAACCAATTCCCCGGTTGGCCCGTAACCATCCATCAACAAGAGAACCGAGGAGAAAACCTGCTCGGTTGATCTTATAGATTTGATCCTTCATGCGCCTCGTTTCCTTCATCTCGCTCTTTGCTATTTCGGCTTCAGCCGTCGATATCCAGCCGTTTTTGAAGACCTACTGTCTGGATTGTCACAATCCAGACAAACTCAAAGGCGATGTTGATCTAACACACTTCGGCTCGCCCCAAAGTGTGCAGAAAGATTTCAAACTCTGGCAGACCATGATCCAGCAAGTCGAGGAAGAGGAAATGCCACCAAAGAAGCCATTGCCTGCTTTGGCTGAGCGTCAGCAGATCGTTGCGTTTTTGCGACAGGGGTTGGCTTCGGTCGATTGGAGCCAGCAGAAAGGCATTGAGCATGTCACGCTACCGCGGCTGACAAAAAGTGAATACAACAACACTCTGCGTGACCTTTTAGGCATTGACTTTGAGCCGGGCAAGTTGCTGCTCGATGACGGCCCAGGTCTCTCTGGCTTTACGAATGATCGCGATGCACTCTTCATCTCACCGACGCTTGCTGAGCAGCTTTTTGATGCTGCGGATTATGCCTTGGGTGCAGCACTCGCGGTGAATCAGAAACCGACGAAGAAGCATTTTGAGGCCGAAACCATGCTCATGACAGAGCGCGGCTCGCAGCCGGAAGATCTGCCTGGTGGAGGAGTGGGTTACTCGCTTGCCGGGGCAGGGCAGCGCACGCTTTATGACGAAGTTATTGTGCCGGTTGACGGCTGGTATCGTATCACGGTGAAGCATGTCGGTCGCGGAGGTGACAGCGGCATGAGGTTGCGCATCGACAACGAATCACGTGCTTATTTCCTCTGCGTCGATGACAAGCCGCAGGAACAGGCCGTTGAGTTGCTGCTGCGTGCGGGTTCGCATCAGATGACGTGGAATATTGACACTACCTCGTTACGTGTTGCCAAGCCGGTTCCGCTGCGAAAGGCGAAGACCACGGCAAAGGGTGGTTATCCCGTTTTTGATCAGAAAAGGGCCGCAGCTCTCGTGCGTGAGGCAGCGCAGAAAAATGCGCCTCAACTGCCATTGCAGGCAAATGCATCCGCAGAGGTCAAAAAGCTCACCGATATGCTCAATCGCAACTTCCAGAGCATGCAGATGCGCATTGAATATCTCCGCGCCGTCACGCCGAAAGGCAGCCCCGCTGATTTGCGCAGCTTCTATGGCCTCCTACCTGAGCGCACCGAGGGAATGATCGCCGCCAAGTCCCAGCTCGCCAGGGCCATGCTGCTAGACGTTGCCGAGATCGACCGTCAGATCGAAGTCGCAAATGAAGCTAAACTTGCCAGTAATCGAAAGGTGGTTGGCGATTCACTTGCCGTTCTCGATCTACCTTTCGATCCGGGGTCGCTCATCGGCAGTGCCAAATCTCAAGTCGTCGCTAAACCACAACGCATCGGTGCTCCAGGCGTGGATTGGATCAACGTCGAAGGACCCATCGCGCCTGCGGGCTCCAATCCGCGCGCCATTTTTGAAAATGATACCCGCAAAGCTCTCGCTGCCTTTTTGCCACGTGTGTTTCGTCGCCCGTTGCGTGATAGCGAACTCGAAAAGCATGCTCAGTTATATGAGAAGGCCAAAGCAAGCGGCGAATCGCACGAGCAGGCTCTCAAACTCGCCTTCACAGCTGCCTTGACCACGCCAAGCTTCCTCTTCCGCGATGAACTTCGCGCTGGGAAACTCGACAATCACCAACTTGCTAATCGCCTCAGTTATTTTCTCTGGATGACCATGCCGGACGATGAGCTCCGCTCCCTCGCGGACTCTGGCAAACTCAGAGATGAGGATACGCTGCGAGCACAAATCAAACGCATGATCGCCGATCCGAAGTTGCGTGCCTTTACCGGCACGTTCCTCGGCCAATGGCTGGGCTTTGATGGACTAGGCACCGAGCATGTGCCCGATGCAAGGAAGTTTCGTGAGTTTACTCCTGCGTTGGGCGATGCCATGAAGCTGGAGCCTGTGCTCGTCTTTGAAAATCTCCTCCGCAGTGGCGGTAGCCTCATCCAGCTTCTGGATGGCAAAAATACCTTTGCCAATGCAGATCTCGCTAGTCTTTACGGAATCGATTTGAACGGTAATGCCATGCAGCCCATTCAATTCAGTGATAACAAACGTGCAGGTTTGCTCGGTATGGCAGCTGTTTTAACGGCCTCCGCGACGCCCAATCGAACCAGTCCTGTGATTCGTGGAAAGTGGGTTCTAGAAAACCTGTTAGGCCGCAAACTCGCCGAACCACCTGCGGACGCTGGCCAACTCGACAACAAAGCGGGTGAACGCGGTAAGACCCTGCGTGAAGAACTCGCTGCGCATCGTCGCAACGAAAGCTGTGCCAGTTGTCATGACAAGATCGACCCCATCGGCTTCGGCTTGGAGAACTTTGACGCCATCGGCCGCTTTCGCACTGAAGAAGCCGGCAAACCCGTCGATGCCACAGGCATCCTGCCCGGTGGTCATCGTTTTAACGGTCCCGCTGAGCTTCGATCACTCATCGCAACCCGCCACCAAGATGAATTTCTCAACAATCTCACCCGCCGCCTCACCGCTTTCGCTTTAGGCCGCGCTTTGAAGCCCCAGGATGAAGGCCTGATTCGTCAGATGATGACCGACTTGAAAAAGTCCGGTTACCGTGCCGATGCCCTTGTGGAGTCCATCTTGTTTAGTGAAGCCTTTCGGACACAGGGGAACTCAAACTGAATCCCAGTTGGATTCCATGCAAGGTGGTTGGGATGCCTTTCGTTACTACCCAATGATCCATCATGAACACTCGAATTGAACGCCGCACTTTTCTCCGTGGAGTCGGAGCCACGCTGGCCTTGCCTTGGCTTGAAATCATGACGCCTAGGGCTCGTGCGGCGCAAAAGTTGCCGCCCCGGCGATTCGTCACCTTCTTCCAACCGAATGGAGTTTTCCCGAAGGCATGGAATGTGAAGGGAGAGGGCAGGGACTTCGCGCTATCGCCGATTTTGGAACCGCTGGCGGAGTTTAAGAACGACATGGTGGTGCTCAGTGGCATCGACAGTTGCGGCAAAGGACATGTGAAACTCACGGGTGCCTTCCTGACGGGAACCTCGATTGAAAATGGGGTGAATGGCATTTCTGTCGATCAAGTTATCGCACGGCAGATTGGCAAGGGAACGCGCTTTTCGAGTATCGAGCTCGGAACAGAGCCTCCACGTCAAGGCATGGCCGGTGAGGATCCTATTGCACTCGCAAATACGGTTTCATGGAGCAGTTCCACCCAGCGTATCTCTCCAGAAATCAGCCCGCGTGCGGCTTTTGATCGATTGTTTCGCGATCCTGCTTCACCAGAGGCAAGACGTGCAGCGGAGAATCGCCGCAGTGTGGTGGATCTTGTTTTGGAGGATGCGAAGGCGCTGCAAAAGATCGCCAGTGGTCGCGACAAAGAGAAGATCGACGAATATCTCGATGGCGTGCGCGGTGTGGAGCAGCAAATCGAGCGCACGATGAATCCACTTGCGCCTGAATGGACCGCGCTGACTGCGCCAGACATGAAGCGCCCGTCCGCAGGCATCCCGCTGAATAAAGATGAGCATATGCGCCTCATGCTCGATGTGATGGTGCTGGCTTTGCAAACGGATACGACCCGTGTGGCCACCTTCATGAGTGCGCATGGTTTCAGTCGACAGAACTTCACCTTTCTGGATGGCGTGAAGAACGACCACCATGGCATGAGTCATCACAAAAATCAGGAGGCGCTAGTCAAAGAATACACCATCGTGAGCCGCTGGTATGCGCAGCAGGTGCAGTACCTGCTGACGAAGATGCGCGGTATCGACGAAGGCAATGGATGCCTTCTCGACAACAGCATCGTGCTCTATGGCAGCGAGATGAAGGATGGAAACGGCCACATCAAGGAGGATCTGCCGCTCGTGTTAATCGGTAAAGGCCAAGGCCGCGTGAAAACGGGGCAGCATCTTGCTCTCGATAAAGGAACACCATTGGCCAATTTACATCTCACCATTGCGCAACAGTTTGGTGCGGAGATACCGAGCTTTAACAACGTGAGCACAGGCACTCTGAACGGTTTGTTTGTTTAAATGTGTGTGATGCACCTCAAACACCTCCTCCTTGCGATTTCGCTCGTAGCAGTGGCTTGTCGTGCAACACCTCCGAATATCGTCTGGATCGTCGCGGATGATATGTCGCCAGACACTGGCGCGTATGGCTTGGCACAGGTGAAGACACCGCATCTAGACCGACTGGCAGCGGAGGGGCGACGCTTCACTCGGGCTTACTCGACTGCGCCTGTTTGCAGCTCGTCGCGCTCGGCTTTCATCCTCGGTTGTTATCAAACGACGACCGGTCTGCATCCGCATGACACGGAGCATCCGCAGCCCTTACCCGCGCCCTACAAGCCCCTGCCAACCATCCTCCGTGAGGCGGGCTGGTTCGTTACGAATGCCGCCGCGCCAGGCAGCATTCGCAGCGGCAAGAAGATCACCAAAGGCAAAACGCATTACAACTTTGCCCACGATCCAAAGCAGCTCTTCGATGGCGATGACTGGCGTAAGCGGAAGCCCGGACAGCCGTTTTTTGCGCAGTTTCAGATCACGGAGCCACATCGCCCATTTCCCATTCCTGAAACCTTTGATGAAGCCGGGCTAGCTGCGATCCAGTTACCAGAAAACTACCCCGACCACCCGCTCGTGCGTCGTGATTGGTATGCGTATCAACGTAGCGTGGAGGTCGTGGATCAGCGTGTAGGAGCCATTCTCGATCAACTCCGGGCAGAAGGCGTGCTTGATGACACGGTCATTCATTTTTTCGCCGATCACGGACGTCCGATGCCATGGGGCAAGCAGTGGCTCAGCGTCGAAGGTTTACAGGTGCCACTGATCGTGCGCGGACCGCAAATCTCGGCGAATCAGGTGGAGGAACGCCTCGTGAGCCTCATCGATCTTGCGCCATCAGCTTTGAAGCTTGCTGGTTTGCCTGTGCCGGAGTGGATGCAGGGCAAAGCCATCCTCAGTGGCAACTTTCCGGCCCGTGATCAGCTCTTTGCCGCTCGAGATCGCTGTGGCGATGCCGTGGATCGAATTCGCGCAGTCATCACAAAGGATCATTGGTTCGTGAGAAATTTCATGCCCAAGCTGTCTCGGTTGAACTGGTCCGGTTATAAAGAGGATCAATACCCTGGCCTGCCATTGCTGCGTGAATTGCAGCGTGAAGGTAACCTCGCACCCTTTCCCTCACAATGGCTCGCCTCCATGCGGTCCGAAACAGAACTGTTCGACCTTAAAACTGATCCGCAGGCACTTCATGCCATTACCGACGCTCAGGTGACCACCGACTTCACGTCTCGCCTCGAGGCCTGGATCGCCGAAACCAAAGACCAAGGTGCAAAAGGTGATCCCAGCACCGAACCACCTCTCGCTGAGATTCAAAAAGACAAACGTGCTGACTACCAGCGCAACTGGAAAAAGCGCCTGAATAACCCCGAGCCGACGGACGCTGAAAAACTCGCGTGGTGGATGAAAAGCTATCACTTGGACGCAGTGGATGCGGTGCCGTGAAGTTAGTAAAGATGTAACATTGGGTGATTGCCTGTCGTTTCGCGGATTCCAGTTCATGAAATCTCTCCTCTGCTTCCTTCTTCTCGCGCCGAATCTGCTCTTTGCTGAGTTGAGCGTGCCACACTTCTTCAGTGATCACATGATTCTTCAACGGGAATGCGCAGCCGCGATTTGGGGCAAGGCGAATGCTGGAGCGGAGGTGACGGTTTCCTTCAAAGGCAAATCGTCATCGACCCAAGTGGGTGCGGATGGCAAATGGCGTGCGCAGGTCGAAACAGGAGCGGCGGATGCGAAGGGCGCGGTGCTGACAATCTCGGCAGGCAAACAGAAGATCGAGATCCAAGATGTGCTCGTGGGCGAGGTGTGGTTCGCATCGGGGCAGTCGAACATGTTTTACACGATGAACCGCTCCCCGGAGTATGCAGGGCTCATCGCGGAGTCGAATCATCCGGCGTTGCGCATGTTCAACGCACCACTGGTGACGGCGGCAGATAACCAAGAGGACATTGATGGCTCATGGAAGGTGGCGACGCCGGAGACGGTGCCGGATTACTCAGCGGTGGCGTTCTTCTTTGCGCGGAAACTGCATCTGGAACTTGGCATTCCTGTCGGTGTGATCAAGTCCGCTTGGGGCGGCAAGCCGGTGGAGACTTTTACCAGCCGTGAGGCGCTGAACACGCTACCGGGAACAAAGGAGCTCGTTGATGCGATGTTGAAGGATGAATCGGGCTACGATCAAACCAAGGCGGATGCGGCTTATGCAACTAAAATGGAGCAGTGGAAAGCCACCATGGCTGCGGCAAAGGGCAAATCGGCCGAGGAGCGTAAGCGCCTGCCGAAGAAGCCCGACGCGCCGAAGCGGCCGCTGTTAACGGAAGGCAAGCCGGGTGTGCTTTTTGCTGCGATGATTCATCCGTTTGTCGGCTACACAATGCGCGGGGCGATCTGGTATCAGGGAGAAGGCAATGCGAAGCCTGGCGCGGTGCCTTATGACCAGACACTGCCACTAATGATCAACGACTGGCGCAAGCGCTGGGCAGATGAGTTCAGCTTTTATTACGTGCAGCTCGCCAGTTATCACGCACCATCGACCGAGCCTGGAACGCCTGATCCATGGGCGCTTTGTCAGGATCGCATGCGCCTCGTTTTGGGCACAACACCGAAGACGGGCATGGCGATCACCAACGATGTCGGCGAGGCGAATGACATTCATCCGAAGAATAAAAAAGATCCCGGTGAGCGACTTGCACGCTTGGCTTTGGCCAAAGACTACAGCAAGGAGCTGATCTACAGCGGACCGCTTTTCAAATCGAACAGGGTGAAGGAAGGCGCCATTCGCGTGACCTTTGATCAGAGCGGCGTAGGTTTAAAATCACGTGATGGCGGCGCCTTGAAGCGCTTCGAGATCGCTGGAGCCGACAAAGTGTGGAAGTGGGCGGAGGCGAGGATTGATGGTGCCGATAGTGTGATCGTGAGCAGTGCTGAAGTGAAAGTGCCCGTCGCCGTTCGCTACGCCTGGGCCGCGAATCCTGAAGGTGCGAATCTCATCAACAGCGATGGGCTGCCAGCCTCCCTCTTCCGAACCGATGACTGGGATGATGTTGAGGTCAAAGTGGATGCCACTGCGGCTACAGCAGCTGCAGATCGTCGTGCCTTGGGTGTCGAAATCCGTAAGATTGCCTCGGAACGTGCCAAACTTGACCGCAAGAGCCCCGAGTATGAGTTACTGACCAAGAAGCACGAGGAGCTCATGGCGAAGTTCAAACAAGGAGCGCCGAAGAAGTAGTCTGCTCACTTGGCGCTGTAATGGTCTTTGAGATGCTGAACTGTTTCGTCAGCTGTATCGGCCTGGATCATCACTAAGTCGCCTGCTTTAGCGGACGTGAGTGCAAGATCGACGGCTTTGAGATGCCCAAGGATGCACTCAACGCGCTTGGTTCGCTCAGAGCCTTCGAGGCCTGTAGCGATGAGGCGCATGATTTCTCCAGACTCACGACCGCGAACGTAATCGCCCTCGTATAGCCAAGCTTCGTCAAATTCGGCACCCAGTATTCGGCCTTGCTCAATGATGTCCGAGTCGCGGCGGTCACCCGCAGAGGTATAAACAACAATGCGACGTTGATTGGCAAACTGGCGCAATCCATCAAGCAAAGCACGGAGAGCATCGACGTTGTGTCCGTAATCCACAATGACCGTGATGCCCATGAGGTCGAGCACGTTAAAGCGACCGGCGTTTTGATCCATGCTCGGAATAAAAGTTCGCGCACCTTGGCGAATCAGGTCATCATCGACATGCAGTGACCAGGCCGCAGCGACAGCGGCTAGCGTGTTCTCGATTTGAAAGCCAATGCGACCTTCATGCGTGAGAGGGATTTCACGCAGAGGCATGAAAACCTCTTCTTTGGGTCCGGTCGCGCGGATGATCTGACCGTCGCGGACAAAGATGACCCTTCCACCCTGAAGGCGATGTTGGGTGATCACTGCATGGCCACCATCTTGAGCAAAGAAGATCGTTCTTCGCAGATACGTCTCCGCCATTTTGACCACCAATGGATCGGCAGCATTGAGCACGGCGCTGCCAGTCTCGGAAATAGCGGCGACGATGCACTGCTTGACTTCTGCTAGCTGCTCAGGTGTATCGATCTCATGGATTCCAAGATGGTCCCCTGTTCCGATATTGGTAACCACGGCGACGTCGCATTGGTCAAAGGCCAGGCCTTCCCGCAATATGCCACCACGAGCCGTTTCGAGAACTGCGGCATCGCAAAGGGGAAAGGAGAGAATGCTGCGGGCGCTTTTAGGTCCACTGCAATCACCGCTATCGATCATTCGGGAACCCACAAAGACGCCATCAGTGCTGGTGAGCCCGACACACCAACCCTTTTGGCTGAGCAAATGAGCGATGAAACGTGTGGTGGTCGTTTTACCATTCACGCCAGTCACGGCGACGATGGGGATCCGCCCGTTGCAATCAGCGGCAAACATCGTGTCGATCACGGCTTTACCGACCGGCCTAGGTTCACCCTCAGAGGGATACAAGTGCATGCGCAGACCGGGGCGGGCATTCAGTTCAATGATGACTCCATTGCGCGGACTGAGTGGCGCACTGATGTCTGGTGCGATCATGTCGATACCACAAATATCAAGGCCGACAGTTTGCGCAGCTTCGATCGCCGCAGCGCAGATCGTGGGATGAACTTCAGCCGTGCAATCGACCGCGGTGCCACCCGTGCTAAGATTCGCATTGCGACGAATGAGTATCATGCGTCCCTTTTCTGGCACCGAATCGGGCGTGCAGTCTTGCTCTGCCAGAACAGCCACAGCCACGGCATCAATTCGGATCTTACTCAGTGCGGCCGCATGATCTGAGGCACGACGTGGGTCGCGATTTTTTTCAGCGACCAGCTCCTGAATGCTGTGCTGGCCATCGCCAATGACATGGGCAGGATGGCGGCGAGAAGCGGCGATGAGTTCGCGTCCGATGACCAAGAGGCGGTAATCTTCACCCTCCGCGAACTGCTCGACGAGCACTGAATCACTCTCAGCAAAGGCTGCTGCGTAAGCTGTGGTGATTTGCTCCCGGGTGTAGAGGTTCAATGCCACGCCACGCCCTTGATTGCCGTCCAGTGGTTTCACGACGACGGGCAAGCCAATCTCATTGGCGGCCACCCAGGCATCATCGGCGGACTTCACGGGGCGACCTTGCGGCACTGGCAAACCGACTTCATTTAAAAGACGGCGCGTCAGGTCTTTGTCCTGCACGATGTCCTCTGAGATGGCGCTGGTCTGACTGGTCGCTGCCGCAAGAATTTTCTTTTGTTTCACGCCCCAGCCGAGCTGAACGAGACTGCCTTCGGTGAGCCGGCGCACAGGAATACCGCGTAGCTTCGCGGCGTCCACCATCGCCCTTGTGCTAGGGCCAAGACTGACATCTTGTGCAAGATCTCGCAATTCCAGGATCGCTGCGTTGACATCGAAAACCTGTCCCCATAGCGCGGAGTCAATCACTTGCCGCGCGAGTTGGAAAGCGGCGCGAGCCACGGCTTCTTCATCAAACGGTGTGATGATACGTAACACGCAAGGATCAGCCGTGGGCATCACTTTGCCGAAGCTGACCTGCCAATCAGTGCGATTCTGAAGATGCAACGTGATCAGCTTGAGAAGACTGGCGAGAGTCTGCACGTCTGGCTCACCAAGTTTACGCACCGGCACTTCAAGGCTTGGTAGCCAGGAAATGAGCCAGTCCTTCCAGTTCGCAACCACGCCGCTCAACCGAGGAAATTCGATCCAACATTCCAACATGGTATCGCGACTCCATACGTTTGGCCCGCGCAAGGCATTTATTTTGTGGGTGAGAGTCGATCGAATTTCGCAGGAAGAGAGGATGGAAGACAAGCAGAGGAGGATGCGATGCTGAAATGCCCATCGCATGAGGCAGGGTCAAAGGGAAAGTGAAGATAGGCAACGAGAAGCTCTATTCCTTCTTACACTGGAAATCAACGCAGGTCGTTAGATTGACAAGTCCTACAATCAACTGACTGTCGCCTTTCATTTTCCTCATTCCCTTTTGGCCACCCGAAATCCCAGCGAAATTCACGAAACCCTGCTCCAGCAAGCTGAAAAGCGATTGGCCCAAGGAGAACGCCTGATAGCTAGACTGTTCATCGACCTTGATACCAGCCTGCACTTCCACAGCGGACTCATGGTGCTTACCAGCGCACGACTTCTGCATGTCGAGTCTGGCAGCTCCCATGCCTGGAAGCTTAAAGACGTGGATGATTTGAAGCTGGAAGAGATGGGGGCCACTGCCGCCATCCACCTGATGCAGGCAGAATCGAGTGTGTGGCATGGGAGGATCACTTCAGGCCATTTGCGGGATGTCGAGGCATTCCTGGCGAAATTCAAGGAGCAACGCGGCATCGCAACCTCTGAAAGTGAGGCCTGCGAAGATGACGATGACGTTTTCACCGCTGAAGAACCCGTCCGCACAGTTTCCGCAGGCAAACCTTTGGCCCGCCTGCTTCAATTTTCCAGCCATTGGTATCAGCTGATGCTTCTCGGGTTTACGCTCACTGTCGCTAGCACCGCTGCTGGCTTGATTGGTCCATGGCTGACCATGTCTCTGGTCGATGACGTGCTGATCCCACTGCAAAGCGTGTCGCAGGAAGTGCAGATCAGTCGTGTTTATCGCTTCATGCTCATGCTGGCCGCTGCAGCGTTGCTGACGTGGATTCTCAAATGGGCCACCACCTACGTCATCTCGCGCGTGGCCGAACGTGTCACCAGTCATATGCGCCGTGCTACCTTTGAGCACCTTCAGAAGTTATCGCTCACCTACTTTAATAAAAAGCGCACTGGCGATCTCATCTCCCGAATCGGTTCGGACACAGATAACATCTCGCTCTTCATTTCGATCAACTTCATCGACTTCGCCTGCGATGTTCTGACCATCCTGTTCACAGCGGTGATCTTGTTTCAACTCAATCCAATGCTAGCTCTCGCTGCGTTGGGTCCTCTACCCGTCGTCGCATGGTTGGTGCAGTGGGTGCGGGGCAATCTACGTGGCGGTTTTGCTGCTGCCAGTCGTGCTTGGAGTGCGATGAATAGCGTGCTTTCTGATACCATCCCCGGCGTGCGCGTCGTCAAAGCGTTCGCTCAAGAGCAGCGTGAGATTGAGCGCTTCCGTGTTCAGGATCAGCATATTTTCGATACCAATGACCGGGTGAACCGCACTTGGTCCTTCTTTGAACCCACGATCTATTTGCTCACAGACATTGGATTGTTCGTGGTTTGGGGGGTCGGTGCTTGGAGCGTGGTGCACGGAAACACAACTGTCGGTGTGCTCACAGGTTTTGTGCTCTACGTGGGAAAATTCTATGGCAGGCTCGACTCGATGAGCCGCTTTGTCGCGTCGGCTCAGCGCGCCGCCGCGAGCGCGCATCGGATCTTCGACATCCTCGACGTGAAGCCCGATATGCCGATCACGTCGGGTTCGCTCAAAGTCGGCCGTCTCAGTGGCGAGATCGAGTTTCGTGGCATCAAATTCCGGCATGGTTCACGACAGATCATCCGTGGCATGGATCTAAAGATTGCCCCTGGTGAGATGATTGGTCTCGTCGGCCCCAGCGGTGCGGGCAAGACCACTTTAGTCAATCTTGCCTGTCGTTTTTTTGATGTCAGCGAGGGAGCCATCCTCGTGGATGGCCATGACCTGCGGGAGATGGATGTCATCGACTATCGTCGCAATCTCGGACTCGTGTTGCAGGAGCCCTACCTCTTCTTTGGCACCATCGCTGAAAATATCGCCTATGGTAAACCTGAGGCGACTCGTGCTGAAATCATTGCCGCGGCCAAGGCTGCACGCGCTCACGACTTCATCATGAAGCTTGCTGACGCCTACGACTCCACCGTCGGCGAGCGCGGTCAGCAGCTCTCCGGAGGCGAGCGTCAGCGCATCAGCATCGCTCGTGCTTTGCTCATCAATCCGGCCATCCTGATCCTGGATGAAGCGACCTCGTCAGTGGACACCGAAACCGAACGCGAAATCCAGGCAGCTCTGGATCACCTGGTCAAAGGACGCACGACCATTGCCATTGCTCATCGTCTGGGCACCCTGAGAAAAGCTAACCGGCTGGTGGTGGTCGAACATGGCATCATCAGTGAAATGGGATCACATGAAGAACTCATGAGCCGCAGCGGCACTTATGCGCGACTGCATCAGGCCATGGTGGAGGTGAATGCCGCATGATCGACCTCGTTTCTATCCTCCAAAACGCTAACGTGCGTCCACTGCGGCTTTTCCCGCTTACCGATCCCGCGCATTGGATCGCCATACTGGATGAGCGCGGTCAGGAACTTGCCTGCATTGAAGATCCATCCGCCCTGGCGGCTGATCAGCGAGACGCCCTGGATGCCGCACTTGCCCGGCGACACTTCGTGCCTGTCATTCGCCGAATCATGGCCATCACGCGTGCCGATGATGGTCATGATTGGTTCGTTGAAACCGATCGCGGCACCACCACTTTCCGCATCGAGACGGATGAAAGCATTCAAACTCTAGGCGGTGGCTGCATCGTCATTATCGATAAGCTAGCGACTCGTTATCTTGTCCCAAACGTTGCTGACTTGGATCGTGAAAGTCGTCGTAAGCTCGAACGCTACTATTGAGATGCCGCGCCTTTCCTCTCTCGATGTCTATCGGGGACTTGTCATGTTCCTCGTTGGCATGCGTTTGCTGGAGCTTGATGAGGTCGCTCTACATTTCCCAGACAGTGCCTTGTGGCGTTTCATCGGTTTTCACTCGTCTCATGTTCCTTGGGTTGGCTGCTCACTCAATGATCTGATCCATCCTTCCTTTGCCTTTCTCACGGGGGCTTCACTGGTCTTCTCTGTCACATCCCGAGTTAGCAAAGGTCAATCAAAGCTCAGCATGACGGCTCATGCCTTATGGCGTGCAACGGCACTCATTCTACTGGGCATCTTCCTGCGCAGCCAAGGACGGCCCATGACAAACTGGACCTTTGATGAAACACTGACGCAGACGGGTCTCGGTTACATGTGCGTGTTTGCGCTCGCCTTTTGCGGTTCGCCGACGCGCTGGTTTTGGTTCGCTGGCTTATTGATCACTCATTGGCTGATCTATGTCTGCTATCCACTGTTGCCGCCCCATGCAGACCCTTCCGTTTTTAACATCCCTGAAGGCTGGAAACATGATTTCGAGGGATTCTTTGCGCATTGGAATCACAATCGCAATGCGGGCTGGGTTTTTGACCGCTGGCTCCTCAATGAGTTCCCTCGCTCGCGACCTTATGTCGGCTACCTTGGTGGTTACGCCACGCTCAATTTCATTCCTACCATCGCCACGATGATCCTGGGTTTAATGGCCGGCACCTGGCTCAAACAAGCCGCTATCACTCGACGGTTGCTCGTCTTTGGCCTGGCCTTCATCGCTACGAGCCTAGCACTGCACTTTGCAGGCATCTGTCCCATCGTGAAACACCTGTGGACTCCTGCCTGGGTCTTTCTCAGTGGCGGGTGTTGCTTTCTGATTCTCGCGGCTCTTCATCACATCATCGACGTGCGTTTGTGGCGGCGTTGGTCATGGCTGTTTGTCGCCATTGGCATGAATTCGCTCGCCTTTTATTTGCTGCGACATCTGTTAGAAGACTTCCTGCACGAAAACCTTGAGCGCCATCTCGGCGCCCAGATCTTTCAGACTTTCGGCGCAGAGCTCCAGCCTGTCATGATCGGCTCCTGTAGCTTGATCATCTTACTCGGAATCGTGCTCGCCATGCATCGGCGCAAGTTTTACTTTCGACTTTAAGCCTCACTCAAAGCTCTTCAGTCCAGAAGCGATCTGCGCATCGCTCAACCCATAAGCCCAGGCTGCTCCGGTAGCGGCTAGGAGGTTATCGATCTGAAAGACAAAATGCCCTGTGTGAGGCAGGCCGATTTCACTCAGTGTGATCAGTGATCGTTCAGCTTCGCCCTCAGCTAGACAGATGGCCGCATCGCGCACTAGCACCGCTTTGCCGCCTTTGCTCCGGTGATCCTTGAGCGCCTCATGGTCAGCCGAACGTGAAAAGAACAGGACGCTGCCTTTGCAGAACTCGGCCATACCCGCCACATGGGAATCTGCGGCATTTAGAACCGCGGTGCCACTCGGTAACACCACATCCACCACGCAGCGCTTCACCTTGGTCATCTGCTCCATCGTCTCCATGTAGCCCAGTCCCAGATGGTCCGTGTCCACATTCAGCACCACACCGATCTGGCAGTGATCATAGCCCATGCCTTCGAGGATGATCGATTCCGCGCTCGTCTCACAGATGGCCACCTCCGTCCACGGGTGAAGCAGCACCCCTTGCGTGCCGAAAAGTCGATCTCCTCGCTTGGATGCAACCCGGCGTTCGCCGAACTGCAAACCATCGCTGTGGCAGACACCGAGGAATCGTCCACTTGCCTTCAACAGGTGAGCTAAAAGCCGCGTCGTGGTGGTTTTGCCATGCGTTCCCGTGATGCCGATCAGCGGGATTCGCCCATTTCCGCCATCGGGGAAAAGCATGTTGATGATTGCTTCGCCCACGGGGCGAACCTGTCCGACCGCAGGTTTTAAATGCATCAACAGGCCTGGGCTGGCGTTGATTTCCACAATCGCCCCGCCTTGCTTTTCCAGAGATTGGGAAATGTCTTCACACACCACATCCACCCCGCAAATGTCCAGACCAGCCACCTTCGCTGCCGTCACCACATGGTCACGCACGCTTGGGTGAACAGCATCGGTAATGTCGATGGCCCAGTTGGCAAAGCGCGCCACTAGCACACGTTCACCATCATGCGGCACGGACTCTGGTTGGTAGCCTTGATTTTGCAGATCGGTGAGGATGACCGGGTCCCATTTCACCGTATCAATCTTATCCCATGGGCAGGTTTCTAGTTCGCCGCGTCTCGGGTCTGAGTTGAGCTGCGACTCGATGAGCTGAACCACGGAACTCTCACCATCTCCCACGACAATCGCAGGATCACCTCGGCTAGCGGCGATCAAATCACTGCCGACGACGAGCAGTCGATGATCCACTCCAGGAATAAAACGCTCCACCATGACCCCGGTTCCTTCCTTGAGCGCCTGAGGGTAGGCCTCCACGACTTGCTCCCGCGTCTTGAGATCAATGAAAACACCACGCCCGTGGTTGGCATCCGTCGGTTTCACCACCACGGGCAGTCCCACATCCTCCGCTGCCTCCCAGGCATCATCTGGGTCTGTGACAATCCGGCCTTCCGGCACTGGCACCCCAGCTTGCTTTAAAAAAGTGCGCGTCAGCTCCTTGTTCTGCGCGATGTATTCTGCAATCGCCCCCGTGCGATCCGTCTCCGCCGTCCAGATGCGGCGCTGTTTTGCCCCTTGGCCAAGCTGGATGAGGCTTCGTCCTTCCTGAAGCCTGCGCCAAGGGATGCCGCGCTCCTTGGCTGCATCCACGATGGCCTTCGTGCTGGGTCCCAGAGCATTGCGGTCCACCACCTCCTGCAGGCGAGTCACTGCCGCCGCTACGTCATAAGTTCCACCCGTATAAGCCGCCAGCAGCAGCTCGCGCGCTGTGCGCAGACATTCCTGCACCACCACCTCGTCGAGATAGCGAACGATCACCTTATACAGTCCTTCTATGCAGGTCTCCCTCGCTTTACCGAAGCCGAGCTGATGCCCCGCCAGCGTCTGCAACTCCAGCGTCACATGTTCCAAGATGTGCGCCGGATAGGTCCCACGATCCAGCCGCTGAAAGAACCCGCCACGCTCGCCCACACTGCAACGGTGGTCAATCATGCCTGGCAGCCAGTTTTTCAGCCGCTCATTAAAACCTGGCACCTCATCCGATCCCGTATCCTTCAGGCTTCCTAGATCGACCCAGGCTTCCATCACGGGATAATTGGCCCAGATATTAGGACCGCGCAGGAGATGGATTTCACGAATATCGAGGTCTGTCATGGAACCGCGAAACTACTCGTCCCAATCACAGAGGCAAGGCTGCGTCACAGCTAAACCACTCACCGAAGCGAAGAACTCGCCAAATACGTATTGCCATGTCACTCTCCGCCATGCGCTTTCTCCTCACCTGTCTCCTGCTAGCCAATGCCTCGGCTGCCGAGCTCTCCGTCACCGCTTATCCCTCGATTCAAGAGGCCCTCAATGATAATCCCGGCCGCCTGATCTTCGTCCCAGCTGGCGATTACCCCATCACGGAGAAAATCCGCATACGAGGAAGTGGCAGTGGCTTGTATGGGCCTGGTCGCATCATTCAGCAGAGTGATACTCAGCCCATCATCGAGATCGAAAACACCATGGGGGCAGAAATTCGCGACCTCACCCTCACCCGGCCTGAGGGAAAGATGGAGACTCGAAATGAGGGCATCATCGCCATCCAATGCCGCGACCTCGTGATCGAAAATGTCCGTGTCATCGACAACCGTGGCCCTGCCGGTGCCATCACGCTGAGGGAGAGTCAAAACTGCCGCATCAGCCGCTGCCTTGTGAGGAATTACATGCGCGTCAGCATTGACGACCGAACCAGGAGCCCCGAGTGGGGTTACGCCTTTAACTGCACCGACGGCACGGGCATCAGCATCAGCTACAGCACAGGCACTCTGATTGAGGGCAACCGCATCATTGAACAAAACTTGCGCCCCACACCCGAGGTCAAAGCCAAACACAAGCTTGGCGACTTCGTGAAAAAGAATCCTACCAAGGGCACGATCATGAACCAAAAGACCTGGGATGCCGGCTACACTGACAATTGGCAGCAAGGCAGCGGCCTCATTGTTACGGCCTCACAGGTCAGCGACCTCACCCGCATCCTAGGTAACCATATTGAAAACGCTGCCCAAGGCATCGACTTGCACTCCGATCATGTCATCGTCGCAAACAACATCATCACCAATTCTTTCATGGGCATGAAGGCCATGCATGGCAGCCGGAATGTCCTCATTACCGGCAACCAATGGATTAAAAATTGCCTGTGGGCTATCGGCCTCATGCCTGGCGCAGCAGCTCATGCGGAGAATGCAGACGGTGGATCCATCATCGCTAACAACATCATCTCCGACTTTGGCCACGGGGATGCTTATTGGATCTGGGGTGCTGAGCGCTCGCCTTTCAAGTTCGATACGGGTCAGCAGGCTGATGATCCACCCTTAACGGATGTCATCGTTACGGGTAATATGGTCCAAAGCGTAGGCACACCTCGCTACAAATACGCCGTGATTCTGCCTGGCGGCCCCAATGCACCACGCGGCATGCACTTCTCAAACAATCTGTTTCATGCCGGCACTGCAGGTGTGGCTAACCGAGACCTGCCCAAGTGATTGGGCTCCGGTGGTTGAGGCTAAGGATGATATTCGCGGAAAGTCAGGCGCAGTGTCTTTTCCAGCTCAGGGATTCGCCATTTTTCTTTGGGATCGACTAGCGCTACAGAGACACCTTTTTTGCCGGCACGGGCAGTTCTGCCACTGCGGTGGGTGTAATATTCCAGCTGGTCAGGAAGCTGATGGTGGATCACAAAGGTCAGGCCTGCGACATCAATCCCGCGTGCGACAACGTCGGTAGCGATCATGAATTGCACGCGTTCCTTTTTAAAGGCACGCATGATTTTATCCCGCTCTTTTTGCATGAGATCTCCCTGCAAGACATCGACGGATAAGCCCGCTGCAGTGAGCTCTCTACCCAGATCGACAGCGCCGGCACGAGTGCGGCAAAAGATGAGGCCACGCGCGTCTTTCTGACGTCTGAGAAAATCAGTGATGAACTCTGTTTTGTCCTCACGTTTGCAGATGGCAAAACGATGATCGATGTCTCGATTCACGATGTTACCTTGATCAATCTTGATCGACTTGGCGCTAGCTGACATGTAGCCTTTGATGAGCTGTTGGATGGCTTCAGGAAAGGTGGCAGAAAAGAGCCAAGTGCTGCGTCGATTCGCGGCTAATTTAAGGATTTCATTAAGTTGCTTTTTGAAGCCGAGGCTGAGCATTTCATCGGCTTCATCCAGCACAAGGTATTGAATCGTTTCCAGATTGAGGGATTCACGCTCGATCAGGTCAAGCAGGCGACCTGGTGTGGCCACGACGATGTGAGTCGGTCTGCGCAGGGAGTCTTCTTGGCGGTCAATGTTATCGCCACCGCAAAGAACTTCGATGAAGATTTTCTCGGTATATTTGGTGAAGCGAAAGAGCTGTTTGCCAATCTGCTTGGCTAACTCCCGAGTGGGGGCCACGACCAGTCCCTGAATTTCGCGCTTCGTGGGATCAATCTTTGTCAGTAGCGGCAAGCCAAAGGCCGCAGTCTTGCCCGTGCCAGTCTGTGCTTGGGCGATCAGGTCACTACCGTCTTCAATCAGAAAGGGGATAACGGTTTGCTGAACTTTAGTTGGCTTGCTAATACCTAGTTCTTCCAGTCCACGAATCATGGTGGACGGAATTCCAAGCGCTTTAAAGGGATGCATCATACTCTGCTTTCCATCACGATGCAGTGAAATGCTAGTAGAATGAGTCAGGGGCTGAGTCCGATCTGGCCTAAATTTTGTCTTTCCCATTCAGCGGAGAGCAGGCTATAGACTTATATTTATCTTCCTACCATGCCTACCAAGAAACTCAATATCGCCGTCGTCGGCCTCGGATTCGGGGCAGAGTTCATCCCGATCTGGCAGCGTCATCCAAACACGAACTGCTATGCCATTTGTCAGCGTGATCCGAAAAAACTGAAAAGCATTGGCGAGGCCTTTGGCATTGAGGTGCGGTATTCGGATTTCCGAGAGATGCTGAAGGATCCAAAGATTGATGCTGTGCATATCAATTCCCCCATTCCAGATCATGGTTGGATGTCGATCGAAGCTTTAAAAGCTGGCAAACATGTGGCTTGTACCGTGCCGATGGCTACAAACATTAAGGACTGTAAAAAGATCTGTGATCTGGTGAAGAAAACAGGCTTGAAATACATGATGATGGAAACGGTCGTCTATGCCCGCGAGTTCCTGTTCATGAAGGAGCAATATCAAAAGGGTAAACTGGGTAAGTTGCAGTTCCTTCAGTCGAGTCATCAGCAGGACATGGACGGTTGGCCAAATTACTGGCCTGGCCTGCCGCCAATGTGGTATGCCACCCATTGCGTGGGTCCAGTCGTGGCCCTGGCTGGCACGCCTGCGGAATACGTGAGCTGCTTTGGTTCAGGCACCATCCGTCCGGAATTGGCCAAGCAATACGGCTCACCTTTCGCGGTCGAAACGGCGCATGTGAAGTTTAAGGACAGTGACCTCAGTGCCCGCGTGATTCGCAGCCTTTTTGATACGGCTCGTCAGTATCGTGAAAGCATTGATGTCTATGGTGATAAGGCCTCCATCGAGTGGCCGCTCATCGAGCATCAACCACTCATCATGCATACGGCAAAGCTGCCTGAGCATAAAATCCCAAAGTTGGTGAAGTCTCCTGATTACGCCAAACTGCTGCCCAAGAGCATCCGTGATTTCACCACCAAAGGTGTCTATGATCTTGGCAAGAAAACCCATTTGAGTTTTGTTCAAGGCAGTGGACATGGCGGCAGTCATCCTCACCTCGCCCATGAATTTGCCATGGCTCTGACAGAAGGTCGTGATCCCTTCCCCAATGCCAAGCAGTCAGCGAACTGGACCTGTGTCGGCCTCTGTGCGCATGAGTCCGCTCTGGCGGGTGGTAAGATCGTCAAGCTTCCTGCTTTTACGGTTTAAAGCAGTTTTGGAATGAGCATTTCAATGACCAGCCCAGTGGGCTGGTGGAGTCTTGCGGCCACAGTGCCGCCGCAGGCTTCAATGCAGCGCTTAACGATGGCGAGGCCTAGACCACTGCCGCCGGTGTTTCTGCCGCGTGCGGCTTCTGGCCGGTAGAAGGGCTGGAAGAGGCGCGGTAAGGTCTCTGGCGGCACGCCCGGGCCTTGGTCAAGGATTTGAATATAGACGTGGTCGTTTTGAGCCCCAGCTTTGATTTCAATGTTGGATGCGTAACGCACGGCATTCCGTAAAACATTGCCTAAAGCTCGATTCAAGGCAGACCGAAGTGTATGTATTTCTAGGTCATCGACTTCCAGTCTGATCTCGATATCTGGGGCCTCACGGTTCATGACTTCATGGATGAGTTGACGCAAATGAAAGCGCTCAGGGGCCTCTCGCTCAGGCAGTGTTTCGGCTTTTGAAAAAGCTAGCACTTCCTCGACAAGTTTGGCCATGTGCTGAAGTTCGCCATCGAGTTTTTTGAGGTAAGTGGTTTGGTCGGCTGTGCTGCGTTGTTCGACAATGCCCAAGGCCATTTGCATGCGAGCAATGGGTGAGCAGAGTTCATGCGCAACATCAGCCGTGATGCGCCGCTGCTGTCTGACATAGTCGCCTAGCTGACCTGCCATGGCATTGACGGAGGTGGCTAGTTCACCGAGTTCGTCTTTGCGGTTTTCAGAAACGCGTTCTTCGAAACGGCCATGGGCAATGGTGTGTGCCGCACGGTTAAGTTGATGAATGGATCGTGTGAGGCTACGAACAAAAGGAAGCCATAAAAAAGCCGAGATCAGCAAGCAAGCACAACCAAGGCTCAGCCATGGCCAAAGATCAACGAATAGGCCGCCGCCCGTGATGGAGTCGGACACCATCAAAAGTGTCAAGGGTTGAGCCTCTTGGCCATAAGTGAGATTGAGATGAATGCCAGCCCAATATCTTGCGGGATTTCCCGTGCGTTGCATGAAGCGTGGTTTGGGCGGGGCATCCGAAGGGCGATTTTGATCTTGATCACGTCTGGCTTTTGATGATGACAGATGCCTGGTTTGTGACTCGCGTTCTCTGGCAGATCTTTTGTCGGTCAGCTTTGGCATGAGGTCCTTTGGCGCTTGAAGGACAGAGCCTACGACATGAGATCCATGGTTGTTAAATAAAGCAAAAGAGACGCCATACTGATGGTCATACTGTTCGAGAGCGCTGGGCCATTCTTTTTCGTCTAGGTAGGACAGCTCCGCGGTGATTTGCTCGCCGATCATCGAAATGCCTTCGCCAGCAGGACCAAAGAGCATCCAGTCCAGACTCATGTGGAATTGAAGGCGCAAGAAGCCAATTACCAGCAATGTCAACAAAAGCACATTGATGCCCAGCCAAGCCAGCACTTTGACATAGATTGGAATGCCTTGAGTCATCTGAGAGCAGGAGCCATGAGTTGGTAGCCGTAGCCACGCACGGTCTTGATGAAACTCGGGTTCTTGGGGTCGTCACCGAGCTTTTTGCGAAGCGAGGAAATATGCATGTCGATGGCACGATCAAAGACATCCCACTCGCGGTCTGCGACCTCCTCAATGAGTTGTTCTCGCGTCTTTACCCGACCATGAGCTTTGGCTAGTGAAAGCAATAGGCCAAACTCAGCAGGTGTCAGTTGCAGGGCCTCGGCACCCAAGATGACAGCATGGGAATCGGGATTGATGCGTAAGGGACCAACGATGATCTCCTGCATGGGTGCTGGTGGTGCGGACTCGGCCAGCCAACCGGTTCGGCGTAGCACGGCACGCAAACGCGCGAGCAGTTCGCGGGATGAAAATGTTTTGGGTAAATAATCATCCGCACCCAGTTCCAGCCCCACAATGCGGTCTACCTCTTCTCCCCGACCCGTTAGCATCATCACTGGCACTTTGGTTTTCGCGCGGATGCGCCGCAGCACTTCGAAGCCATCACAACCTGGCATCATCACATCTAAAATGATAGCGTGCCATGGCTCTGCTAGGGATCGTTCCGCGCCGTGAATACCATCGTGTTCGGAAGTGACTTGGAATCCCATCGGTCCAAGATAATCCGCGATGAGCTGGCAAAGCTCAGCGTCATCATCAATGATTAGTATGCGAATGGCGGCAGACACGGCTTTCACTGTCACCTTAAGGACGGCAAGACGCGAGTATCTTTACTCGATGCTGACAAATTGCTTAGTCTAACATTCGCTTGGCTGATGCATCTCTGTTGAGAGCTAGAGTGGGTCAATTCAAGCAGCAGATGTTTTCGATTCCTCTCGCTATTTTATTTGTGCTCTCGCCTATAAGCAAATGATCGAGATGCTCAATGCAATAGACCAGTTTGGTTGGGCTTCAATGCCAGAGTGCCTTGATCTGGCTGATTCATTGCGGTTAAGGATCGAATGTTGCGAAGCTCAGGAACGCGGTGATTTTAAACGTGCAGGTGTCGGTCGCGGATTGGATTTGCAGGTGCGCGAGGATGTTCGCCGAGATGAGGTGATGTGGCTACAAACGGGTGTAGATGCAGGCGAACAGGTGATTTACTTAGCCAAGCTGGAATTGCTGCGACTGGCACTGAATCAGCGCTTTTTTCTAGGCTTATTTGAGTTTGAGGGGCACTTTGCGATCTATCCTGAAGGGGCGTTCTATAAAGCTCATCTGGATCGTCATGCGGGCACTAACGACCGCATCGTAACAATCATCCTCTACTTGAATCTGGACTGGCAGCCTGGCGATGGTGGTGAGCTCAAGCTATGGACCACGCCCGAGGGAAAGGCCGGAGCTTTTATTCTCATCGAGCCTAGAATGGGTACGCTAGTGTGCTTTATGGCGGGTGATTTTTGGCATGAGGTATTGCCGGCGACGAAGACGCGGATGAGTATCACGGGTTGGTTTAGACAAAGGTGAGCCTAACCAGCTTGGCTCTTATCGGCTAAAAGTTTTGACGGTTTCAGATGGATCGCGGGCGTTCACTTCAGATTCATCGGAAGCCGGAGAGTGAAGGTGCTGCCTTAGCCAAGTTCGCTCGTGACCTCCAGCGTCGCGCCGTGTTCATTGACGATGGCTTTGCAGATCGAAAGTCCGAGGCCAGCACCTCCGGTAGAACGAGTTCGCGATTCGTCGGCACGGTAAAAGCGGTCAAAAATCTGCGGCAAATGCTCTTCGGAGATGCCGCACCGGTATCGTTGATGATGAAGAGGGTATTGGCGGAGTCAGAAACAGTGGTCAGTTTGATGCAACCGCCATCCGGTGTGTGATCTAGGGCGTTGGTGAACAGATTGAGGACGATTTGCGAAAGGCGCAATTCGTCTCCGAGGCATGGAGCAGGGGATAGGTTAAATTCGAGAGTGATGTGGCGTTCTTCGGCGAGAGACTGAAGTGGAGTGCTGATGTCGCGGGTGATGCAAGCGAGATCGGTAGGCTCGTGTTTGCTCGTGATCGCATCACCGTCGTGAGTGGCGAGAGTGAGCATGGATTCGGTCAGTTGGTTGAGGCGGCGTGCGGCGCTGACGCAGGCTTCCAGTGTGCGCTGGTAGGTGGCGGGATCGCGTTCGCGGGTGAGCACCCGTTGTGCCTGTGAGAGGATGATGGCAACGGGGGTGCGGAGTTCATGCGCGGCGTCGGCGGTGAAGCGGGCTTGGCGGGCAAAAGTGGATTCGAGTCGGGCAAAGGTTTCGTTAAGGACGGTGGACAGGTGGCCAAGTTCGCTGCTGGCAGATTGAACGTGGATGCGATCGCTCAGGTCTCCGGTGGCGATGCGTTGGGCCGTTTCCACAATGCTTGTGATGGGGCGTAGAGCGCGTGAGGTAATCCACCAGCCGATGGCAAGGGCAAAGGTGAGCACCGAGATGGCACTGGCAGCGAGCCAACTTGCGTATTCGCGGCAGTGCCACTGACGGCCAATACGTTGATCTCGGAGCCAACAGTGCCAGCCAACTCCTTCCCAATAGCGGCCACATCCGCGTCACCGTCGGCCCGAACAACTGCGTGGCCGATTACGTCCGTAGCTACCGCACGAGCGCCGACCCGATGCCACCCGATGCCACCAGCGTCTTCAACGACGAAACCGCCAGCCGCCACAACCGCGACATCAGCCACAGCTTCGTCCTCGCTCCGAGGATTAGCCCGCCTATCGAAGTCGCCAACGTCGCTCACGGTCAAGTCGGCCTTCGTTGGGACGCCGTGCCGAACAAGCCATACCAGATCCAGTGGAGTGCCGATCTGGTGAATTGGCAGACGATTGACACGCTTATTTTTACGAACACTAACACCAACGCGACATATACCGATAGTCTACCCGAGCGTGTGAACGGGCAACGCGCGTTCTATCGGGTAAGCCATACTCCTTGACTGAATCCTGACAAATCTCTGCTGAATCATTGAAGCCATCCAGACTCTCCTGCGGTTAGAATCACACACCATGAAAACGCTCTCCGTCTTTCTTCTCGTCGCGACTAGCCTCCCGGCTCATGATTTAGTTACCACTGACCGTGAAGCGCTACGAGCGCATGTGTTGGCAGAATGGAAGCGTGACCAGATGCAGGTCGCCTCCATGGCTTCTACGCTTCAACTTGCGGCGGCGGTCATAGCGAATGAAGCCGCCGCACCAGAGACGGCGAAGGCCTTCCTCCCCTTCACGAAACTTGATCTGCGGGCAGATGGAGAGTTCCTCTATGTCGGTTCAAATGGCCTGCCCGATCATAACATGATGGTAGGCATCACCGCGTGGCAGCAGCAGGTGCCGCTGCCGCAGCCGTATTTCGATGACAACGCCTGGCGCATCCCGCTGAAGCCAGTGCCCGCGAAGGAACCCGCGATGATCAAAGGCCGCTTCCTACGCGGTGCGATCGCTTTGGCCGTGAATGGCATTCCGATTTTCAATCCGCAGAACAATCGTGGCGAGATCAGCTATGAGATCGGCGAGCTGGATCAGTGGGGCGGGCATTGCGGCCGAGCGGATGATTATCACTACCACATCACACCGTTGCATTTGCAGGCTCAGGCAGGGAAAGGCATGCCGGTGGCATATGCGCTCGATGGTTATCCGATTTACGGCCTCACCGAGCCGGATGGCTCACCGGTGGCGAACCTCGACGAGTGCCACGGTCACGATTCACCCAGTGGTTATCATTATCATGCCTCGAATAAGTATCCGTATGTCATCGGCGGCTTCCACGGCGAGGTCGTGGAGGCGGGAGAGCAAGTTGATCAGCAACCGCGAGCCCAAGGCGTGAGGGAGGCCCTGACCGCGCTTCGCTGTGCCAAGATCACCGCCTTCGAAAGCACCGGCAAAGACAGCTACAAACTCAGCTACGAGGTGAATGGCGGCAAACGCAGCGTCAGCTACTCGATCAAGGCCGATGGCACGTTTCCCTTTGAGTTCGATAACGGAGGCGAGGGCAAGTCGACGGAAGTTTATACTGCACGTCAAGGTGGCGGTGGCCGCCCGCCCGGTGGTGGTAGCCCCGAAGGCATGAAGGGCAAAGGTAAAGGCAAGGGACAGGGCAAAGGTGGTCGCGAAGGCAAGATGCGTCGCGGTGATGAACCGCCGCCGCGTCCCAGTGAAGAAGGTGGTCGCCCGCCGAGTCCGCAGGCCGCCATCGAAGGCATCCTCGATGTGAACGGCGACGGCGTCGTCACCGCGCAGGAGTTTGCCGACAACGCAAAGTCGAATGCTGCGAAGAAAAGCGTCGCGATTCCCGAAGCGATGGCGAAAGCCAAAGAGCAGTTCAATACCTTCGATCACAATCGCGATGGCAAGCTCGACACACCGGAGTTGAACGAACTCGCTGGCAACGCATCTGCCGGTGACGCCCCGAGGCCCCGTGGCGACGAGCCACCAGCACGCGAAGAGATGAAGCCCGGCGAAGGCGGTGGTCGTGGCGGCAAGCAGGAAGCCTTTGTCGCGCTGCCGGATCAACCCCGCAGCAGCGATGGCAAGTTCATGCTTAGCAGTTCTGTCGTTGAGGATCTCCAGAAGCTACCAGTGGAGTTCACGGGTGATGGCGATGGCCTCAGCCCACCTTTGGAATGGTCAGGCTCACCCGCTTCGACTCAGAGCTATGCCTTGATCATGGATCACGTGACGCCCGATGGTGACAAGAAGTGGTATTGGACCGTCTATGACATCCCCGCGAATGCCGCGAGCCTACCGAAGGATTCGCAGCGCATCGGCAAACTCGGTTCCGGATTCAAAGGCGAAGTCGGCTACGAGCCCCCGCACTCGAAAGGCCCTGGAGCCAAGACCTATGTGATCACGATGTATGCCCTTTCGGAGCCGCTGAAGGTCGCTGGCACTCCTGGACGCGAGGAACTCATCGCGGCGATGAAAGACAAGGTGCTGGCGAGCTCCTCGCTGCGGGTCGTTCATAGTAGCGGGGGTGCAGCCCCAGTGAGTAAAGAGCGTCCCCGCCCTCAGTCGGTGATGAATGAACGGCCTCCAACTGCACTAGGCCCTAACGATTCCGGTGGCGGCAAAGGAAAAGGCAAAGGCGGTCCTCCAGGCCTCGTCAAACCGAGCATCGCCGACACGATGAAACTCAGCGTCTATGCCGACAATTGGTTCATGCTCTACGTCAACGGCCGCCTCGTCGCCGTGGACAGTATCCAGTTCACGCCGCACAACGTCGTCAGCGTCGATTTCCTCCCCGAATATCCCATGACCATCGCCGTGCTCGCCAAAGACAACGCCGACCCAAAAACCGGCATGGAATACGGCACCAGCATCGGCGACGCCGGCCTCTGCATCAAATTCGCCGACGGCACCGTCACCAACGCGACCTGGAAGGCCAGAAACTTCTTCCACGGCCCTGTGAACAGCGACACCGCCAACCCCAAAGTCATTCAAGACCCACTCCCCGCCAACTGGTGGGCCATCGACTTCGACGACAGCACCTGGAAGAACGCCAGAGAATACACCGTCGAAGAAGTCGATCCCAAGCAGCCCTACTTCGAGAACGACTTCGAAGGCGCCAAGTTCATCTGGACCGACGACATCGCCCTCGACAACACCGTCATCTTCCGCACCAAAGTCGAAAAGTCCGGCTGGACGCCAAGGTGGAACACGAAGCCTGATTTGGATGTGACGGGTGCGCCTATGCGATAGCAAATGCAGCACGATGACATGAAGCCAATACACATCTCTATCATCGCTTCGTTGATCGGCTTACTCATCATCGCCGCTGCACCGGAAGAAAAACGGAAAGGTGCCGGCCAAGGTGGTCAAGTCGAGTCTGCCGTCGTGCCGCCTTATCTTTTTAACGTCTGGCTTTGCAGACCTGGGGCCGACTCCGTGACTGCGAGTGTGCTCGCCTAGGAACCGATGGATGCCTTCATCACCTATGGCAACGGCTTGAAAACAGACGCCGCGAAACTGGGGCCTGGCATGCCGCAAAGCCTCGTTATGGGCGGATTGAAGTCGGATACGACCTACAGTTACCAGCTCACCTATCGTCGTTCAGGCACTGAGGCTATGCAGGATGTGGTGCGGAGCTTTCACACGCAGCGAGCAGCCAGTTCAAGCTTCTCTTTTGTTATGCAGGCGGACTCGCATTTGGATAACAACACCGACGTGCGCGTTTACCAGCAAACGCTTTCCAACATGCTCGCGGACAAGCCGGATTTCATGATCGACCTCGGCGATACGACGATGGTGGACAAGTTTGGCCGCTTTTACACGCGCTCCGAGTCGCAATACAAAGCGCAGCGCTACTACATGGGCCGGATCGCGCACAGCGTGCCCATTTTCATGGTCTTGGGCAATCACGACGGTGAGCGTGGCAGCGATCCAGAGATGTCTGATTGGTCCCTCAAACAGCGCCACACGTACTTTCCGAACCCCACCGATAGAAACGACAAGCACAGCTACTTCGCCTTTGAGTGGGGCAATGCGCTTTTCATCGGCCTCGACCCCTTTTGGTCCACCTCGAAGCGCGGAGCCTCCGGCTGGGACATGACGCTCGGTGAAACGCAGTATCGTTGGCTCACGAAAACGCTCACCAGCAGCAAAGCCCCGATGCGCTTCGTCTTCATCCATCATCTCGTCGGCGGCTTGGGCCGCGATGTGCGTGGAGGAGCCAAACCAGCCGCCTACATGGAATGGGGCGGCCAAAATGCGGATGGCAGCGAAGGATTCAGACAGAACCGCCCCGGCTGGGAAATGCCAATTCATGAGCTTTTCGTCAAAAACCGCGTGAACATCGTCTTCCACGGCCACGACCATCTTTTCGTCAAAGAGGAACTCGACGGCATCATCTACCAAGAAGTCCCGCAACCCGGTCATTCAAGCGGTGGCACCCGTAGCGCCGAAGAATACGGATACACCGGCGTTATTCTAGGCAGCAGCGGTCATGTGCGTGTGACGGTGAACGAAAAGGAAGCCAAAGTCGATTACGTCCGATCTATCGTCCCTGGTGTCACGAGAGCCGATCTGGAAAACGCCAGTGTGGAGCATAGTTACAAAATCAAACCAAGATAAACGAGCCGTAGCATAGGCTTTTTGAACTGTTCCGTCGCCTCTTGACCGAATCCTGACAAATCTCCGTGCATCGATTGTGTTCAACAAACGTTTCAGTCTAGACCATGAAAATGTATTTCTTTGCCATTGCTGGATTGTTGATCACTGCAAACGCTTTGGCTAAGGCGCCGAACATCCTTTTTATCTTAGCTGATGACCAGTCGTGGAGTGGCACTTCGGTGAGGATGAAGGCGGATGAACCGCGAAGTGGTAGCACGGTATTCAAGACACCGAACTTAGAGAAGCTTGCCGCACAGGGAATGACCTTTTCACAGGCTTATGCGGCGCACTGCAAATGCGAATGCTCGCGTGCCGCGATTCAGATGGGCCGCACCACAACGACTTTGAATGCACCAGATAAGATGTCGCGAAACTGGAGCGCGCCAGTGACGCATTCACTCGTGAACACACTCAAAAGAGCGGACAGCAGTTACGAAGCGGCGCATTTTGGCAAATGGCAGTGGTTTCATACGCCGGAGTCCATGGGCTATGATGTGAGCGATGGCATCACGATGAATGAGGCCGGAGAAACGACCGATCCCGAAGACCCGAAGCAGTCTTTTGGCATCACACGACGTGCGAGGGCTTTCATGGACACACAGGTGAAGAGTGGGCATCCGTTTTACCTTCAGCTCAGCTATTACGCTGTGCATCAATCTCCGCAGGCACTCGCCTCTACACTGAAGAAGTATGAGGGCCTCGCGGGTGGCGGTGGACGCGGTGATCGGGCTCTCATTGCAGCGATGACAGAGGACTTCGATACCTGCATTGGCGAGGTCCTAAAGAAGCTTGATGAACTCGGCATCGCCGATAACACGCTGGTGATCTATTCTTCTGACAACGGTGGGCGAACGGAGATCCTGAATGGTGGTAAGGGTGATCTCGGTGAGGGCGGGATCCGCGAACCACTGATCGTGTGTGGTCCAGGCATCAAAGGCGGCACGCGATCGGACATACCAGTCATCAGCTACGATTTGATGGCCACTGTGATTGATTTCGTGAAGCCGGGATTCGCGTTACCTAAAGGGGTCGAGGGCGGTAGTTGGAAGTCACTTCTACTTAGCGGAGGCAAAGAACCTGTGAAGCGGCCTGTTGATCGTTTCGTCTGGCATCAAGCCGTCGAGGTCGCGCATCCGCAGTCGGCCATTCGTCGCGGTGACTATAAGTTGCTCTACTTCTGGGATACGAAAGAAGGGCTGCTCTTCGATCTGAAGAACGATCTCGGCGAAACGCGCGATGCCGCAAAGCAGAGGCCTGAAGTCGCGGCTCAGCTTGAAGCTGAGTTAAAAGCCCATGTGAAGGCAGGACTCGGAGAGCAGGCTTACGGTTCTCTAGAGAGGGGAGAGATGCAGCAGAGGCGTCCAAAGGGCAAAGGCAAAGGGAAAGCTAAGTAATCTAGACTCCAATGTCTCGGATTTCGCCATGCGATGAGATGCCAGTGTCTTTTCGGTGTGCAGTAATAGCCGCTTCTTCATCGTAACTTAAGGTTCGCCTGAGATCATCACCACGCGAAGATTGAATCAGTCAAGATTTTGAAAACGATGATCTCCACTTATTTCCATTCTTTTCGGTTACTCTGCCTCGCTGGCGTGGCGATACTTAATCCAAGTCATGCGGCGGCCCCTTTGGCTCTGCATCAGGTCAGCATTGCCACGGAAGGTGACTATCGACTGATCAAGTCCAATGGCTGGCCGGATCATGAGCCAGGGCAGTTTCCGCGCCAAGGTAATCCTAATAGCGTGAGTCCTCAGAGTTACAGCTTCCGCGTGCCACTGAAGCCTGTCGTGGCCAAGGATGCATCCCGTTTTTTTGGCTGGTGGGGTGTCGCTCTCAATGGGGTACCATTTGAGCCTGGTACCGCTGAAACTTGGCAAAACAATCCACAGTCTGGCTGGCGATACGAGGCTGCTACTGGCTTTTTGAATCTTGGACTCGATGAGCACAATGCGCATGTTCAGCCCACCGGTGCCTATCACTACCACGCGCTGCCCGTCGGGCTTGTTCAACGTCTTGGTGGCGATGACAAAAAGATGCTGCTCATTGGTTATGCTGCCGATGGCTTTCCGATCTATACCAGTAAGGGCATGGATTCCAAAGGTGAACTCTGTGTGATGAAATCAAGCTACAAACTGAAATCCGGCGCACGCCCTGCCCAAGGAGGTGGGCCCGGCGGTAACTATGATGGCCGTTTCACTCAGGATTGGGAGTATGTCGCAGGTAGTGGTGATCTCGATGAAACTAATGGGCGTAGCGGTATCACGCCAGAATACCCAGAAGGCATTTATTATTATTGTCTGACCCCAGAGTTCCCCTTTGTGCCACGCAGCTGGCACGGCGTTCCTGACGCAAGCTTTGCCAAACACGGTGGAGGTCCTCCCGGTGGTCATGGACGCCGAGGTCGCCTTGGCGGTCCCAACGGACCAGGGCGCAAAGGCGGTCCTGGTGTGCAGGGAGAGAAACCCCCAGGCCCATCTGAGCGGGATCCACTGCGCGGCAGCTTCTTGCCTGATTTCCCGTAACTGGGCTTAATCCAAGCACTGGCCATGTGGCCGATGGTTTACTGACTGGAAAGCTTCACCTTGGTCGCTTATAGCCTCTTGTGAATCGACTTCTTTCCCATGCCTTCATACTTCTCTGCGCTAGCTCGCTCGTATTAGCTGATGATTCTTCCCCACTGTACTTCAGTGCTATACCCGGTGCTTTAGTCAAAGCCAAGACACGACTCGCCGCCGGTGACAAACAGCTCGCTAAAGCGCTTAAGAAGCTGGTTGCGGATGCCGACAAGGCATTGGCGGAAGTGCCGCCTTCCGTGACGAGCAAAGAGAAACTCCCGCCTAGCGGTGATAAGCATGACTACATGAGCATTGCTCCATATTTTTGGCCGAATCCAGAAACGAAAGATGGTCTGCCTTATATCCGACATGACGGCAAAGTGAACCCCGAGAGTCGTGATGCAAAAGCAAACGACAGTCCTGCCATCAAAATCATGGGCGACAACATCGAGGCGCTCGCATTGGCTTATTTCTTTACCGGTAACGAAATCTATGCGGAAGGTGCTGCTAAAGTGGCTCGCACTTGGTTCCTCGATCCCGCGACTCGCATGAATCCACATTTAAAATATGCACAGGCCATCATGGGCGTGAATGATGGTCGTGGCACAGGTATTCTAGAGGCGCTTAATCTTTCGGTTGCTGTGGATGCGCTGGGCCTTCTCGCCGACTCGAAAGCATGGCCCAAAGATGACCAAAAGGCACTCAAAGCATGGCTCCGCACTTACCATGATTGGCTGCTTCAGAGCGATCCTGGAAAAGATGAGCACCATGCCAAGAATAATCACGGGACCTTTTACGATGTGCAGGCTGTGCGCATCGCTTTGGTGATTGGTCGAATTGATCCAGCCAAACGTATTCTTCAAGAAGCCAAGCGGCGCCGTATTGCTGTTCAGATCGATCCCGATGGTAAACAGCCGCTCGAACTTGATCGCACCACCTCTTTTAGTTATTCGAGATTCAATCTCTTTGCTCTTACCGAGCTAGCCACTCTTGGAGAGCATGTCGGAGTCGATCTATGGAATTTCACCACCGACGATGGCCGCAGCATTCGCAAAGCGATTGATTACATGCTCCCTTATGCAGATGTGCCGCCCAAACCCTGGCTGCTACCGCAGATTAAAGACAAGCACGAATCCGAATTCATGCCCATCTTTCGTCTGGCCACTTTGGCTTATGGTGGGGATGCTTATGAGACCATCATCGCAAAGTATGAGGACGCTTCCAGCAAGCGCTTCCAGCTGCTCTTTGTCAAGTGAGCTGGTTTTACTGTTGAACGTGACGTGCCTGACGGCGGGCCGCACGCAGAGCAGCAGGTTTTTCAGCAGAGACCATTTTGCCGCGCAGGCTTAGGGCTTCGCGGCTCGGGGTGCGATGCCAATCGGCTTCTAAAGTCGTCGCTGCTAGTTCATGGTTCACACCGCTTTCTTTAATCAAGAAGTCAAATAAGCTCTGAGCGATCACGTGCAGGGCGATCATATGCGTGCGTCGAAGAGTGATGTTTAACCAGTTGCTAAAGCGCATGAATTCTTGGAAGGGAGATGCTTTATCCCGCCAGAGAAGTTGAAGCGTGCTAGTGAAGTTACCACTGTTTGCCACCAGATCCCAGTAGCGGGCAAAGCGTCTCATGCGCTGCATCTCTGGGAATGAAATATCACGTGTGGATAAAATCTCATAGGGCGGATGCGGTGCATACACCATGCAGTATTCGTCATCATGGCGGACGATGGGCGTGCCGCGCAGACGCTTCAGGATGCCGACTTGGATCTCCTGCGGATTTAGCTTCACTAAACGATCAAACCCACGGCCAAAACTCTCGATTCCTTCTCCGGGAAGCCCCACGATGAGATCCGCATGAATGTGCACCCCCGTCTCCTCACGTAGAAAGCGGAAGTTATCTTCCAAGCGGTCTAGATTCTGACGGCGGCTGATATTTTTGGACGTGGCATCATCAAAGGTCTGGATGCCTACTTCAAACTGCACCGCGCCTGGCGGGAACTGTTTGATCAGTGCACGCAATTGCTCCGGAAGACGATCAGGCACCATTTCAAAGTGCAGGAACAAGCCCTCATGCCAGCGATCCAGGAAGAATTGCAAAATGCCCATGCTTGTTGGCAAATGCAGATTGAAGGTGCGATCGACAAACTTGAATTGTTTTACCCCTCGGTCTAACAGTCTTTGCATTGACGCTAGAAAAGCCTCTGTGTTAAAAGCCCGAACCGGAATGTCTAGCGATGACAAACAGAACTCACAAGTGAACGGGCAGCCGCGTGAGGCTTCCACATAGATTACGCGGTTTTTGAGATCATCATCCGAGTACAGTTCGTACGGTGATGCTAGATTGTTCACTGCAGGCAATTCGGCAGCGATGATTTTGGGTGGAGCTGCATCACTGCTCAAAAGCTCACGACAAACTTGAGCAAACTTCACATCGGCCTCGCCTGTGATGACATGGTCAGCAAGCGCCACGATCGACTGCCCCTCCGTCTCATAAGACACCTCCGGCCCCCCCAAGATGATTATCAACTCGGGACGGATGCGTTTTAGCAGGGCCACCACTTCCGTTGTCTGCTCCACATTCCAAATGTAAACGCCAAACCCCACAATGCGTGGCTCGTGCAGCAGGATCGCTTCAACGATTTCAAGAGGCTGCTGATTGATGATGAACTCAGCCATGCAGGCTCGATCCCGAAGCTCGCCCAGGTTAGCCATGAGATAGCGCAGCCCGAAAGAGGCGTGAATGTATTTAGCATTAAGCGTGGCAAGGACGATATCCGGCATGAGCCTTCACTGTGGCGGCTTCAGCCATACGCGCAAACTCCAAGTAGCATGGCTGAAAACGCAGAAATATAGGATCGTCGAGATTTTTGGGGAGATTAAAATCGCATTCGGAGCGGGTATAAACTGCGGGACATCATAGACGCCGATGGGCTTTGCTAAGCTTTGAAAACAGTTTGACACTATTGGGCATTTTCTTTAGCCACAGACTTACGAAATCGTTCGCGCATCCTAACCTCGCTAATCTGGCATTAGTCATGGTTCTTATCTGCCCAATGGGTAGCTTTGCTGCTGCACCCCAGGCAATGTCGACGGTGTCATTCCATGCAGCTGCCATTCGTCTGACGGGGGATGCGGTGTTTCGAGGTCCCAGTCAGAAACCTCTATTCTCATGGGCTGAACGCATCAGGAGTCCACGTCAGATCTCAATTCCGAACATAGCTACCGGATTACCGACTGTTATTGGGGGCAGTCTCACTCTGAGTAATAACCGTCTTGGCTCGGCTGGGATGATCCTTAATGCGCAAATACCGCCATCAGCAATCACTTCGGTTAGCGCCCAAATGACAAACCTGGTAACACTCGTCAACAATACGCTGAGCTTGTTAGGCCCGAATAGCGGACTGGTGCGTGGACCAATCCCCATCCCCACAGCCACTGGCACGCAAATGTTGAACCCTCCGACTGTAGGAGCGATCCAAGGACTGGGGAGCACGTCGATCAATCTTACAGGTAGTTCTCTTATTAGCGGAACTGGCTTCACGAACAATGCTTCAGGCTCGATAGTTTCATCAGCACCCTTCATGGCCTCTGGCATTCTGACGATCAATGGTGGCACCATTAATTTCGCGAATCAGATCAGCGTGTCGAGCATCCAGATAAACGGGGCCTGCAGTATCGGTCTAGGCGTTGTGCCTAGCGCACCGATCCACATCGCCGCGACAATCCTTGCGGACGACTCCGGCACGGCTTTCGCAAGCAGCAATGCTGCTGATGCCTCGACGGCGGCAGGCGCAATCTTCCCCGCAGGCACCACGATCAAAGTGGTCGGCCTCACCTCAGCCACCGCGATCTGTACGATTACGAATCACTCCGGTTCTGATCTCAATGTCAAGCCGAGCAGCATGGTCACTGGCGGCATTGCCATCTCTAAACCGTAGTTTGTATCGACACAACGACGTCTCTAGCCGCGTCAAACTAGGTCATTGTAAAGTGCTACATGAATAGCACTCAAGTTAAGGAACAAATTCGAATAGCGTGCGGGATCACGAACGCAGGGGTCTTTGCTCAAGACATTGATTATTAATCGGCGCTACTTTTTCTTTTTGCCTTTGCCTTTCTTTCCGCCAGCTTCGCCCGCATTGCCTTCCATGAGATCAGGAAGTGGTAGGTAATCCCAATCGAGAATCATTTTTTTAGCCAGTGCAGCCCGCAGTTCGTGTTCGGTCTTGGCGATTTCGGGGTTACCGCTGAGGTTGTTCAACTCGGCGGGATCGGCTTGGAGGTCGTAGAGCTCATAAACCGGACGTGGTGTGGTGAAATAGGTGGTCACCATCCCTTCTGGAAGTTTCCCGGCAGCATGGGCTTCCTGCATTTGCTTCCAAGCCTGACCTCCGGCGGAATCGACGGGCGAATACGGGATCCACGGCGTGCCATTGTAGATGAATTTGAAGCGATCACTGCGTACGGCGCGAGCGAGGTCGTAGCCGGCATTTGTCATGTCTGCCTGCACTGGCGCGGAGCCATGCGGGCCACGCTCAACGAACAGGTGTTTCCTTGGGGTATGCTCTTCGCCTTTGAGCAGTTGTAAAAAGCTCACACCACTCATTTTTGGACCTGCGGCAAGTCCTGCAGCAGCGAGGAGCGTGGGCGCGAGATCTTCAGCGCTGATGAGCGCACGTGAATCGCCACCGGGCTTTACCACGCCTGGCCAGCGCACTAGAAAGGGCACATTTGAGCCAGGGTCGTAGAGTGAGCCTTTGCCATGGGGCATTGCCATACCGTTGTCGCCGCAGAAAACGATGATGGTGTTGTCCATGAGTCCACGCTTTTGCAATACATCGAGCACGCCCGCGACGGTGCGGTCCACGCGATTCACCTCGGCGCAGTAATCGGCGAGTTGCTCGCGCACACCGGGTAGATCTGGCCAATGCGCCGGCACTTTCAGTGAGGCAGGATCAGGTCGAAATTCAGCGGGTGCATTCCAGGCATGATGTGGATCGCTGAAGTTTGCCCACATGAAAAATGGCTTGTCAGTAGGCTTTTTGTCAAGAAAGGCGGCAAAGGTGTCAGCGACTGCAGGGTCGCCACAGCCATTTAGGAAATCGACCCTCTTTTCAAAGGTCTTCAGCTCATGCTCCTCAAACACGCGAGCGATCTCAGGCCCGCCTTTGCCAGATCCATCGAGGTGAAAGCTGCGGCCGCAGATGCCAGTGAAGTAGCCGCCTTTATCACGAAGCAGTTCTGGGAACGTGATCTCATCATGCGGCAGTGGTGCCGAGAAGCGCGTCATGCGTGCGGCTACGGGTGACCGCCCCGTCATCAGAGTGGCGCGTGAAGGCACGCACTGCGGTGCCCCAGTGAAAAAGCGGTGAAACTTCATGCCCTCCGCTGCGAGTTGGTCTAGTGTCGGAGTTTTGACGTTCGTGTCACCATAAATGCTAAGAAAAGGATAACTATGGTCATCGCTGAGCAGGAAGAGGATGTTAGGCTTTGCCGCAAAGGAGGATGCTGCGAAGGCGAGTGACAAAATGAGAGCAAAGAGGAACTTCATGGTCCATAAAACGATGCGAAGTGACTTGTATTTCACCTTATAGATTCAGCTTAAACCATCCGATTTTTTAGTGCGCCTGCTACGGTAGCGGAGCGGCTGCGGATATTGACTTGCAGAGGATCGGCGTAGGCTGACTTATTTTGGGGAGGCGATGAATGTTAGTTCATGTCTTGCCTGTATGATTAATGACTCACATGAAAACAAGACAAACTCAATGCTTCCTTATCGGGACACTTTTTCTGAGCACTTTTTGGATGATCAAGGCTGAAACATCAAAAGTAAACTCCAAGGTCATCCCCCCGGATGTGAATGGGATGAAGATGATCATAGCTCCTCCAGCAAAGACAAAACCCATTAAAGTGGCGATCTTTGATGGCAAAGGAGCACCTCATGAGGGGATCGAAAATGTGAGTGATTGTATCAAGTCTATCCCTGAGGCAACGGTAACTCGCGTGAAGGCTAAGGAGTGGGCTACGATTGACCTAAAGCAGTTTGATGTGGTTGCGTTTTCCGGGGGTTCAGGCAGTCAACAGGCGGAATCCATCGGTGAGGCAGGGCGGAATAATGTTCGTGAGTATATTCGTAGCGGTGGGGGTTATGTTGGCGTTTGTGCTGGGGCTTATCTTGCTTGCTCGAATTTTAAATGGGGCCTTGGCATTTTAAACGCCAGTACGGTTTCCAGCAAATGGCAACGCGGGAAGGCCTTCTTAGACTCCGAAATCACCCAAGATGGCAAGAAGCTTTTGGGTAATGTTCAGGGCACTTTTAAAGTTCGTTATGGAAATGGTCCAGTCATCAAGCCCGCCGAACGCACGGATATTCCGGCCTACACGACGATCTCAGTGTACAAATCGGAGATTGCTTTGAATGGCACGCCTGTTGGTGTCATGGTGAATTCACCTGCTCAGGCTCAGGGTGCCTTTGGAAAAGGCCGTGTGTTTATTTCCAGCCCGCATCCAGAAAATACGCCTGGCTTGGAGCATCTCCTTCCGCGCGGTGTGCTCTGGGCGGCTGGTATGGATGCCCCATGATTTCACCTCCCGACTAACTTGCCCTAGAGTTACGCGATGTTTCGCCCGCCATGGATGATATGAGACTGTTCGTGATTCGAGTTTCTAATCACAGGATTAACAGGAAAACAGGATTCACAGGAATGAGTTCTGACCTGTAAATCATGTCTTTCTGTTTTCCTGTAAAATTGGTTCTCCAGTTGCTTTGTTGTCTCCGACTCATACGGCCAAAGTTACTCTTTGTTCCACATCCCACGCCCCGTGGATTGTCTGCTAGATTCAGGAATGGCTGACCGCCGATTTGCATCCGTCATTGATTCCACAAGGCTTTTTGCCTCTCGGGCGGTGTCACCCAAGACACAGCCGCTTCGAGTCGAAGAAGCTTTGTGAAACCAAGCCCTGGCGCAACTCAACGATCTTCCATTCTCGGATCTAGGTTTAATGATGAATACAGTGTATTCGCTAGTCCGATGTAAACTTGTATTACAGGGTTACTGTCATGGGTGGCAACGCGGATAGCTGAGAATGGGTCTAGAGACCACCTGTGGCGCTGGTCCTGGCAGCGAGCTTGCAGGTCAAAAGTAACGCCTTAGCGGGTAATTAGGCCTCGTTTCTAGAGCCTTGCGGGTACCCTGAAATGATCCTAAGTGGGTTTTACTCATCGGCACAAATAAAACAGGACTGCTATTGAGAGCAGCCCTGTTTCAAAAATCGATGAATCTTGAAGATTACGCCACAGCGTTGACGTAGTCGATCGCTGCACGGCAGATTTCCCAGAAGCTTCCGGGCTCCATGCTGGCTCCACCGACCAGAGCTCCATCCACGTCTTTTTGGCTGATGAGTTCAGCCATATTGCTTGGCTTGACACTGCCACCGTACTGGATGCGTAGTTTCTGCGCGGTGTCCTCGCCGAACATGTCGGTCAGGACGCTGCGGGTGAAAGCATGGGCTTCCTGAGCCTGCAACGGGCTGGCGGTGCGGCCTGTTCCGATCGCCCAGACGGGTTCGTAAGCGATGACGCAATCTAGCACGCGACGCGCGCCTACTTCGGCAAGGGACTCACGCAATTGGCTTTCTAGAATTTTTTCGATCAAGCCGCCATCACGCTCTTCGAGGGTTTCGCCGATGCAAAGGATGGGCAGCAGGCGTGCTTCGAGGGCGGCTAGGAGTTTGGCATTGATGATGGCGTTGGTTTCTCCATAGATGCTGCGGCGCTCACTATGTCCCAAGATGACATGCTTGCAGCCGCAGTCTTTGATCATGCGTGCACTGATTTCACCTGTGTAGGCCCCAGCAGGGAACTGGCTCATGTTTTGGGCAGCAAGCTCAACACTATTTTCACGGGCATTTTGAAGAACTTCCTGAGCTTTGCAAAGGCTCACAAAAGGCGGAGATACGACGATTTGAACCGGGCATTTTTCAGGTACGAGACGAGCAAAGGCGCGGAGAAAGTCATCCGTCTCCTGCGGGGTCATGTGCATTTTCCAGTTAGCGGCGATGATGGGCTTACGCATAGATTTTTGGGGGAGGTTTACAGTTGTTTGCGATGGTTGGCTATTGTTTGCAGTGCTTTTCAGAAGGGCTGGTTTGCGAGACGACCGCAAACCAATGCAAACTTCGGTGCTTATTTCTCCTGTAGGCAGGCGACACCTGGTAGGACTTTACCTTCGAGGAGTTCGAGGCTGGCACCGCCGCCGGTAGAGATGAAGGTCATTTGATCGGCAAGACCAGCTTTTTTGACAGCTTTTACGCTGTCGCCACCACCGATGATGGTTTTTGCGGCAGTGTTTTCAGCGATGGCGGCTGCGATGTCGAAGCTGCCTTTGGCGGATTCTTTGATCTCAAAGACACCCATGGGGCCATTCCAGATGACCGTTTTGGCTTTGGCGATTTCAGCCGCGAAGAGCTTCACGGATTCAGGGCCGATATCGACACCTTCCCAGCCTTCTGGGATGTTCTCGTTCACGGCTGTGTATTTTGTATTGCCAAGTTTTTTAGCATCAAAGTCAAAGGCGTCTGTGATCATGGCATCCACAGGGATGAGCAAATTTACGCCGAGCTTTTTGGCTTTATCGATGGCCGCTTGGGCGATTGGTTCCCATTCGGGTTTGTAGAGGCTTTTACCAATGGTGATACCTTGGACGAGCTTGCGTAAGGTGTAGGCCATTCCTCCACCGATAATGATAGTGTCGGCTTTTTCGAGGAGACGATTGATGACCTCAATCTTGTCGTTCACCTTGGCTCCACCGAGGATGACGACAAATGGACGCTCTGGGTTTTCTAGTTCGTCGTGCAGATACGTTAGCTCTTTTTCCATCAGCAAACCGGACACGGCAGGCAAGTAGTCGGCGACGCCAGCGGTGGAGCTGTGTGCGCGGTGGGCAGAACCAAAGGCGTCATTGACGAAGATGTCAGCAAGGTCAGCAAGACCCTTGGCGAGTTCAGCCTCATTCTTTTCTTCACCAGCATGGAAGCGGGTGTTTTCCAGCAGCAAGACGCCACCAGCTGGCAGGGCGAGTGCTTTGGCCTTGGCGGATTCGCCAATGGTTTCCTCCGAAAATTCAACAGGACGTCCGAGCAAGGCGCTCAGTGCAGGGGCTACGGGAGCGAGGGATTGTTTCGGGTCACGCTGACCTTTTGGACGGCCCAAATGGCTGCAAAGGATGACCTTGGCACCTTTTTCGATCAGGTAGTTCAGGGTAGGTAGAGTCTCCTGAATACGTGTGGCATCCGTGATGACCATGCTGCCGTCTTTTTCATCCAGCGGGACGTTGAAGTCCACACGGACGAGGACGCGTTTATTACTCAGTTCGATGTCGCGGATGGTCTTTTTGGGCATGGCGGTGGGGGATGGGGCAAATAAGCCTGAATCAGGCGGGCGA
>CAMBPS010000019.1 GCA_945869675.1 Prosthecobacter debontii | reverse complement strand
TCGCCGAAGAGTTGACCGATCTGCGCGGTGAAGTCGCTCAATTTTGCATCTTTGGTGGCATCGAGCGCGGCAAAGGCTTCGTCCCAGTTCTTCGGCTTTGTGACCGCATCGCGGCCCAGCGATTTGAGTCCATCACGCACACCTTCCAGAAGCTGGAGACGCAGGGCGAGATCGGTGTTGCTCAGCAGTGTTGCGGCTATCGGTTGGAGCTGTTTGGCAGCGATGGCGCGGCGGGCGATGTATGGCGCAAGCAGCGGGATCTTGCTGTGCGTGGCAAGCGCCATCGCGCGAGTGGCATCGGCTTCGACCATCGGCTCGATGCCGAACCAAAGCATCTTCGGCAGGTTGTGATCCGTAGCGTCCTCGGCATGAGCGACGAGGTTCTGCGCGATGGACCAGCGCTCCGCCACATTCATGCGCTGAAGCGCCGCCGCGAGGTAAAGTCGCACGATGGGCGAGCTGTCCTTCTCCGCCATCGCGGAGAACTTTGCTAGGGCTGCCGGGCTGTAAGCGCGATCTTCGCCAAGCAACTGAATGGCCCAACCGCGAATATATGGCTCGGCATGATCGAGCAACGGCAGCAAACGATCCGCGGGGAGATTTTGCGTGACGTGCAGAGCCCAGAGTGCGCGGAGTTGATGCGCGGAGGTCTTGGATTGGGCGAAGAGTTCCCACAGCTTCGCAGGCACTGCGCCATTGAGTTGACTTGCAGCAGCGCGTTGCTGGAGCAATACGCGAGCACGGCGGCTATACCAATCGTTGCGATGCGTCAGCAGGCCGACGAGTTCGAGATCGGTCTTCGCGGCGAGATTGATGCCGGTCTTTCCTGGCAGGCCCTTCGGCGCGAGGCGGTAGATGCGGCCCGTGTCTTTGTCGTGCGTGGCATTGCCGCAAATTTCGGTGTCATGCCAGTCGAGCACATACGCCGCTCCATCGGGTCCGATCTCCATGCTGAAGCCCACCCAGGCGTTGTCATTGGCAAAGAGTGGTTCATTGCCATGATGACCGATGAAGCCCGAGCCGCTGGGTTTGAGGATGTCCGTGATCACATCATGCTCGTGCAGGTTCGCCATGAGGATGCGGTCGCGGTATTCCTTTGGGAACTCATCCGCGAGATAGACACGAGCGCCGCCATGCGCGGAACGATGACGATGATCGGCGATGGTCTTGATGTCGTCGAAGACGTAAGGATTGATGTGGCTGCCGCCCTGGCGGTGATAGATGCCGCCGGGGATGACATGCCAGAGATGCGGGATCACGCAGGCGGTGATGAAGATCTGGCCGTGGTCATCAAAGTCCATTCCCCACGGATTGCTGAAGCCGTGCGCGACGACTTCGAAGCGATCCTTCGTTGGATGATAGCGCCAAACGCCGCCGTCGATGTATTGACCATCCTTCACCGGAATCTCGGTCGGGAACGAATCGCCCTTGCGGAAGATCTTGCCGCCATCGGCCGGCTTGCCCACGGTTGAGCGTGTGGCGAAGCCCTGGCAGCCATAGAGCCAGCCATCGGGTCCCCAATTGAAGCTATTTAAGGTCTCGTGGCGATCCTGAATCCCCCATCCGGTGAGGCGAACTTCGAAGTCTCCGTCGGCTTTGTCATCGTGATCCTTGTCGGGTACGAAGAGCAGATTGGGCGGCGCGCCGAGCCAGAGTCCATCGAACCCTACCGCAATGGCGGCGGGAAAGGGAATGCCTTCGAGGAAGACTTGCCGCGTGTCGAACTTCCCATCGCCATTGGTGTCTTCGAGAATCAGGATGCGGCTGTTGCCATCGGCGGAGAAACCTACGCTGCGCGTTTCATAATCCCGATTTTCCGCGACCCAGAGCCGCCCGCGATCATCCCAGCAAAACGCCATCGGCTGTGTGATCATCGGCTCCACCGCAGCGAGCTTTGCCTCGAAACCCTCAGGCACGGTCATCTTCGCGACGGCTTGCTCTCCTGTGAGAAACCCAGCGGCTTTGCCTTCCGCTTTCGCGATGCCCCACATCACTGCATCCGAACCCTGACCTGTGTAGGCCTTCCACGCCTCTGTGACGACCACATCGTTGAGCTTGCCCGTATAGACAAAGAACTGATGCCGCACCGTCTCGGACTTACCCTTGGCAATCTTCCAATCGCCTGTAATCGCACGACAAGGCCCCACGCCCATCTGCCCATCCACGCGCCACGACTGTGGGTAACCCGCGTTCTTCGGATGATCAAAAATCGCGATGTGCGCCTGATCCTCGCGGCCATCCAGCTTCAAACCGACATCCATCCAGATTGAGCGCTGTCCTTCAGCGCGCCCGTTGCCCTGACGCGCACTGTTCATCACGCCGCCTTCCATGCCAGGCTTCCACGGCATGCGCAGAAAGAGTCCACCGTAGGGCTGCTTGGCCATGGTCAAGTCCACGAGCCCTTCTCCCTTCCATTCAAGCTCCAGGAAGTAACGACCATCGTTATCGCGCATCGTCCAGACCTGCGTCTCGTTCATCACTGGCTTGCCCTCGGCACCGAGCAGTTGATAAACCGTTGTCCATTTCACCACCTCGCCTTTGGGCACGAGCACCGTGCTCGACACCTTGCGCCAGAAGCCCGCACTCGGATTATGAAAATAGTCGCGCCCATTCACCTGCTTCAGCCCCCAGTAGAGTCCAGTCTGATGCTTGTGATGTCCTGGGCTATACTCCGTCAGCAAGCCCTTGCCATCCGGTGCTACAATCGGATGAAGGTAAGGCCGAAAATCCGGCCGTACATTCTGCGTGAGGATTGCTTCCTTGTCATTTTCGCGATAGACCGAGATCGTGTTAGCAGCATCGTCCTGACGCAGCGTGAGCACCGTATTGTGGGCAGATGCCACCGTGCAGGCGAGAAGGCAAAGACTATAGATGGAGAAGAAATGGCAGATTTTCATATAAATATATAAACGCCTTTCAATTCAAAAATGTATGGCCTAGTTCTGCCAAAAGTTGTTAAAATCCTGCCATGTCTCCCAAATCTATCCAGAGCGCCTTTTTTGCCAGAATGACCGATCCGCAGGCATTCAGGCTCATGTTTGATCAGCAGCCCAACGTGTTCTTCTTTGTGAAGGATCGTGAGAGTCGCCTCATCGCTGCCAGTGAGCCGATGTGGAGCCGCCTGGGCCTCGAACGTGAAGTCGACGTCATTGGCCGACTCGACGAAGACTTCTATCCCGAGCAAGCTGCCAAGGCTTACCGAGCCGATGACGCGCTCGTCTTCCGCACGGGCAAACCGTTGATCAATCGCCTCGAAGTCTGGTATGACGAGCAGCGCACGCTGACTTGGTTTCTTACCACCAAGGTGCCGCTGCGAGGCAAGAACGGCAAGATCATCGGCCTCATGGGTCTCACCCGCCGTGATGAAGGCAGTAGCCGTCATCAGCCCAGTAGCGAAGTCACGCTCATCGTCAGTCATATTCAGAAGAATACGAGTCGCATCCTCAGCACCGCCGAACTCGCCCGCGAATGCGGCCTCTCCGAGCGCACGCTGTATCGCAAGATCCACCAAGCTCTCGGTGTCACCCCCTATGAACTCATGCTGCGCATCCGCATCGAGTCCGCTGCCGAAGCCCTGATTCAAACCACTGATAAAGTCATCGACATCGCGCAAGCCCACGCCTTCTGCGACCAAAGCGCCTTCACCCAGCATTTCCGCAAACGCATCGGCCTAACGCCGAAGCAGTTCCGGATGCGGCATCAGGGGTAGCTGAGGGACACCGGAGATAGCATTTTTAGGATGCAACGCTGACCTCGTTTCAGGTTATCCTGTCAGATCTCATGGTTGGAGACTGAGCAGGACCTTGCCAGCAGCATCCTTGATGGCTAACGTTTGAATCTGGGTTATGCCGAGAGGAAAATGGACGCGCAGGTGGATCATCTTGCCCTTGGCGGGTAGCTGGACTTCATAGATTTGCCAACCACTGACAGCGTTGACTTTGAAGGCGACTCGGTTGGTGGGTAAGAAATCTTTGTCACCTTCCATGCGCCAAGCAACGCCGCCTGTTCCGGCAGTATCTGATTGGATGATGAGTAAGGCGCTGAGTGGGCTTTGGAGTTTGAGTTGGCTGCGGGTGATGAATGGCGCTTGAGCTTTGTTGTCGCTCGTGAGGAGAAAAACACCTGCCTTTTGACTGAGCGTTCCATTGCGTGCTAGCCAGCCTTGCATGCCTTCTTCTGTCTTGGCTTTCGCGGCTTTTCCAGGTGTGCTCACGATGGCTTTACCATCGAGATAGTGATCGAAGTAGTCATTCCAGGTGGCGGCCATCTGGCCGAGCGCCATGCCAGGTGGATTCAAAGTATCGGCCCAGATTTTGAGTTTGCTGCGGAGTCTTGTGGCGATCTCGGGGTGCTGTTTTGCTAAGTTATGTTTCTCCTCGCGGTCGTTGCTGAGGTCGTAGAGGTACTCTCGCTCGCCGCCGCGCAGGAGTTTCCACGTTCCTTCGCGGACGGCGCTTTGGGCCATCCAGCGCCAATACAGTGTTTCGTGCGGTGCTGTTTTGTTTTCGCCAGTGAGGTGTGGGAGGAGGTTCACACCGTCTAAATTCATTTGATGAGTAATCGAAGCGACTTCACAAGCCGTCGCTGCGAAATCGAGGGCCGTAATAGGATGTTCATAAACTTGGCCTTCAGGGATCGTGCCTGGCCATGCGATGAGATAAGGGGTGGACATGCCGCCTTCGGAGAGCATGCCTTTTTCACCATTGAGGGGTGTGTTGAGACTGCCATCCCAGCCACCGGCATCACCGTTGAGGGGAGAGTCGGTCTTGTGAATTTTTAGCGGAGCACCGTTATCACCAATGAAGAAGATGAGTGTCTTCTCAGTCAGATGATGTTTTTTCAGCGTGCTCGTGATGAGGCCCACGCCGTCGTCAATGGCTGAGAGCATCGCGAGAGCGGCACGGCGGCGCTCTGGCATTTTTCCGGGGAAGCGGTCTAGGTAACTCTGAGGTGCATCCAAAGGAGTGTGCGGTCCGCGATAGGCGACGTAAAGGAAGAAAGGCTGGTCCTTGTAGCGCTCAATGATGGAAGCTGCGGCCTTGGAGCAACCATCCAGATGATAGGCCTCTGGTGAAAGATCGCTCATTGGGCGATCTTTGCCGTCAATCGTCATGTTAGCCGCGAACTTCTGTCCTCCGTGTTGCGAATACACGTGTTTGAAGCCGTGCCGTGTGATTTCGTTCGGTGGTCCGAGGTGCCACTTGCCAAATTGCGCTGTGACATAACCCGCATTCTGTAATCTCGTAGCAATAGTGGTTTCCTTATTGAAGCCATCAAGCGCGGAGCCGTTGTTGTCGAGATCAAAGCGCCCCTGGAATTTTCCGGTCATCAGGCCGCCACGCGAGGGTACACACTGAGGAGCGGTGCTGTAGCCGTGCGTCGCTACCACACCACTGCGGGCCAAGGCATCGAGGTTCGGTGTCTTGATATCTTTGACAGCGCCGTAGATCCCCAGATCAGCATGACCGTGATCATCGGTGTAGATTAGAATGATATTGGGTTTATCGACGGCCTGCGCTAACCCGCTAAGGGCGCAGAGAAGAATCGTGAAAAAGCGTTTCATGGCGTGAGTCCTGAAACGAAGACGTTTTAATTAAATCTCAGCAAAGATTGTGTCGGATTTAGCATGAGATCGATCTGGGTCGGCGGAAAGTGGTGGCGCTGCGGCAGGACAAATGCTTTGGGGATTTGCCTCAAAACTGGCCAAGAATCCTGAGAATCTTGGGCTCTCAATCGATCACAGAGTAGCCAGTGTTTTTCTTCCGCGCTCTTTCGTCTCGGCGTCATCTTTTTCGCGGTTTGGCATGGCTAAGGCTTTGTTGATGAGTTGGCGAGCTTCTTCTTTTTTGCCCATCTGTGCGTAGGTCCGACCCAGCTCCATATGATGAATGAGGCGGTCTGGTCGTAGGGCGATGGCTTTCTCAAAATACTTCACGGCCTCAGCATTCGACGCTGGTGGAATCTCGCCATAGATCAGATTGGCAATGCTGAGGAGGAAGTTATTGGCGCCGGCAAGGCCTTGATGCCAGCGTGCCAAGATATGCCAAGCGTAGTCATTGCGGGGGTTTAGCTTGGTGGCCTTTTCTGCATTCTCCTTAATGGGTTTTGAGGCGGCTACTTTTTCGCGATTGCCTTGAAGCTGAATTTGGCGACCTAGGCTGACGGAAATCGAGAGGTAAGCATCACTGCAATTGGGGTCGGCTTCGACGGCTCTTTCGGCATAGCTTTGCGCTGTTTTAGCCGAGGCTAGTTGATCTGCGGTCGAGCCCAGGGCTGTCATCCGATAGATGTATTGCCGAGCGATCTTTACGAGCAGATTCGCATTGTCGGGCTGCAACTTTTCGGCGGGCAAATAATACTTCAGTGCGTTTTCAGCTTGGTACTCTTGATCCATGGCGTCACCCTGCTGGATCAACGTCGCAGCGTCTTGGGCAGAGACTGAGACGAGGGTGAAGAGGCTAAGGAGGATCGCTTTCATTCGAGTTAAGCGGGTTTGACGAAACGGTAATGAGAAACGATCCACTCTTCTCCACCTCGGTAGCCCCAGAGTTCTGCGCATGCCAAATAAAAGATGCGCCAGTAGGCCCACCATTTTACAGCTTGGTCTGCACCATAAGTCTCGCGGAAGAGGGGCATGATCTCAGCTTTGTTTGCGTCCATCTTTGCCAGCCAAGCCTCGGAGGTGCGGCTGTAGTGGGTGCCGCTGACGCACCAGTGATCTTCGATTTTCAGATGATCCTGAAAATAGATGAGGAGATCGTCACTGGGCATTTGGCCTCCGGTGAAAAAGTATTTAGCCATCCAATCATTTTCGCTTTGGACCTCGAAGTGATAGGCCAGTTCACGATGGGTGAAGATGTGGACGAAGAGCTTGCCGCTAGGCTTCAACCAAGTCGAGACACGGCGAAGAAGCTCTTGATAGTTTTTCATGTGCTCAAACATTTCGACCGAAACACAGCGGTCGAAAATGCCATCGCCCACGCCTGCAAAGTGAATCATGTTGGCAGTGACAATGGTGAGGTTTTTTAGACCTCGGCGCGCAGCTTCCGCATCGATGTGTTCCTTCTGGGTCCGGGAGTTTGAGACGCTGGTGATTTCAGCCTTTGGATAATGTTCCGCCATCCAGAGGGACAAAGAGCCCCAGCCGCAGCCAAGTTCTAAGATGCGTTGCCCATCGGCCAATTCGGCACGTTCACAGGTCATCTTCAGCATGAGGGCTTCCGATTCATCAAAGGTGGTTTCATCGGTTGGCCAATAGCCTGAACTGTACTTCAAATGTTTACCCAGACAAAGTTGGTAAAAACGCGTGGGCACCTCATAATGCTGCTCATTGGCCTCGTCAGTCGCAATGGCGACCGGGCTTTGTTTCAGACCTGCGATATGATCCATAAGGGCGGCTTTTTGCGACTCAATGTCGGGTCGCGAGTGTTTACGGATGGTGGCAGCCAGACGTTGGCGGATGCCAAAACGAATGACAGTATCTGGAAGCAGGTCCTTAGCGAGGAGGTCGTTAACGTTAAGCATGGATAGCCATTTATGCGGCTGAAACGGCCGTCTGGATACATCTTTTCCAGTTTAAGCAGGATGAAAATTCATTCGCATCCGCAGTTCTTAGGCTCACACTACGGCCATGCCTGATGAAGCACACCTAAGTCCTGCCTTTACGCCCGTGGCGCAGCGAGTGGCTAGGTGGTTGGCTCTGCGTCGCTGGATTGCTTGGCTGGGGCAGACGCTTTGGCCTGCGGTGGCTATCATGGCAGTTCTATCGATCCTGACGGCTTGGACCGATCAAAAGGTCTGGGTTGTGCTGCTCTGGGGTCTTTTGTCGGGTTGGTTGCTCGTGCCCTTAGCCTTAGCTTGGTGGCGGCAGCCTGGGCATTACAGTGACTTGGCCTATTGGGACCAGGCTGCGGGGCGCCGAGAGGCCTTTGCCAGTGCTTGGTGGTTTGAGCAGCAGCCCTCTTTAACCGGGGCAGAGAGTGATCATTTAAGTGCGCAGCGGCTGCTGCTTGGTGAAGCTTTACCTCATTTGACTCGTGATCTGCCGCTGCAGCCGCATCGCTGGCTTAGCCTGCCTTTGATCGTGGCTCTGCTAAGCCTCTTCCTCGGCCATGTGTTGCATCCTCTTGCCAAGATTGCGACTGTGGATGCTGATATGGAGTTGGTGGCGAAAAAGGAAGCCGAGCGCCTTGCCCAAGCTGCCTGGGATAAAAAGAAGCTCGAAGGTCTGAATGCTGAAGAGCAGGAAGCTCTGGAAAAACTCACTCAAAGCCTGAAGCAAACCGCGGAAGATTTAGTAAAAGCCGGAGGGAAGGATGCTCGCGAGGTCATGGCTAGTCTGGAGCAGCGTGCCCGCGATGCCGAAAAGCTGGCGAACCGATTGCACGCTGAGAAGGATATCTGGGCTTCTGACAAACTTATCCAGTCTCTTCGTGAGCATGCCGACACGGCTGATTTGGGAGATGCCGTTGCGGCTAAAAACGCCAATCAAAGTGCTATTGAGGCTGAGGCGCTCGCCCAACAATTAAAATCCCCGCAATTGACTGCTGAAGCACGGGAAAGACTGAGTGAAACCCTCAAAGATAACCAACAGCAGTCCGAAAAAGAAGATCGTGAGCGCCCTGTCGGTCAGCATGTTCTGAATGCCGGAGATCAAATCCAGAAATCTGAATCAGCCGAGGCTGGGGCCGAATTCCAAAAACTGGCTGACAAAATGCGGGATCTGGCCCGCCGAGAAAAATCCAAGGAGGAGCTGGAAAAACTAGCGCAGCAACTCCGTGATGCAGGCAGTAACATCAACAGTCAAAATCAATCAGGCAGCATGCAACAGATGGCCGAGGCTGGTCAGCAAGGGCAAAGTGGCAAAGCGCAGCAATCTGCCCAGAAAGTGGGTCAGACGCAGCCTAATGCGGGCCAGAACGGTCAGAGTGGCCAATCGGGGCAGTCTCAGCAAGCTCTTCAGCCACCAGGCCTAGCTCAGAATGAGCAGCCACAACAAATGCTCCAGCAGAACCCCAATCCAGGAGCGCAGGCAGGTCAGCCGATGGCACTCTCCCAAGTCCCTGCCGGCGGTCAGCAGGGAAAAGAGGGCCAGCCTAGGTTGTTTGCGCCCATTCCAGGCCAGAAACCGGGTGATAAGCCAGATGCGTTCATGATTGGCCCACCGGGTCAGAATCAGGGGCAAGGTCCAAGCTTGGGACTGTCAATGCCAGGTGGAAAAGATTCAGGTGCTGGTGTCTCTGAACTCAATACCGAGGCGACTGAGAAGCTCAGCATCAAGAATCAAGTCGTCGTCAACACTGAGTCAAACAACGAAGGTCAATCCAGTGTCCGCGCGATTGAAGGCGGTGTGCGCAAAGAAGCGGCCAGTCGCAGTGCCAGCCAGATCGCTGCGGAAGCCATAGCCGCCGAAGAAGAAGCCCTTGATGACTCAGCCCTGCCGCTGGCCCGCCGAGAACAAGTCCGCCGCTATTTCAACGAACTGCGGAAGCGTTTTGAGAAATAAAGGTGGCTATCATGATATAGGTATTGATGCCTAGTGGCTTCGACATAGCGCTCTTTGAAAGTTGGATCTCTGGCTTCACCTTGGCCCTTGGGTTAATTATGATGGCACTAAGCACCTCCGAACGCTTTCTTCTCGTGGCATCACTCTAGGCTTGCTGTCTGGGACGGTTTACGGTGAAAGTGCTGCGTGTCCTCTGATTTAACTCCCCCCCCTAATCTGATTCTCACGACTGCGGATGCTATGGCTTCGGCTCAAAGACTGAAAGTCCTCACGGCGGCTTTATCCCAGATCATTCTGGGAAAGGAGAAGGTGATCAAACTGGCCGTGACCTGCTTATTGGCGCGGGGGCATTTGCTGTTTGAAGATCAACCGGGAGTGGGCAAAACACTACTGTCTCAGGCGTTGGCGCAGTCGCTTGGACTTCAGTTTCGGCGTGTTCAATTCACGAGTGATCTACTGCCGGCAGACATCCTAGGAGCATCGATCTATCAAAGAGAAACGGGTGCTTTTAGCTTTCATCCAGGGCCGGTGTTTACTCAGGTGCTGCTGGCAGATGAGATCAATCGCGCCACGCCCAAGACGCAGTCGGCGCTGCTGGAGGCGATGGAGGAAGGGAAGGTGAGCTGTGATGGTGTGCCACATCCTTTACCCGTGCCTTTCTTTGTGATCGCGACGCAGAATCCATCGAGTCAGATTGGGACGTTCAGGCTGCCGGAGTCGCAGTTGGATCGGTTTTTAATGCGCTTGGCGCTAGGGGCTCCGGATCGGGTGTTTGAGCGTGAGATGCTGCAGGGTCGGGATCGGCGTGAGCTGCTGCGTGAGATGCCGACGGCTATGGCCTGGTCGGAACTGGAGGCGATGCAAAAGCTGGTGCGACAGGTGTATGTGGCCCCAGCTTTGTTGGATTATTTGCAGGATCTGTTGGCTGAGAGTCGTCGCCAGAGACATGGATTATCTCCAAGGGCTGGGCTGGCGCTGCTGGCTGCGGCACGTGCTTGGGCGCTACTGGAAGGTCGGGCGATGGTGCTGCCTGAGGACATTCAGGCGGTGGGTGTATCGGTCATGGGACATCGACTGACCGGAGATGTGGATGAGGCAGAGCAGTTGCTGACGGAAACGGTGATTCCTTAAATCGATGAGTGCGGACAAACAGCGTGATGCAGAGACTTCTGGGTGGCGCTCGCGCTGGCAGCAGTTCCGGAAGTCATCGATTCGTGTGCGGTTTAATTTCCACACGCTGTCGCTGATCGGGATCGTCGCTGCGATGGCCTACACGGGTGCCGTGCAGAACAATGGGGCTGCTTATTTACTCTGTTTTTTGACTGGGACGATAGCCGCGATGTCGTGGATTCGGGCCTGGGAGAATCTGCGAGGTCTGGAAGTGGTGGCAGGCCGTCTAAGTGCCGAAAAGGCAGGCTTAGAGAGCAAGCTACCATTGGAAATTCGTGCGACGGGTTCGCAGGCTGTTTGGGGTGTTGAGGTGCTGAGTGCAGGCAGTCAAAAGTGGAGTTTTATTGAGCAGATAGAAAGTGGACAAAAGCTGGCGGTATCCGTGGTCTTACCTGCGACTGAGATTGGGGTGGAGCCTTCCATTCGGGTGCGTTTACAAAGTAGTTATCCACTGGGGCTTTTCAGCGCGGAGCGTGATGTGATGATTGCCCAGACGAGGAAGTCGCATCCTCCGGCAGAGGGTGTGTTACCACTGCCTGTGGCTGATTCGGCGCTGGCGGGCACGCGATTGGAGTCAGGTCAAAGTGCCGGTCAGCCTGGGAGAGAGGGAGACGATTTTGCTGGAGTGCGGGAGTGGCAGGCAGGGGATTCTTTGCGGCACGTGGACTGGCGTGCTGTGGCGCGTGGTCGGCCGCTACTGGTGAAGCAGTGGGCCCCTGAAACAGGGGCCGCGGTGACTCTGGATTGGTCAAAGGTAGACTTGGAGCCAGTTGCCCGAGCTAACCAGATGGCTCGTTGGATTGAAACCTGTGAGTCCTCATTCACGCCTTATGCTCTGCGACTTCCGGAGAGTGAGGTTGCTGTTAATCTGGGGCCGGTTCATGCTCAAAGGTGTCTTGATGCACTCTCGGAGATGGCTGGTGTAAATCAGGTAAAGCTACAGAAGGTGCAGAAGAGCAAGCGTTTGCCTCCAGGTCATGAGCACAGTTCATTTTTACCGCGGGGCCTACTTCTGGCGCTTTGTGGGATGTTGATGCTGGTGGCCCTCCCTGTGTTGGATATCACACCGGTAGCGGGTCTGTTTGTTTTGTTTGCCTGTATTGCGTGCCGTTTGATTTTAAATAAGCGTCTGCCGAATGGGGTGCCGATGGCAGTTCTGAGTTTGGGCCTAGGAATGGTGCATTTTTTGCAGCCGACAGGCTTGTTTTCCATGGAGGGGGGGATCGCGGCCTTGGTGATTTTATTAGGCGCAAAGCTCCTGGAATCTCGAACTCCGCATGATTTTCAAGTTCTGACGATGATTGCTTGGTTTCTTTGTCTCTGCGGACTCTTGTCTGAGCAGACACTGAGTCGCTCGTTGTGGACCTTGTTGACCTTTTTTGGCATTGCTGTGTGCATGGTACGCTTTAGGCGTGGGCGTCTGGATCTCTTGCCACCACTGCGTCTCACAGGCACGATGCTCCTGCAAGCGATGCCTGTGGCGGTTATACTGTTTTTTGTTTTTCCACGAGGTGCCTTTGAGGCTTTATCTCAGTTTGGAACGCAGCGCACGCGTAAGACCGGTGTTTCGGAGGACATGGAACCAGGTCAGGTGTCGAAGTTGGCTCAGAGTTCTGAACCCGCCTTTCGTGTGGAGTTTCCGCTCAGTGCTCCACCCCCGAATGTGAACCGCTACTGGCGCTGCGTGGTGCTGTGGGATGGGGAAGGGCTGAGCTGGAGAAGAGGGCCAGATTGGCCCATTAAACGTCGTGTGCGCCTGCCAAAGTCCGGGGATCTCAAGCAAATCATCACGATGGAGCCGCATGGACGACAATGGCTGCCTAGCTTGGATGTGCCGGTGCTGGCACGCGATGATGGCCGCATGATCCTACCTGATATGAGTGACATGCTTGTGTCGGTCGAGCCTGTGAACGGCCTAAAGCGCATTGAGGTGATTTCGCGTCTGACACAGGACAGTATCGAGTTGACGCCTGCTCAGCGTGAGACGGCGCTAAAATTGCCAAGGTCTCTATCGCCTCAAGTCAAACAGTTGGCTCAACAGTTTAAACAGGCTGGAAAAACAGACCTAAAGATAGCTCAGTTCGCCGTGGGCTATTTTCAGGAGCAGGGATTTCAGTATGTTCTGGACCCAGGAACTTATCAGGGCAGTGGGGCGCTGGATGAATTTCTTTTTGATCGGAAGGTCGGGTTTTGTGAGCACTACAGCGCTGTTTTTGCCACGCTGATGCGTGCTGCTGGTATTCCGGCACGGGTCGTGATCGGCTACATGGGGGGGCAGTGGTCACCACGAGGAGGTTACATGATTGTACGGCAATCAGATGCTCATGCCTGGACAGAGCTCTGGCTTGAAGGCAGAGGCTGGACACGCGTGGATCTGACGGCAGCGTTGGCGCCTGGACGTATGGATCTAGATTTGCGTACCCTGCTGGCTGGCGAGGGTGAACTTGAACGGCAGCGGAATAGCTACTTCTGGCGTGGTTCTGAGGCGATACAACTCTGGTGGGATGGTGTGGAGTATGATTGGTTTAACTCGGTCATTAACTTCAATGAGGAATCCCAGATTGAGTGGCTGACTTGGCTGGGGTTGGGTAGATGGCGGGGTCATCCCATGTTGCTCCTGTGTGCAGGTGTCTTTCTTTTGGCTTTGCTGACTTTGCTGTTTTGGCTTCGGCGTCCTGCGCGCCAAGATGATGCCTGGGCGAGGGCATGGCGGCAGTTATGCTTCAAGTTAGAACGTAGTGGGTTACCCCCACGAATGGGTCATGAAGGGCCGCTGGATTATGCTCAGCGTATTGGGAAATTACGCCCGAGTCTAGCGGAGGAAATGGAGCGCTTAGCAGAGCTATATGCCAGAGCTCGCTATGGTCCTGATCAGGCTGGGGTAGGTGACTTCAAACGTGCGATCAAATTGATGCGCTAGATCTTGTTGGAATTTCACAAGAATCTCGGCGATGCTTGAGGATCAAACCCCAAACACCGCCGAGAATTGCGACTGGCGTCCACCAACCCCCCCCGGAGCGATGGAACTTCCAGAAATGCTTATTGCCTTCACCGTTTGATCCAACATTTGTGGACTTGGATTTGGCCGCTTGCTCCGAATGAACTCATTCTTCTGGCTCTCGGCAATGTAACTGGACAAGCCGAAAGCGGCTGTCAGCACTATGGTCGAAAAGACGAAGTAACGGTATGGCATATGGATCAGCGCGATTTAATTTGGAATTAAATACATCCTATCAAATCGAGTTCAAAACGGCACCTTACCATTTGGTAATGTAAGGAAAGGAATGGCTTGTCGGGGGAGACTGGTAGCAACGCAAAGAGCTTGAATCCAGTCTCTTAGATTTTTGTGCTTTTGGCCACTTCTTCTCCGCCGGGTGCTGTTTTCTTATTTTAATTTCGTGGAACGGCACGAAAAATAACACTTTGGCCGTTTAAATTTACAGGCTGAAGTCTAGGTATTGCTGCTGGTGAAATCACGCTGCTAGAACCGAGATTAATGTCCCCTCATTGGAGATAATAAAACTCGTTGGCATTTAAGAGAACGTGGCAAAGGTCGGCGATGGCCTCGCTGTTGGGATCACTTTTGCCTTTGGGTGTGGTGATTGAAGCGCTGGTTTCCCATTTCCAGGCGGTTTTAAGCATCTCCGTGGCGCTGTCTGCATTCAGATCAAGTAGACAGATGGGATTACTCATGCCGGTCCAAGTCATGAGTTCTCCTGCATTAAGGGAACCTTGGTGAAGCATGACTCGGGCGATGGCCCCGTGCCAGAGGCTGCCTTTGTCTTTTTCACGGCCGCCGATGTAGAGAGTGCGGGCTGGATTGACATAATTGCCGCAAATTTGATGCGTGACGGTGGCCGTCTGCATCGGCGCAGCGGGATCACTGAGGTCACGCAGATAAAAGGTGACGGTGCCGCCAAATTTTTGGCCTTCAGCGGGTACATTGCTGATTTGGACTGCTACATAATAGGGCTTGTTTAAGGGGACGCGCAGTCCGCTGGGGACGACTTCATAAACAAGGCTGCGTTGGAAGTCTTCGCCAACGAGTTGGACGATTAGGTTGTTAGGCTTGTAAGCGGATTTCTCACTCGTGACGCCGAGTGCCCAGCCTGCCGAGGCTTTGTCATTGTCCCAACGTGATGCGATGGTGCGCACGGAACCATTGGGATATAGGCTGTTGAGATTGACAACGGCTTCGATGGAAAATCTGTCAGCTTCAATCTGAGCGGGGGTTTTGACTTGGAGTTTTTCATTGGGAGAGCCCGGTTGCATCCAGAGCGTTTTGACTGTTTTGGATGCCGAGGCGGAACCAAAGTAGGTTTTGGCTTCTGTTAACGCTGGAACAATCGGTGCCTGCGTTGGCAGTTCTTTTTTCAAGCGGGAACGCTGGGTGCTGAGGAAGGTCAGTGCGGCGGATTTTTCCTTGGGGGTGGGATTTCTAGAGAAGGTCAGATCATACGCTAGGTCGATAATCTGGGCGTCGTTGGTTGGCTTGCTGGCGATGAGGCGGGAGGCCATGGCAGCCGATCGTTCCAGTGGCCAGTCACCATTGATCATGAGCAGGCTCTGGGTGGCAGTAGTGGTGGCGTCACGTGTGGGCACGCTGGCAAAGCCGGGTGGTGCATCGAGACTTTGCAAGAAGGCGTCCTGAGTATTACGCATTTTTCGCGTGTAGATGCTGCGGCGTGGTTTGGCGGCTTCAACGCCTTCACCACCGATGGTGGTGTCTAGCTCACCGGAGGCGCTCAGAATGGCATCGCGCGACTGCTCGGCATCCAGGCGGCGCGGTGGGAAGCGCCAGAGCAGCTTGTTTTCTGGATCGGTCTGCATGGCAGATGGTTGAGAGACCAAGGCGCTTTGGCGGTAGGCGGCACTGGTGACGATGAGTTTATGCAGCGATTTCATTTTCCAGCCGCCCTGAATGAATTGGGTGGTTAACCAGTCGAGCAGCTCTGGATGAGTGGGTTTTTCTCCCAGATGGCCGTAGTCGCTTGGCGTGGCGACGATACCTCGGCCAAAATGATACTGCCAAAGTCGGTTGACGATGACACGGGTAGTGAGTGGGTTTTCTGGGCGGGTTAGCCAGTTTGCTAAGACGGTGCGGCGTCCGCTGGTCGTCATACCGGGCTTGGGTTCAGGGATCGTGGCGTCTGTGGGATCGAGGATGGTGAGGAAGCCGGGTTTGGCCTCTGTTTGACCTGCTTTGCGGGTCTTAAAGGTGGCATCTCTTGCTTTGCGGCCGGTCTCACCAATGGCATAGGTGGTAAGCAGTGATGCTGGCTTCAGATGATCAAATTCAGCCAGTTTGATTTGTGCGTCTTTGAGCTGGGTGGCTTCGGGATCTTTGATCTTGTCGGTCTTGAATCGATACCGCTCATACTCGGCCTGACGCCAAGCTAATTGTACGATCTGCTCCTCATAGGGGCTGCGCTGCTCCCTAGGCTTCTTCCACATGGCCACCACTTCTTCAGGGAAGATCTCCATGGCGTGAGTTTGGGCTTTTTCAATTCGAGGCTCAATGATTTGGTCGATGATGGCTCTTGGCTCCACGGTGGCAGCTAGCCAGATTTTCATCTGATCGTCATGCGCTTTGATTTCCGCTGGTGTGGCCAGCTTTTTGTTCTCAGGCCAGGTGATGTTGGCCAGGAAGGATTGCAGCCGGTAGTAGTCTTTTTGCAGGATGGGATCAAATTTGTGATCGTGACACTGAGCGCATTGCACGCTCATGCCGAGGAAGACATCCGCCGTGACGTCGGTGACTTCGTTTAAAATATTGCGCCACTGGGTCTCGACATCGCGCTGGTTATACTCGTAGATGGTGTGGCGCAGAAAAGCTGTGGCGATGACGATTTTTGGATCATTTGGAGCGATCTCATCTCCGGCCAATTGCTCACGCACAAACTGGTCGTAGGGCTTGTCGTCATTGAGAGACTGAATCACGTAGTCGCGATAAGGCCACACATTGGGGCGATAGGAATCAAGGCGGTAGCCTTCGCTCTCAGCGTAGCGAGTGAGATCCAGCCAATGCTGTGCCCATCGTTCGCCGTAATGCGGGCTGGCCAGTAGTTGATCCACCCAACTAGCAAAGACTCCATCGGCATGGGTTTGTGAGCTGGGGGTCTGGTCCAGCTTATCCTGGGCTTTTGCGGCGCTGTATTCTTGGACAAATTGATCCACGACACCTGGCTCCGGCGGCAAACCATGAAGATCGAAGGTTAAGCGCCGGATCAACTCATGCGGAGTGGCTTCTGGGCTAGGTTGCAGCTTGCTTTTGGTCAGTTCCGTTTGGATGAAAGCATCCACTGGGTGGTTAGCGCTGGTTTTAGGAACAGGTGGATTGCTCACCGGTTGAAAGGACCACCACTTCCGGTCTTCGTCTGTGATATCGCCTGGGCGGCGACCCATTTTGGCAGTGGCCACCTCAGCTTCGGGCCAAGGCGCGCCCATGAGAATCCATTGTTTCAAGGCAGCTATCTGATCGTCTGGCAGTTTACCGTCTGGCGGCATTTCCATATCGGGGTCAGAGTAGCTGACGGCATGGATGAGAACAGACTCCTCTGGTTTATGCGGTACCACCGCAGGCCCCGTGTGACCACCTTGAAGGAGGTAGGGCAGATTATCGACACGCAGCTCACCTTTGTGCTTTTTCTCCGCGTGGCATTCCTGGCAGCTTTCTACTAGGATCGGGCGGATTTTACTTTCGAAAAACTTGATCGCCTCTGGGCTCGGCGCAGCCTGTCCGACTGCGGTGAGCAGGGCGGTGATCAAAAGCAGTCGTGATACAAACGGAGCGTTCATGCAGGAAGGAAAGGCGTCAAAGTGTGCTTTTTGGACACTGAATAAACGCCAATTTTAAGTCCATGATGCATGGATATTGATTTTCACTCGATTCCCAATTGGCTGTAAATGCCCAGTCGTTGATCGCTGCCGTGGGCTTTAAAAGAAGTTGAAAGGAACCTCTTTGAGGGCCCCTCAATAACTGGTTAGCATAAAAATTTATGCCGCATCCAACCCAAAAGCTGTGTGAACGGCTTTGGCGGCAGTTTCGATGTCGGCTTCTTTGACGATGACGGCGGTCTTGATCTCGCTGGTGGAGATCATGAGGATGTTGACGCTGACGTCGGCTAAGGCTTTGAACATCTTAGCGGCGACTCCGCTATGGCTTCTCATGCCAATGCCGACGACGCTGAGTTTGGCGATGCCGCTTTCGGCTCGTAGGGCGACTTCTCCACCGAGTTCTGGCAGGATGGCTTTGAGTGCGGCTTCGGCTTTTGGCAGATCGGCAGCGCTGAGGGTAAAGGAAATGTCTGTTTCACCATCAAAGCTGACGTTTTGGACAATCATGTCCACGATGACGTTGGCGCTGGCGATGGCTCCAAAGATGGCTGAGGAGATGCCGGGGCGGTCAGGCACGTCATCAATGGTGATCTTGGCCTGATTGCGTTCGAGGCTGACGCCGCGCACGACGACGGATTCCATTCCAGGGGTTTCTTCTTTCACGAGGGTTCCAGGGTTATTGTTCAGGCTGCTGCGGACTTCAAAACGGACGCCAAATTTTTTGGCAAATTCAACACTGCGACTCTGCATGACTTTGCTGCCGCTGCTGGCCATCTCCAGCATTTCTTCATAGCTGATTTCTTGGATTTTGGTGGCATTTTTGACCACGCGAGGATCGCAGGTGTAGACGCCATCGACGTCGGTGTAGATCTGGCATAGGTCGGCTTTGATGGCAGCTGCCATGGCGATGGCGGTGAGGTCACTGCCGCCGCGTCCCAGAGTGGTGATCTCACCACTAGCGGTTTCACCTTGGAAGCCTGCCAGCATGATGATGTTGCCTTCATCCAGCATATTATGCACGGCGTCTGGTGTGATGTTGACGATGCGGGCCTTGGTGTGGACGCGGTCGGTGGAAATGCCTGCCTGGGCTCCGGTCAGGGAGACAGCTTTACAGCCGAGGGCATTGATGGCCATGGCCGTGAGAGCGATGGTGGTCTGCTCTCCTGTGGAAAGCAGGACGTCCATCTCGCGTTCGCTTGGCTCTTGCTCTGGGGAGACATCTTTGGCCAGTTTGATGAGATTGTCAGTCACGCCAGACATGGCGGAGACGACCGCCACAACTTGGTGTCCAGCGCGCTGCGTTTCTAAGATGCGACGTGCGCAGTTGCGAATGCGTTCTGGGCTACCGACGGACGTGCCGCCAAACTTCTGGACAATAAGGGCCATGGGAGGGGAAAAGGGCCGCGAAAATGGCACGCTGCGCGGGGGGTGCAACGGGAAATAAAGCCGTTATGCTTTCTGCGGGCTGAATAAATCTGATGCTGTCAGGCTGCAGATCAGACATTTTTACAGAAATGAGGCTTCGCGACCCTGCCACGAAGCCGCAGATTTGTCTGAATTATTTGCGACCTTTGGCTTTTTTGGCGGCCTTTTTAGCCGCTGGCTTGGCTGCTTTTTTAGTGGCTGCTTTGCTGGCGGTTTTGGCAGCTTTTTTGGTTGGGGCGTTTTTTTTCACGGCCAGAGGCGCTTTGGCCTTCACGATGCCGGCAACTCCACCTTCCCGTTTGAGGCGCTCATTGAGCAGGTCTTCACGGAAGGCAATGGCTTCTTGGAGAACGGCATCTTTCGTTTCCTTGGTGTAGCGATACACACGGGAGAGAGTTTTGCCCTTTTCAGCTCGAACGGACACAGCGATCAGGCGTGTCGTTTTGCCTTTCGTGGTCTTGTACTTTCGGTAGGAGATACCAACGTGACCGCTCTTATTTTTAGCATTGGATGAATGAGCGATGCGGCTAGCCTCAAGTGGTGGCATGTCTGCCAGCATTTCATCACGATAAGCACGGGCCTTTTTCAGGGAGCCTTTGACGCCGCCAAAGAGGCTGTCAGAAAAATGTTTGGTGTGCAGGGAGCCATCGCGGGAAATGCAGACTTGAAAGCCGTGTGTCTGTTTGGTGGCTTCTGGGCGGGTATCGATACGCTTGATGTTACGTTCTGACAGAGGGTTGGATCGGCGGCGCATAGTTGGGGGCTGAAAAATGGGGGGCATGAAGTTCACCGTGATGGCTGTTCGCGCAACCTTTAAGTGTGGAACGCTTAGAACACTCTATGCGACACTCCTTTTCATCGAGTGTTCATTGATCCTCTTCAGCAAGTTTGGCGGCTTCCTTTTTCAGGATGCGCCCGACTCGGTGTTTAGCTAGGTAGACCTGGGCTGCATTGACTCCGAGTTCTTTTTTGACACGCTCAGGAGACCAGCCCTTCAGCACATAGCATGAAAAGATCTGGAATTGCCTTGGCGATACAAGGGCGCGGACTCGGCGCAGGGCGATGTCCATCACCTTGTCGTGCCATTCCTTGTCCCAAAGCTTTTCCAGGGCCATGCCATTGGGGTCCTCACAGCGGTCAATCGGTGCTGTACGGCGCTCGTCTGTCTCATCGGCGTAGAGATTGGCCTCACGGCTTTGTTGCTTTTTCCGGCGGCGAAATTGATCCAAGATGCGCCAGCGAGCCTGATTGAGAAGGAAAGATTTGAAGGAGCCTAGGCTAGTATCGAATTTTTTCTTTTGTAAATTCTTGGCCACGCCAATGAAGGTCTCTTGGACGACGTCGTTTGACTCATCATCACTGAGGCCGGATTTCCTAGCGACATGAAAGACAAAGCCTGAGTAGGTCCGGTAAAATTCATCCCAACTAGACCAGTCTGACCAGTTGTCTAGACGCTCGATCAAGGTCTTCCGTGTCGGGATGCCGCCGGAGGCCTCCTTCACAATGTCTTCTGGGATGTCTTTGGGGATGTCGTCCTCCATAGTTGGAAGGCGAGTCTATGGCGTGCTTTCGGCGTGGCAAGGAGAGAAAATGCCCGAATTATTCTGCGAGGAGGAACTTCTTCGCAGCCGCAAGCTCGGCTTTTTGTTCGGCGGGCAGCTCGGGATACTTGAGTTTCATGCTCTGCATTTCATGAAGAATGGCGGCACTCACAATGAGGCGCATGTTCTTTTTATCATCGGCTGGCACCACATACCACGGGCACTCACGGGTCCCTGTGCTTTGAATGGCATCTTCATAGGCGTGCATGTAGTCTTTCCAGTAGCCGCGCTCTTTGACGTCGCCTTCTTCAAATTTCCAATTCTTGCTCGGTGTGTCAATCCGGGCCAGAAACCGTTTCCGTTGCTCTTCCTTGGAGACATTCAGAAAGAACTTCACAATGCGGATGCCGTTTCGGTCGCTGTAAGCTTCAAAGTTGCGGATGTCCTTCAAGCGGTCGGCAAAAAGTTTGTCGGTGTTTTTAGTCGTTTTGGCGGGCAGGCGTTGAATCTTGGTGACGATCTCAGGATGCACCCGGCAGACGAGCACCTCCTCATAGTAACTGCGATTGAAAATGCCAATCCGTCCGCGCGGTGGCATGACTCGGGTGGTCCGCCAGAGGAAGTCGCGGTCCAGTTCATCGTTGGTAGGCCGCTTAAAGGCATGACATTCCACGCCCTGGGTGTTCACGCCACTCATGACGTGCTTGATGGTGCTGTCTTTGCCGGCGGCATCCATAGCCTGAAAGATGAGCAGCAGTCCTTGGCGATCCTGAGCATACATTTTTTGCTGGAGATCATCGATCTCCACCCGGAACTGAGCAATCAGGGTCTCATAGTGCGCGCTGTCATCATAAAAGCTCTTCACTTTGGTCTTAGCCTTGCTGATGCGGAAGGCTTTGCCTGAGTCGGCGCGGAAGACGTCGAGATTGATTTTGAGTTTCATGTCGGGAGAGACTTTATAGTGCTAGGCACTCATGAATATCACGTTTTTAATTCTCGAGCATGTTAAAGTACTTCGTTTTATCATCATAATGCAGACTGTAGTTTGAGTTGGCAAAGTGGTGCTAGCTGAGTAAAGACTCCGCCCCACTCATCGCCTGATCATGCAACCTGCCCCCGAACATTCCGAATCCGAACTCCTCCAATTCCGCCGTGCTAAGCTCGATGAGCTTCAGAAACGGGGCATCGCGGCGTTTGGAGGAAAGTTTGAAGTTTCCCATGATCCGGGCACACTCAGAAAGAACTTTGTCGAAGGAATCGATGTCAAGGTCGCCGGCCGCATCCTTTCCCGTCGTGAAATGGGAAAGGCGACGTTCTTTGACATTGGCGACATAACAGGACGCATCCAGTGCTACCTCAGCAAAAGCGACGTGAGTGAAGAAGACTACGCCTTGTTCATTCATCAGATTGATATCGGTGACTTCGTCGGAGTCTCAGGCCAGAGTTTTGTAACGAAAAAGGGCGAGCCATCCATTCATGTGAAAGTGCTCACGCCTCTATCCAAGGCGCTGCGCCCGCTGCCTGACAAATGGCACGGAGTTACGGACCGCGAGATCAAGTATCGCCAGCGCTATTTGGATCTCATTTCCAATGATCGCAGCCGCGAGATCTTCGTGACGCGCAGCAAGATGGTCGCGGAGATCCGCAATTACCTGCATGGCCGTGATTTCCTAGAAGTAGAGACGCCGATGATGCAGGACGTTCCTGGTGGCGCTGCAGCTCGTCCGTTTGAGACGCACTTCAATGCTCTGGATCAGAAGATGTATCTGCGCATCGCCCCAGAGCTGTATTTGAAACGACTCCTCGTCGGTGGTTTCAATCGCGTCTTTGAATTGAATCGTAACTTCCGTAACGAAGGCGTCAGCCGCCGTCACAATCCTGAGTTCACCATGCTAGAGGCCTACTGGGCCTATGCTGACTTTGAGCAAATGGCCGACCTCGTGGAAGACATGATTTGTCATCTTGCCGAGAAGTTTTGTGGTGGGCTCATCATCGAGCATAAAGACGAAGAAGGTGCTGTCACCAAGACCATCGACCTCACCCGTCCCTGGAAGCGTGCCTCGTATCGTGATCTCGTCAAAGGTGCTGCTGGTGAAGACTGGTTTACGCTGAGCAAAGAAGCCAAAGTTGAGCGTGCGCATAGCCTCGGCGTGCATGAGATCCATGCTGGTGATGAGCATCACGAACTCGACCAGAAGGCTTTTGAGAAGCTCGTCGAAGAAAAAAGCTTCAACCCCACCTTCGTCACGCATGTGCCGAAGGAGCTCGTCCCGCTGGCCAAGCAAAATCTGGCCGATGACAGCGTCGTCGATGTCTATGAACTCATCATCAACGGACAGGAAATCAGTCCGGGGTACTCTGAGCTTAACGATCCGATCGTCCAGCGTCAGCGCTTGCTGGATCAGGCCGGTGAGGAAACACAAAAAATCGACGAAGAATTCCTCCTTGCGCTAGAGCATGGTATGCCTCCCGCTGGCGGCATTGGTATCGGCATCGATCGCCTTATCATGATGCTCACAGGTGCCGAAAGCATTCGTGATGTTGTCCTGTTTCCACAGCTGAAACGGAAAACTGAGTCGTGATGATTCACCTTTGAGATGGCATTTTGGGGGAATCTGGCTATGAAGGTAGGGCCGTGCTGATTTTTGGAGATGTGATCCAGTTGGCAAAGGCTTTTTCCAACCATGCCGACTCCCATCCTACCGACAGATCTTCCGCCACTTTTGCATACAGCCGTAGAGGAGGCGGTGCGGCTGCTTAGGGCAGGGGAAGTGGTGGCTCTGCCAACGGAGACTGTCTATGGACTGGCCGCGGATGCACTGAATCCGACAGCAGTGGCGAAGATTTTTGAGGCCAAAGGCCGACCTTCCTATGATCCGCTGATTGTCCATATCGCCGATAAAAAGCAGTTGGATACCGTCGCGGATGTGCCAGAGGCGATTCAAAAGACGGTCATTCAGTTGATTGAGCGATTTTGGCCAGGCCCACTGACGCTGGTGCTGCCAAAGAAGTCTTGTGTGCCAGATTCTGTCACTGCTGGCATGCCGACGGTGGCCGTGCGCGTGAGTAGCAACCCGATTTTTAAACGCATCATCCAAGGCCTAGAAAAGCCGATCGCTGCACCGAGTGCGAACCGTTTTGGGGCGATCAGCCCGACTTCAGCCAGTGCGGTATTTGCTGAGCTGGATGGCCGCATTCCACTGATCGTGGACGGCGGAGCCTGCATGCATGGGCTGGAGTCCACCATTATTAAGATCGAGCCAGGAACACCGAAGGCGATGATCACCGTGCTGCGTCCGGGCCCGATTACGGTTGAGGATTTGAAGCTCTATGGAAAGGTGCAGGTCCTGAGTCGGTCTGTGATTGATGAGGCTACCGAGGCGCCGGGTCAATTAGCCAGCCACTATGCTCCACGAACGCCGCTGCGCCTGCTGAGTAAGCCAAGCGATTTCACCCCAGTGGAGGGTAAGCGCTATGCACTCATGAGCTATCGTGGTGAAGAGAAAGATGGCTATTTGGATCTGGCTGAGTTTGAAGAGATCATGGTGCTGAGTCCTGGAAATGGGAAGTTGCCAGAGGCTGCGGTGCGGTTCTTTTACATCCTCAGAACCCTGGATCAACTCGGCGTGGACGAGATCATTGCCGAGCCGATGTTTGAGCACGGCATGGGCATTGCCATGATGGACAAACTCCGCAGGGCGTCGATCAAAGAATAAGTCATGAGTGAACCCCATAAAAGCACTGATTCCACGGCTAAAAGCACGGGCGTAGTTTCTATTGCCATTCTCTGCAGTCGGGTCTTGGGGCTGGTGCGGGATCAGCTGCTCAATGGTCTCTTTGGTTCTCAATTCACAGGTATCTTTACAGCTGCTTTCCGAACGCCGAACATGCTGCGTGATCTCTTTGCTGAGGGGGCTTTATCCACGGCCTTTGTGACGACGTTCACCAAGAAGATAAAAAACGAGGGGGATGCTGCTGCCTGGATTCTAGGGCGCAAGATGTTGGCGCTTTCACTTTGTTTTATGTCGGTCATTGCCATGGCTGGTGTGGCGCTGGCGCCATGGCTGGTGAGGCTTTTGAATCCTGGCTGGGATAATGAAGCGAGTCTGAAGCTCTGCACGACTTTGGTGCAGATCATGTATCCCTTCATTACCATCGTATCGATCACGGCGCTGGTCATGGGGATGCTGAACTCAAAAAAGATTTTTTTTATTCCTGCGGTGGCATCTGCCTTTTTCAATCTTGGCTGCATTGTCGGTGGAGTTGTGATTGCCTTAGTGATCGACCCCGGGTTTCGAGAGGGACACATCACAGAAAAAAGTCTCACGGGTTTTGCTTTCGGCACCTTGATTGGTGGGGTGCTACAGTTGATCATTCAGTTGCCAGCGCTGAAAAAAGTGGGCTTCAAGTTTGGCTTGGATTTTCAATGGAAGGATGAAGGTGTCCGCGACGTGCTGCGTCTCATGTGGCCCTCCCTGATTGCCGCTGGTGGCACGCAGATCAATGTGTTTCTTAACTCCATTTTTGCCTCCTACACACCAGGGCACGAATCGGCCAATGCTTGGCTTGCCAATGCGCAGCGCCTGCAACAGCTTCCCCTAGGTCTTTTTGGCGTGGCTGTGGCGACGGTAACACTGCCAATGCTTTCTAGACTTGCCACAGAGGGTGTTACACCCGCCTTTCGCGGTGCTTTGGCAAAGGGATTACGCTTGGTGCTCTTTCTGACTTTGCCATGTGCAGTCGGCCTTTCGATCTTTGCACAAGAGATTGTTTCACTGCTTTTTGAGCATGGCAAATTCACCGCTCATGATGTGGCAATGACGGCAGGGCCCTTGCAGGCCTATGCCTTTGGTTTAGTTTTTTACTCTGCTATCAAAGTTCTTCAGCCAGCCTTTTACACCATTGATAAGCGATTCATTCCCATGATGGTCAGCCTTGGCATCATTGCGCTCAATGCGTCTCTGAATTCGTTCACCGTTTTTGTGTTGCAATGGGACCACACTGCACTGGCCTGGGCTACGGCACTGGGACTGGCTGTGAATTTCGCAGCACTTTACCTTAGCATGAGAAAGTTTGCAGGTGGACTAGAGACTAAGGCGCTTTCTGCATCTTTGATGCGGCTATTGATCGGCATCGCAAGCATGGCTGCTGTGTGTTATGGACTTAAACTCTATCTGCTAGCTGACTGGGCTAAGATGAGCTTTTTGGCACAAGCTGCCGGATTGGGGACGACGGTCACTCTGGCGGCGGTGATGTACTTTTTTATCACTCAGAAACTCCGAGTCGAGGAGGCAGGTGAGTTCATCGGTATTGTGTCTAAACGTTTTAAGCGCTGACCTCATTATGCCACGTCAACGCATCTGGTTCACTGCTGCCGTTTTGCTCGCCATAGTCTGGTCCGTCGTCGCAGTGATAATGCATGAAACGGATGAGTTGGTTTCATGGCCAGGGAAGGTGCTTGAGCTTGTGGAGGAGGCCCCATGGTTAAAGGGGGAATCACTCGGAGATGAGAAGCGACGTCAATATCTTGCGCAAGTGATTGCCAACTATCTGAGGCTGGATGCCAACCAGCGCCGAAGTCTTCGTGAAGACGACCAACCTGCGCTGGATCAATTCTTCGCCTCTCTGAGTGATGCGGAGAAAAAAGAGTATGTGGATCGAACCATTGAGCCTCTGTTTGAGGTCATCGATAAAGCTCTGAAGGTCATGCCAGAAGAGGAACGGAAGCGGATTGTGGGTCGATTTAAAGGCGATGTCAAAGGCATCAGTGGTAATGATAAACAAGGTAGTCCAGCGGCCCAAAAAGATCGCGAATTCATGGAAAGCATGATGGCTGAAGATCCCATGATGTTTCTGCGTGAGGCTCCTTTGAAAACCAAACTCCAGCTGGCACCTCTCCTAGAAGACATGCAGTCTCGAGTTCAGGGAATGCGGAGGTGAGACCCGTCGATACATGTATCGGAAGTGACGGAATTTAAAATTCGGCGAAAGCAGCAGAGATAGACTTCGTTGACCCGAGGCGCCTTTGCCGCGTAATGAAGGAAACTTGAATGAAGAAAGCTGCCCCAACTTCTAAACCACCTGCGAATCTGAAGGCGGGTCTTGTCCTCGTGGTTGTGATCGTAGGTGTTATAGGACTGATGGTTTGGGCGCTTTCGTCGACGAAAAATTACACAGAAGTGTCCGTGACTCCTTTGGTTTCAAAGGTAGTCGAGCCTTTTGCTATGCCTGATGAAAGGACTGCCTTTGCGGAATATGCCGGTTCTGAGTCATGCAAAACCTGTCATGCCGTGGAGTTTGAGAAATGGAAGGGCTCTCATCACGGGCTGGCTGAGCGGAGGCCCAACGATAAGATGGATCTTTCGGCTTTTTCACCCTCCAAGACCTTTCAGCATGGGACACAAACGACCCAAGCGGAGAAGAAGGGGGAGCTGTTTCAGCTTACTTCTCTGGGGTTTGAAAACAAGGTGGAGTCCTATCCTGTCGAGCGGGTGATTGGTCATGATCCGCTGCGGCAATTCTTGGTCAAAGGTCCGCGCGGTGCTCTGCATACGTTGGAGGCCTGCTTTGATCCACTTCGGGGAGACTGGTTCAATGTCTATGGGAATGAGGATCGGAAGCCTGGAGAATGGGGGCACTGGACGGGACGTGGCATGATCTGGAATCAAATGTGCGCCAGCTGCCACAACACACGTGTTCGCAAAAACTACGATCCACCGACAGATACTTACAAGACGACCATGGCTGAGATGACCGTGAGTTGTGAGTCCTGTCATGGACCCATGAAGGCGCACAGTCTCAATCCTGCGATCAAAACCAACTGGACTCGAGATCAGCATTCCGAGAATTGTGCGGGATGTCATGCCCGCCGTGGAGAGATCACGGGTGACTTTGTGCCTGGCGATTCTTTTTGGGATCACTATCAGCTCACGATCACGGACGGTAGTGACATCTATTATCCAGATGGCCAGATTCGTGACGAGGACTACGAATTTGCCAGCTTCATCAGCAGCCGCATGTATCACTCTGGAGTCCGGTGCATGGACTGTCATGACATGCATAGCATGAAGACGATCCTCACCGGTAATCAACTATGCATGAGATGTCACACGGCGGGTGGTTTCCCAAAAGCTCCAGTGATCCTGCCTGAGATGCACAGCTTTCACCAAGCGGCTAGCGCTGGCAATCAGTGCATCAATTGTCACATGCCGCAGACGACTTACATGCAGAGGCATCCGCGCCATGATCATGGGTTTACCATTCCTGATCCCTTGCTGACAAAGCAGTTTGGCGTGCCGAATGCCTGCAATAAATGTCATCAGGATAAAGACAATGAGTGGTCTCTGGCTGCCACGGAGAAGTGGTGGGGTGAGAAGATGAACCGCAAGACTCGGACAAGGGCTACGCTGATTGCCAAAGCGCGCCAGGGAGATCAATCGGCGAGGGACGGATTGATCGCTTTGTTAGAAAGTGACGAGATGCCACACTGGAAAGCCAGTGCTAGTTTAGTCCTGGATCGTTGGGTGGATCAGCCACCGGTAACGGAGGCTCTTCGAGGTCAGTTAAAGCATGAGCATCCGCTGGTGCGCCAGTCCGCTGCCCGCAGCCTAGAGCCTGCCTTGCAAGCTCCAGGTGTGCGCGTTGGAATGGAGGCTCTTTTGAATGATCCTGCTCGCAGTGTTCGCGTGACCGCGGCTTGGGCTCTGCGCGATAGTCTAGATCTGAACTCTGCGGCTGGAAAAGACCTGCAACACATGCTGCAACTCAATGCCGATCAACCGAGTGGTCAAATGCAGCTCGGGCAGTTTTACTTTGCTAGGCGAGATGTGCCCAGTGCAATCAAGCACATGGAAACCGCCGTTTCTTGGGATCCGAATTCACCGCCTTTTCATCACGATTTGGCGCTGATTTACCATGCCAGTGGCAATCTTGAGCGTGCGATTCAAAAATTGAAGGACGCCATTAAGGTGGCTCCCAAAGAATCACAGTATCACTATGAACTCGGCCTAGCCTACAGCGAGGTAGGTGACATGACCAAGGCCATTGCCGCCTTGAAAGAGGCTGTGCGAGCGGATGTTAACTTTGCTAGGGCTTGGTACAACTTGGGACTGGCTCTAAATGGTCAGAGCCGCATTCCAGAAGCCCTAGAGGCTTTGAAACAGGGAGAGGCCGCTGATCCGACAGATCCTAGCATTCCATATGCCCGTGCTACGATCCTAGCCCAGATGGGCAGGGACGTTGAAGCCTTCTCAGCTACCCAAAAGGCGCTGAGTATTAGCCCAAATCACCCAGAGGCAAGGCAGTTGATGCTGAGGCTGACTCGGTAATCGCTACCAATCAAACGTCACCAGGGTTGGATGTGTCGGATTGAAGAGTTTAAAAAAGGCCACCATAGCACATGCCAAAGTGGCCTTCATTAAGCGGGATGTTGAAACTTAAGCAATCGCTTCAAGCTTACGAGCCAGTGCGTCTTTGGATTGCACGCCAACGACGGTTTCTTTCACTTCACCGTCTTTGATGAAAAGAAGCATCGGAATAGAACGAACCCCATATTGAGCGCTTAGCGCAGGGCTTTCATCGACATTGACTTTGATGACTTTGATTGCGTCACCTTTTTCAGCAGCGAGCTGGTCAAGGATCGGACCTAGCATCCGGCAGGGGCCACACCACTCTGCCCAGAAGTCCACGAGAACGGGAACCGTGGTGTTAGCAATTTCGGAGGCAAAATTGGTATCGTTTCGGAGGAGGACTGCTTCGCTTGCCATATGGATTTAGGTTTGAATTGTGACGATCGTCGTGTTGGTGGATACGAATGAGGTAGGCACTCAGGACCGAGGTGCAAACTTTTTTCGTGCTAGAAGTCGTTTTCCCGATTATCGCCAGAGGTATGAGCCTTGATCATCCAGATGGAATTACCCGCCTACGTTACATCGTCCACCGCCTGCGAGCCCCGGGAGGTTGTCCATGGGACATTGAGCAGACGCATGAATCTTTGATCCCGCATGTCCTTGAGGAAGCCTACGAAGTGGTGGATGCGATCAAAAGTGGCAATCCCGAGCTAATTTGTGAAGAATTTGGGGATCTCCTCCTCCAGCCAGTGCTGCATGCAGAGATTGCTTCGGGTATGGGGACTTTTGATCTGGATCAGATGGCACATATACTTTCGGAAAAGCTCATTCGCCGTCATCCACATGTCTTCGGTGAGACGAGCGCTGCCACCACTGATGCCGTTTTGACTCAGTGGGATGCGATCAAGCGCCAGGAAAAAGGCACACAAGGAGAGGGTTACCTGCATGGTGTTGGAAATGGCTTGCCAGCGCTGATGCGTGGGCAAAAACTCCAGAAGAAGGCGGCAAGAGTTGGTTTTGATTGGCCGGAAGCGGCGCCGGTTTTTGGCAAAATTCGCGAGGAAGCCTCTGAATTAGAGGAGGCTGTGGCTGCTGGCCAAACTACTGCCATGGAGGAGGAACTCGGAGATTTACTCTTCAGTGTCGTCAATTTGGCCCGAAAACTAGGCATCGAGGCCGAAGCCGCCATGGCTGCCGCAAACGAAAAATTCATTCGTCGGTTTCATGCGGTGGAGACAAAAATCACTTCCGAAGGCAAAAAACTTGGAGAGGCGACCTTGGAAGAAATGGATGCCGCTTGGGATGCCATCAAAAGAGAATAGGGTCTGGGTTTGGCAAAAGCATTTTTTGTCAGGTGCTCGGTATTTACCATGTATTTAGATTGACGGTACGTGGGCATTTTTGGTATTCTCAACACAAATTCAGCATTTAGGTCCAAGACCGTAACGCAACATCTCGCCATCCCAGCTTCCATGAAAAATCAAATCAACCGTTCAACTCACCCAAACGCTGTCGCCTTAAGCAATGCGGGGTTTTCGTTGGTTGAAGTGGTATTAGCCGTTGGCATTATGGCTCTGGGTGTGGTGACCATTCTTGGTTTGCTGCCTCATGGCATGGAAATGTCCCGAAAGACGGCCAATGAGCAGGCTGAAACGAGAATTGTGGATCAATTGATTGGCGAAGTTCAGGCTGCCGACTGGACCACGATGTCTGGTATCGTCAGCGCTTCATCCAGTAAGGTGATTCTCAAATACTTTGATGATCAGGGATTAGAACTTGGTGCCGGTGGCGGTAACTTGGATAATCTGGTCTATTTGGCACGTGTTCGCCTTCTTGATAATAGTGAAATTGGCATGGGGGCACGGATTCCTTCGACGAGTAATTTGGCGAACCCATTCCTGCGTCGCATTCAAGTCGAGGTGGCCGTGACTCAAGATCAGCAATTTAACTTTGATCAGCCACCTCCTGCCATTCCAGTGAGGAGATTTACCCAGTTGATCGCTAAAACTCGGAAGTAGTTTTTTGAGACGTTGGTGGTTATTCGCATCCCATTTTCATTCAATTTATGAAGGCACTATCTCAGAGCGCGATTCAATCCAGAGTTGATCCATGGAAGCCTTGGCCTTTGTTGGGGCTGGTTCTTCTCGCCACTGCTTTGCCGATCAACGCGCAAGTCAGTGTCAACGGTTCATGGAGTAGTGGTGGCGGAGGAACTTGGGGTGGCAATCTGACCCAGTGGGCCACAACATCCCCTCTCAGAGCTGCCGATCTTTCCGTGACACGTAAAGCTGTTGCAACAGCGACGGCAGTGCGTAATGCTCGAGGTGAAATCGTAGCGGTGAACTTGGTCAATGGCGGCAGCGGATACACCGTCGCCCCGACCGTGATCATTAGTGGCGGCACCACGGGTGGTTATGGTGCAAGAGCCGTGGCGACGATCTCGGGCGGAGTCGTTACAGGCATCAAACTCATCTCAAAAGGTGGGGGTTATACGGCTACGCCGGCCGTTACGATTACGTCAGAAATAGCCCAAGTGACGGTCCTGCGAGGTGGCTCTGGTTATACAGGTGATCCAAAACTTTTTTTTCAGGGAGGTGGTGCGTATACGGTGCCTCCAAATGTGACCTTTACGACAGGAACGGGTGCTACTGCCACTGCCGTTAGAACTGGGGATAAAATTACGGCCATCAATCCTGGAAATGTGGGTATTGGCTATGGTAAAAACGGGACACAAGTCACCATTACTGGCGGAGGGGGTACAGGGGCAACGGCCATGCCTATTATCACAGGTGATATCAATGTGGATGCTACGGCTGACATTGCGACGGACCTTTTTACCGTCGTCGGTGCAGCTCCAGCCAATGATACCCCGGTTGAGTTTTCGGGTACGGATGCAGCTCCGGGTGGAATCTCCCTGACTCAGCGTTACTTTGTGACCAATTCTTCAGGCAGCACTTTCAAGGTTGCCACAAGTATTGGCGGTGCCCCCATTGATTTGACGACGTCAGGTAGCGCGGTGGTTTTCACCTCGACAGCAGGTGTTGGTCGAGTGGTTGGTTATGTGATCACCAATGAAGGCTCAGGCTATACGTCCACACCTGCGGTGACCGTCAGTGTGACGCAACCCACGGTAGCAGCCACAGCTTTCGCAATCACTGAAGATGGCGTTGTCACTGGCATTGAGATTCTTTCAGGTGGCGCAGGCTATCTTGACGCCCCCCAAGTGCGCTTTTCTGCCGGGACCGGTGAAGTCGGAATCATCAGTCACGCTGGCACAGAAGCTACCGCTGAAATTCAGGAAGGTGAGGTTACTGATGTGACACTGACCGCTCCCGGCGGCGCTGGAGGCGTTGTTTCTACGGTACAACTCACCGCTGAAGGTGCGGTAGAATCGATTGTTCTTAACCAGGCTGGCTACGGATTCACGTCAATCCCAACGCTGGATTTCGGTCGAACATTTCTTCGCACTGCTCAAGCCAGCTCGGCGCGTTCCGGCAATTCTTTGTCTGGAATTGCAGTCACTAATCCTGGTGCTGGCTATGTCGCCGTTCCTGCTGTGACGATTGGCACCAATGGTTGGCAGGGATACACGGCGGCTCCGAGGGTATCCTTTCTTTCTAATGGCATTAAGGGAGCCCTTGCCTCAGCAACACGAACAGGTTCCTCGATTACTGCAGTTGCTGTCTTGGATGGTGGGGATGGCTATGCCGTTGCGCCGACAGTCAATTTTCAAGGCGGCGGCGGTTCGGGCGCTGCGGCAACCGCCATTCTCACGGGTAATAAAGTGACCTCCATCACGATGACCTCTGGTGGCAGTGGATACACAAGCACTCCCAATGTGACATTGACTGCGAATGGAATTACTTATCCCATCGTTACCTCAAACATTGCGGCAGGGAGAGTTACTTCTTTTAACATTATCTACGGCGGCGCTGGTTATACAGCAGAACCAACGGTATCGATTGCGGCAGCTCCCAATGGAGGCATTGCTGCTACGGCTACTGCTACACGCACTGGCGGAGGCATCACATCGTTGACATTAATCAACGGCGGCGGAGCCACACCAGCCACGGCCACGGCCGTTTTGAGTGAAAATGCCACGGTTGCTTCCATCACCTTAACACAGGCTGGCACTGGATACACAGCGAACCCGCGTGTGACGCTGGCTGCGCCCACGGGCTTTTTAGGGAGTGTTTATCCCGCTCCCGGTGGCATTGGTTCTTATGTTTACTTCAATAACGATATTACAGGAAATTCCACCATTTCATTGGAAGCTCCAAGAACCGTTGGGTTGTTGACCCTTGGAGATCCTTTTAATGGTGAAGATTTTACTTTGAGTGCAGGCTCAGGGGGTGTGGCTAATGCGCTCACTTTTGCCATGGGAGGCATCGGCGGTGGAAAATCATTCATCAATAAGGCTCAGGGAGATCAAGATGTGATCAGCGCCCGTGTTATGACGAATGAGGAGCTTAATATCCGAGTCAATGCTGGTCGTCTGACGCTGAGTGGAGGGCTTTCTGGATCAGGTGATTTTGTCAGCACTGGAAATGGGGTTTTGACCATTCGTGGCAATGTTCTTTCATCGTCGTCAGATTTGTGGCTACAGAATCGTGGAGGAACTGGCACTGGCGCCCAAGTGGAGCTTGGAGTCACTGGTGGGAGTGCCTTTCAGAATGTCCGTATCGGCAGTGCCAGCCTCGGCAGTGCGGGTCATGCTGTTCTCCAATTGTTAGAGAATCGATTTGCTATTCCTAGCTTACCTGCCTTGGATCAGGGGAATCAAATTGGTGACATGGCAACCGTAATTGCAGACGGTGCATCCAATCGTTTTGCCTATTTCAAGCTGATGGGTGGTAGCGAAACGATTGGTAACATCATCGATATCGGATCTTCGCTGGTTCTTGAAAACATGGAGGGTGAGACCGTGAATCGTAATGTTGTTTTAACCTTGGGCGGAAACAATCTGGATTCTTTTATCGGTGGTTTTGTTCGCAATAGAGCTGGTGGTTCTGGCACTGGTAAATTGGGTATCACAAAAAATGGTGCGGGCTCTTTAACCCTACGTGGAGGTAACGTCTCCTACACAGGTTTTACCCTTTTGAACGGAGGCACGCTCAACCTCATTAATACGACCAATTTTGCCAGTAGTATTATTGCAGCAGTCGGCACGACCCTCAATGTGGACACACAAGGATCGACCATTAACTTTGATGATTCCGTGCTGGGTGCCGCCAACTTGAGTAAATTTGGATCAGGTAACCTTAGCTTTAATAGCGGTGCTGCCAATTTGGATTCATTAGCCTCCTATGAAGGTGCTGTTAGCTTCAGATCTGGAGACTCTAGTTTGCGCGGGGAAAAGGCTTTCATTGAAGAAAGTCTAACCTTGCGTGGGACGCCTGGTTTATCCAAATCTATGACAATAGCCTCTAGCTTATCGGCTGGAAGCTTTTCCATCAATGGCGGGCGTCGTGATGTTTTTGCCAATTCCACCATTACTAGTCAGATCTATAATGCCAACAATATAGGCAGTGCTTTTGATGCTGTTGTCGAGGCAACGGATCACTTCGATTTTTCGAGTGTCGCTTTAAGGTTAGGGTCGGTCGGAAATACGACTGATAAAATCGTTCAAAACTCAGCCAATGGGACTTCTTTAACGTTGACGGATGTATCAAATTTGGTCGTTGACTCGATTGTTACTTTATCAAGCAACACAGATAATAATCCGGCCACAGGAGTCACCATTCCAGCCAATACGCGCATTCTAGCCATTAATCAGACGAGTCGGACCCTAACCTTGAGTCAGTCAGTGGTGATTCCGGCTGGACGAAAAGTGAGTCTGAATTACTCAAGTGCCACCGATGGCGCTATTCGTGGTGAGTCGCTGAACTTTGCGGATGTCGTCCATGATGGCCGCCAGTTTATTGCCATCACATCTAAAGGAACCATTCATACTTCGATGGATGGTCAACTTTGGGACCAGCGCTACAAAGACCCTGCGGGTGTGCCATTTTCTTCTATCACATGGTCAGGGGAGCGCCTTCTCGTTGTGGGGAATCTGGGACGTGTTCTCACTTCCACAGATGGTGGTATCAACTGGAGTTTACAGGATTCTGGCAGTGCTCAGGGATTTAATGGAGCAACAACGGCGAACTCGACCTTCACAGGGAATTTAACGCTTGATTCTGCCGTCATTCAAAATGTTACCAATGCCGGTAGCTATGCTATCGGAACGCCAATTTTTGGCTTGGTCACGGCGCCATCCACTCAGATCGTCAGTGCAAGTGCCTCTGGGGCTTCGATCGTCATGGATGCCAATCCTCTCGCTGTAGGAACGGATGTGGATTTTGGTTACTTTAGAGGAACAACTTCTTCGGGCACGAACCAGACCACCATCACCAACGTCAGGACAGCTCAAAACTTGGCCACAGGAACTTTGATCACCAGTGGTGGTAATCTGATTCCTGCTGGGACGACGATCACAGCGGTCAATGGCCCCAACAGCACTCTGACGCTTTCTCAGCCGGCGGCAGCTAATGCGGTGGCAGGAACCACGGTAAGACTCTACACATTGACGGGAGATCTCGTTTTGAATAGCCCTGTGATTCAAAATGTTTCCAACACGAATGGACTAGCTGTGGGCATGACGCTTGTCGGTAAGGAGGGAATTCCTGCGGGCGCTTACATCACGGCCATGACCTCAAACACGATTACCCTTTCTGAAGGTGCAATCGCAACCAAGCCTGCCGTAGATCTGAGCATTTATACAGGCACGCTTACTCCCAATAGCACCTCAGTTCAGAATGTTTCTTCAGTGTCTGCCTTCAGGCCACAGATGGCGGTCCGGGGGGCACTCTTTCCTACTGGGACGCGCGTCATCGCGACAACGGCCAACTCATTGACCGTTTCAAACACGGCTAGAGCCACATCTACAGGAGCAAACCTGACACGAACTCGGACAGAGCGGATTGTATCGGGTTCATTTACCCTCAATAGCTCATTGGTGACCGGAGTCACGGATGCCGCGACCTTGTCTGTGGGTATGCCTGTTTTTCTGGCAGGTGTCACACAGTCAGGAACCGTGATCAATGCTATTTCAGGCACGGTTGTAACCTTGTCCCTAGGCGCTCTGCAAAACGCTCCATCCGCTACGTTTAGAGCCGGTTTCAATATGGTCGTTGTAGGAACGGGTGGCTACATTGCTACCTCTCTAGGTGGTGAGACTGGATCTTGGCTCGCTCGGACTTCTGGCGTCTCCAACGCGCTGAATTCAGTCAGTGCTTCACCCACAACTTTTGTTGCCGTAGGAACGGAAGGACTGTTACTGTCTTCACTTGACGGGATATCTTGGGCCAATCAAGTGCCACCGCTTAACTCCTCGGGACAGTTCATTACGGATGCTGCTGGCAGCACCGTGACGTTGAGTGGCAATGCAGCCACGGGAACTGGCGTAAGTTTTGGAATCTTCAAAGGCAATACGTCGGGTAATAATTTGATCACGAATGTCAGTGGAATTCAGTCAGTGAGAGTGGGCATTCCTGTGTTTGCTGAATCGGGCATTCCGGCGGGAACCCGAGTCAGGAGTGTCGAAACAACTGGTTTTACCATGACGACTGCCTCCACCATTACGGAAGCGAGCAAACCCATCCGTTCTTTCACAGCCGTTGTGACGGCAGGTTCTCTGTTCCTGACAGAGGTCAGTGATTTCAAAGGGCTAGCTGTCGGAATGGCGCTTCATGGTAGTGCGTTCAATGGCACCGAGACAGGAACGATTTATGGACTATTTCCAGACTCAAGAACCATCTTGCTCACGCGTGTTCCACCAATCGAAGGCCGAGGGAACTTCGGCGTCTTGTATGGCGATCTGACGGTGAATAGCCCGATTGTGCAGAATGTGACCAATCTCCCCAGCATTCGGAGGCGGCCCGGATCGACCCATTTTGCCTCAGGCAAAAGCGTGGCTTCTGTAGCTGGCAAGATTCCAAGCAATGTCACCGTCAGCAGTTACAATGCAGTTCTGAATGAATTGACGCTTAGTAGTTCGGCTTTGAGTAATGGAAGTGATGTTCCGCTTCTGACTCTTAAAGGCACGGTGACCAATAATTCCTCAGTCATCACAGGCGTTGCTGATTTCTCAGAATTAACGGAAGGCATGTTACTCTTGGTGACAGGTGATGCCCAAGGAACGTCGAACGTCTTGCCGTTTTATGTCAGCCTTTTGGATGATGCCAATGATACCATTTATTTGAGTAGCGCTCCCAATTTGAATGTGGGAAGTGCCCCTGTTCTGGTGTCTTTGGGGATCTATACGGGCACCATTTCTTCAGGGAGTGCGGTGGTTACCAAAATCAAGAACGTGACTCCGATCCCGCTGGCCTTACCTAAATTGGATGATGTCTTTTGGACCGGATCACAGTTTATCGCAGTGGGCGATTATGGGGCTATTCTCACTTCACCAACGGGTTCTGTCTGGACTTCACAAAGCTCAGGCACAGGTCTTGATCTAAGTGCAGTTGCCTCTGCAGGTAGTCAGATACTGGTCGCTGGCCAGGATGGCCTGATTCTATCCTCAAGCGATGGAACGACTTGGGCAGTATCGCGTGCCGCTGATAGTGCCGCAACCAATGACTTAAGAACGGTGGATCGCATCAGAACTCTCATTTCAGCCAACGGAAGAACCGTCGCGTTGGGCAATGGTGGACTCAGCACTGCAACAGGAAGCGCTTGGGGTACTTCGCTCAATAATACCTTCAGCGGCACTCAGCTTGACATTGGGTTGGGCGGAATCATGACCATTCGAAATGAAGTTACCTTCAATACGAGATTGGGTGCTGGAATGATTGAACTGAATCAGAACAACACGAATCGTCTTGATGACGCTGCCATTCTGAACTCAAAAGGTGGCAGATTCGAGTTTTCAAACAACGGCGTCGATAACGTCGCTTATTCGGAAATCATCGGGAAGTTACTCCTCTCAGAAGGTCAATTGACCATCCGAACCACCACGGCAGGTGTTGGAGGTTCTAGTTTACTGCAATTTGGTTCACTAGAGCAGAACCCTGGAGCAACTTTAAACTTTTCATCTCGAAGAAGGGATGAGTCTGGGGATGACACCGCTCTTCTCGGCGCGAATGCACTCAATCGTGTTTTATTCACCAAGAACCCAACTCTTAAAAATGGAATCATTGGTGGATGGGCTACAGTCGACGGCGACTGGGCTACCTATGATTCGACCAAAGGAGTGTTTAGACTCGAAAACTATCAGACGGGTGGAGTGGCTACGTGGAATGCAACCCAGAATGTTAGAATGTCAGGCAATCAGACGGCCACAGCAGCATTAGCGGTGAATTCATTGAATTTAACCGGTGGAACACTCAATCTTGCGGCTTTTCGACTGAGTGTGGAATCAGGCGGAATCTTGGCTAACAGTGGAAACCCTACGATCAGTGGCACCGGAATCTTGACTGTGGGCACAGCCTTGAATGCGCCGCAGACTCTGTATCTGATCAATAACAGTTCATTGACGATCAATAACCCTATTCAGGATTTTGAATCGAAAGTGACTTTGACTAGTTCGCAACCCATAGGAACCCAGATCACACTGCCAAATGTGGCTGCCCAAAATGGGTTGCTGCCTGGCATGGCGGTTTCGGGCACGGGCATCGCTCCCGGAACGCGCATCGAAACAGTGGATAGCCTCAATCGAGTTACCCTGACATCGCCAACAATGGCGTTGATTCCCAATGGGACTGTTCTGACATTTCAGGGTGGCTCTGTAAGCCTAAGTAAATCGGGTGGGGGCCTTCTCACCCTGAATAGTGCCAACAACTATACGGGCAAGACTTACATCAACTCGGGAACGCTGCTGGTTAAGGCTTTGGCTAGCCTGGGCGCAGCTCCTAGCGCCTATGTGCAGGATCAAATTCAAATCAATGGGGGGACTCTGCAAATCGGGCACCCAACTCAACAAATTTTCCCGTCACCGGATTTAAATCTGAGTCTCAATGACGGACTACGGGGGGTGAAAATTGGCACCACTGGCGGCCGAATTGAGGTTGGATCGAGTAACCCAGACAATGAAAGTGGCGTGCCTATCATTCATTTTTCGATCACAAACCCTATTTATGCAGAAGGCCTGCTGGAGGTGGCTGTTCGTTCTTCCTTTAATCAATTCAACAGCCTGACTCTCGGCAACGCATCGAGTTCGAACACCTATTTGACTGGGATTCAAACAGATGTAACGATCGCTCCAGCGAATTATAACGGGTTACTGACCATTTTGGGTAACAATACCATTGGTGGGATCAATCAGCAGGGGGGTGATATCTTGATCACTGGAAATAATAATTTTACAGGTGCTATCCGTTCTACTCAGGGAAATATTACCATCGAGGGAACCAATACCTGGTTGGGCGGAACCCGGTTTGATCAGCCGATTTCCATCGCCTCAGGTATTTTAAGGTTGAAGACGTCGAACGCTCTGGGATCAGGCGGATTGAATCTGAATCTAGGATCATCCGTTCTTCAATTGGGTGGAATTTCGCAGACGATCCGACAAATCATAGACACTGTGGGTTCTACAATCAGCAACACTGAGGCACCGACCAATCTGACTGCACCCACTGATCTCATTTTCGATATTGCGAATAACCAAACGGTGAACAGCAAAATTGTCAATAATCTTGGACCCCAATTTGGATTACGGCTGATCAAGCAAGGGCCTGGAGATCTGGCGCTGACGAACACCAGCAGTAACTTTTCCAATGGTTTAGAAATCCGCAATGGCAGTGTCAGCGTGACGAGCATCAGCGATAATTATGTTTCAGAGAGCGCGCTTGGTTACGCGAGTAGCGAGGATCCTGGGCTTTTACTCATCGATAAATCAGCTCTGATTTTTAATCTAACCTCATATCAAAGAACCAACCGCTCTTTTACGATGGGAACTGGTCCTAATGCAGCTACTCTCATTGCAAATGGAACCAACCAAGAAGCGCGTGTCATCTTCGGGCGGGAAGATCGGGATCAATTCACTGGCATCAATGACCTGAGCCAACCTGTTGCCTTCAAGGATGGTGGTGACCGAACTCTTACCCTGGGTGGAACAGGCAGGGGAGATAACACGTTTTTGCTGGAGCTAAGGAATAAAAGCGTTAGCGAGATTACAGGACTGCTCAAACTTGGATCGGGCACTTGGGTGCTGGGTAAAGCTGCTCCTTACAGTGGTCTAACTTCCATCAATGAAGGCATACTCACTGTGACCGCCAACAATGCCCTGGGAACAGAGGCAGAAGAGACGGTGGTGGATCCTGATCTTGACACTTTTACGGGTAACTTTGCCAATGGGACACAGATCAATTTTCCATTCTTTTTGGATACGACGCTACCTATCGGCGTGCAAAAGGATAAAGCGTACTATGTCGTTGCATCAAATGGAACCACCTTTCAGATCGCAGCGACTGTTGGTGGCGCTGCATTGCCGATTTCTAGCGTTGGTGCGAATGTGCGGTTCGTGCCAAAGATTGACAGTTTCCGCTCGACTTCACTGAATTTTGTCGCAGATACCTTTACTGGGAGTCTAACCAATGGTGATAAGATTACCTTCAATGGACAAATCGTTGCAGGTGTGCAGCCTGTATTGCCTGCAGAATTGTTAACGAATACCTACTACTATGTTATTAATTCTGCCAATGGCGCCTTTCAGGTGTCGCTAACACCCGAGCCAAATGCTGTCCCTGTGGACTTTAGTTCTGAGGGTACCAAAGGAGCTCTTTATTATGCGACCCAGAAGGTTGGTAATCCGTCTGGTGGTGTGAACCTGACGAGTGGCACCTTGTTACTTTCAAATGTGGATTATTTAACGCCGGAGACATTGAATTTAGAAGGAGGCACCTTAGCGGTGCCTACTGATAGCAAGTCTATCTGGGCAGGAAATATTCAGGTCAATAGTGTTAGCACCATCAATGTGGGTCAGGGTGGATTATTGACCTTGGCTGGTAACCTAACTGGCACGAACCGCATCATTCAAGAAGGCGAGGGCCGTCTCATTTTACAGGGAGAGACCTTAATGCCAGTTTCCAATGGTCAGAACGCGGTTCGAGAATTTGCAGTGCGGGCCGGGACGCTCGTGCTCGATTACTCCGTAAATAACGGTTCTAAATTAGTCGATAATGCGGTTTTGCGACTTGGTGGAACCCGTCGAGGGGGTGAGGTTGTTCTATCGGGTGGTGATCATGAGGAAATTGCTGGATCTACGATTTTAGATTCCGGGGTCAGCAAAGTATTCAGAGAAGATGGAACATCTTCGATTCGATTAAACAATGTAGTTCGTAACCCCGGCAGTTCACTCTATGTTGACTCTGGGCGTTTGGTAAAAACAGATCAACCCAACATCAATGGACTCATGGGTGCTTGGGCCATTGTGCGTGATGCTGTCACCAATGCCTTCTGGGTTATTCCGGGGAATAGTAGTGGCACTTTCACTGCAACGGCTGATGCATCGACAGATCGCTTAACCACCAGAAATGGCAACGGTGATCCTCTCCCTCATACGCTTGCCAACGGGACCTTGGTCCGCTTCAGCAGCACCGGAACTTTGCCAGGCGGGCTTTCGTCCTCGGTCAGCTACTATGTGTTTGATACGTCGGGCAGCTCTGAGAATTCAGATGTCCCCTCCCGTATTGGTACTTTGCAGGTAGCCCTGCTTCCCGGGAATTCGGTGTCCCCTGTTAATATTACCAGTGCAGGCACGGGCATCTTGACCATGACGAGTCAGATTTCATTCACGGTGAATTCGCAATCAGACACCTTAACTTCACCAGGTGAACATCGATTGGCAAAAGGTGGTATGGTTCGGTTAGCTTCCTATGGCACTCTTCCTGGTGGTCTGAGTTCTACGGTTGACTACTATTTGATTGATGTCGCGACCCGCACATTCCGGCTCAGTTTATTACCTGATGGTCCTCCTGTAAACATTACTGACATTGGGACTGGTTTGCATACGGTCGAGAGCCAGGGAATACCAAAGCGTGTTGGCAGCGCTGCCTTAACGTTTACCGCTGATGCAGCCAATTTCCCAGCTTCTCAAGGTAACGGTAAAATCAAAGTCTCAATCTCGCCACAACTCGGCTTGGGTGATATTACGGCGTCTCTCACGGGCAATGGCACGCTCGGCAGCCCCTACATTTATACCATTTTCACCACGGAAGAAAAGAACTCAAACAAGGACATCGTTGCCTTCGTTAATAGTGATCCTCAAAGGAGTGGAATTTTCACGGTGGCGCTTTCGGGTGGTAACGAATATGTGAATAATGTCAAAGATCTGGGGAGCTATGGGGCACCCACCTTTTTAGCCAATGGTAGTTTTGATAGTGGCAATACCGAATTAGATTGGGCTCGCAACGAAGCCATCGGGGGGTCGTTTAACGATGGATTCGTGATGCCAAACGGTGAGTATGTTTCTAGCTGGGCACCCTTAAGTAACACGGCAGTGACCCAGAATTTGACCGTCTCCACCCCTGCTGGGCGTGATACGTTCTCATTACGATTCGCTACTCAGAATGCCTCGACGGTTAATTTGACGAACTCTGCATTAAATAGCATTCGTTCAGGCGGGATCCTTATTTCTCCGACTGTGGGTGCAAATGATTCCGCAATCAATGGTTCAGGTTCTATTTCAACCGGAGGTGAGGGGAACTTGCAAAACTTGTTGATTCACCAATACAACGAATTGGGCTCGCTGAACATTGGGGCTAAGGTGACTGATCGTTTAGCCGTTCAAAGATTAGGCCGTCTCACCGGGGCCATTCGAAACACCATCATCTTGAATGATGTTGCAGGTGTTTCAGTTGGGCAGGTTATTACGGGGACTGGAATCACGAATGTAACGACCGTATTTGCGATTGATACTCCTAGTCGCACGATCACTTTAAGTCGTGATCACGATAGCGTAGTCCGTCCTTTAGCAGTTAACTACTCTTTTGGTTATACTCTATCTGGGTTGGCTAGTAGCTCTAACAATCTTGAGTTAACTTTAAACACCGTGGATGGATTGGCGATTGGCAATACAGTCTCAGGCACTGGCATCACCAACGGCACCTTGATTACCGCCATCAACACAGGAACTAAAGTGGTCAGCCTCAGCATTCCGCATGACGAAATTGTTCGAGCTAATCCCGTTAATTATACTTTTGTGAATGCAGTCCAATCAGGGGTCGCAAGTGATCCAAATCGGCGCTTTTTGGCGGGTGTCGTCAATGCGAAAAATCTGACTCCGGGCATGAGCGTAACAGGTCCTGGTATTATTGCCGGCACTACCGTCGTTGCCGTTGATAAACAACAACTGATCGTTACTCTGAGTTGGGATCACGATGGGAACTATCGTCGAGGTGATTATGTCTTTGATGGGAATATTACGTCAAAGGCAAGTTCTGGGGATGCCTATCGCCGTCGTGTCATCGGTTTAGTGAAGCAAGGTAATGCTGTTCTCAACGATGCCTCTGAGTTCGGCATAGTGAGCACAACGGATCTTTACATTGGAATGCCAATCTCTGGTCCGGGAATACCTTTCGGGGCAACCATCTCATTTATTTATTCTGATGGAGACATTGAGGTCAGTTCCAACCACTTTTTCACAGGTGAATCTTCACTGGTCAAATTCACGCCTTCTACGGGTATCGAAAAACTGGGTGGCGGCACTTTGGTGCTAAGTGGTGATAACCAATACACTGGAGTCACTTATATTGGTGAAGGTGTGCTGCGTGCACAGAAACTTACTGACGGTGGAATTGTTGGCAGTTTGGGCACATCCTCGGCAGCCTCTTCCAACCTGTTCTTTAATGGCGGCGAACTCCAATATGTCGGAGAATCAGCACGAACAAATCGTGGCTTTCAATTGGCTGAGTCGGCTATTTTAAATATTGGCCATGAAAAGACGATGGCCACCTTCACGGGAACTCTCGTCGGTTCAGACCGCTTTGAAAAACAAGGCCCGGGAACCCTTGCGTTTAATGGAAATGCAGGCCTTGAATCTTTCCGTGTCGAGCAGGGACGGTTGCTGCTACAGGCCATCGATACGAATCCAAGTCCTGGGACTTTTTCCCCCACGAACTTCTCTCAGGCCAATTTGACTAGTTTACGACTTGCCGGGGGAACGCTTGAACTACGCGGCACAGCCGAGGGAAATGTAGCCCAGACATTTGGCAGCACCTTTTACATTGAAGAAGGCGCCTCTGAATTAAAGGTCACAAGCGTAGCTTCATTTGATCCTAACAATTTGATTGCGACAACGGCCTTCCGTTCCACAACCCTCACGTTGATGGGCCAGGAGGAGAATGCGGCTCCCGTGCGTTCTCCTGGTGCTAGCTTGTTATTCACGTTGAATGCTGAAACACCGAGTGCCCCGGCTAAAATTTTCCTGGCATCCCAATCTCGTGGCATGCAGCCTTGGGCGACTTTCCGAGATTTGGGCTCTAATCCATCCGGTGGCGTCAATGATTTTGCTTTTATCTCATCCACGGGTGAAATCACTTCGGCAAACAATTCTCTCACGACTATTACGGATACCTCACAATGGGCGATCAGATCAGGATCAACGCAGGCTCAGGAAAATGTCTCTGAAGTCGCGGCGCAAGCTTTCACGGGGACTGTTTCACGAAATCGTTTTGTGAACACGATTCGCTATGAAAGCTCTGTGGATAGCACCATCAACATCAATGCTGGTAGCACTCTTGAGCTCTTGTCTGGTGCGATCTTAGTCGCTTTTGATGTGAATGGAGCGCAAAAGCGAATCATGGGAGCTGGCAACATCACTGGAGGTGCCTTCAACAGAAAGAATAGTGATTTGATCATTCATAACTACAATCCTGCGTCCACCTTTACGATCGGCGCTGGGATTATTGATCGCACCAGAGGTGTTTCAGGCTCCTCAGAAGCAGGCGGATCATTAATTGAGGGGCAATCAGTCCTCAAGGTGATTGAAGATCTGGATGCAACGACTCTCTTGCTCTCGCTTCAAAATGGGGTTCGTGTGGACGGTCCCGGAATTGTTCCTGGCACCGTCGTTACACGCGTAGATGTCGATAATCGGATTGTTGGACTCAGTCTGCCGGCAACCAGTAACCAGTCTGGGGCTGCGTATACGTTTACAGAAACGGTAAACTTGATTCAGACGGGTGTAGGTACGACTATTTTATCGGGAACCAATCAATACACAGGCAGCACCTTTGTTCACGGGGGCGTTTTGCGGCTTGATTCTCAAAATGCTATTCCCGGAGGAATTGCAAGCACTGGCGGAACAAGTTCCATTGTGGTTGAAGGTGGCATACTGGGGCTTGGCACAGAAAATTTTGGTCGAAATTTGGGCGCAGGAAATGATCGAATTGAGTTCAAAGGAAGTGGTGGTTTTGCTGCTTATAGTGCAGATCGCACGGTGAGCTTTGGTGGCTCCTCTTCGCCTGAGCGGTTACGCTTTGGAAACCAGGGTTTTGTTCCAGATGGCTCTTCGTTACTCCTCGGCAGTCAAGATTCGACTCACAAACTGACCTTCCAAAACCCACTCGATCTTGGCGCATTCAGTCAGGCCATCAATGTTGGCAACGGCTTAGCAGATGCCGATGCTGAATTGGCGGGAGATTTGTCGGGCTTGGGTAGACTCATTAAGTTTGGCCTTGGAACGCTTCGCCTTGGTGTTTCGAACACGCATTCGGGTGGCGTTGAAATTGCCGAAGGGCGCATTATCGCAGCCAACGTCGCGAATGTTTTTGGTTTAACTGGGGCAACCACGGGCGCAGTGCGGCTTGGCACTAGCAGAACGAATACCCATTCAGGCGCAGGAATAGATCTTCAAATTGAGGGCGGCACAATCAATAAGAAGCTTGAAGTGGGAGCTATGAACTCCAATCCAACTGCATGGGTAACCGGTGGTCAAGTCGATGGCAGCCAAGCTACGACGAATGTGGGCAGTGAATCCAAAATGATCCTTGTGGATGGCACGCCGGCCATTGCTTATTACGATGCGACGAACAAAGATCTTAAATACGTCCGTGCTCAAGATGTCCGAGGAACATCATGGAACACGCCTATCACAATCGTTAGTCGTGGGGATGTTGGTAGATTCCCCTCCCTGCAGGTCATCAAT
>CAMBPS010000018.1 GCA_945869675.1 Prosthecobacter debontii | reverse complement strand
CTGGTATTCTGAATTTGAGCATCAAGACCGTGGACACACACCGCATGCACATCCGGCAAAAACTCGGCCTGCGAAATGCCACCGAACTCATCCACCACGCCACCCGCTGGGCCGGTGAGCAGGGATGATTCCGCCTCAGCGCTTTGCTGAGAATCGTCAAGATATCTTGCTGATAGGTAGGTTCTTCGGCGCATGGCAAAATGGAGGGATTCAGAAACCATTAAACAACCCAATGCCGCTTCACGCCCTGAGCACCACGACCGTTAAATATTGCAAAATTTGCCATGGAACTCAGTTCACCGAAGTGGGCAGCAAAGACCGCGCTGGAAATCAGCTCCGCTCCGTCATCTGCAACGATTGTGGCCTCGTCTTCTCTGACCCGCGCCCGAACACAGAACAGATCGACGACTTTTACCGTGAGTCTTACCGCCTGACTTACAAGCAGGCCTATCAACCAAAGATTAAGCATACCTATCGTGCCGGGAAAGTCGCCCTGGACCGTCTTAGCTATCTCATGCCGCTGCTCACGCCTGGATGCAGAGTGCTCGACTTCGGCTCTGGTGGCGGCGAACTCGTCTTCATCCTCGGTGAACTCGGCTACGACGCCTGCGGCATCGAACCCAATCGGGGCTATGCCGAGTACTCACGCGACGTGCTGGGCATCCCAGTGCAGATCGGCGGATTTAACGAAGTGGAGGTTCAACCGCTCAGTCTAGATGTCGTCACCCTGTTCCATGTAGCGGAGCATTTAGAACATCCCGTTGATGCCATGCGTACCGTCTCGGGATGGTTGCGAGAGGGCGGAAGATTCCTCGTCGATGTGCCCAATGTCGAGAGTCCCTGCATCTGGCCCTCCAGCCGCTTTCATCAAGCCCATCTTTATAACTTCAATCCCGAGACGCTAGCGCAGGCAGGTCGCCTAGCTGGACTTTCCGTCGTTGAATGCTTCACCTCGCCAGATGGTGGTAATTTGATGTGTGTTTTTGAGAAACCAGATTGCATCGAAGAGGCAGCGCCAGCACCTTTGATCGGCAATGCTGAGCGCGTAGCTGGCATCATCCGCGGTCACACTAGGTTCGCGCACGCTCTCACCGCATTTCCATACATTCGCCCATGGCAGAAACTCTGTCGCCAGTGGCAGGAGCGTAGAGTCATCGCTCATTTCGATCATGGTAAAGACGTCCTTCAGCACATCGCCCACCAGATCGAGCGCCTGCTTTCGCGCCCGCCATTCGAGGATGCAAATTGACATGCTGCGAGTTCGATGTGCCCGCTTCATTGGCCTAACATCAAAGAGCCAATGCTGCAGCTCAGTCTCTCCATTTAAGCAACAAGGCTGTAAAGCAGCATCGCATTCATTATGAATCAAAGCCTAGCTTTGACTTCTATATGAAACTCAGCAAACACGACACCGGCTGGGGTGGTGAAAAGAGCTGTGCAGAGCCACCGCGAATCCAGACGGAACAGACATCAGCGGTTTGCTGAGAATCGCAGGGGAAGTCTGCCTATTGAGGGTGCCTGCATGAATAGACATGATATTCTACATGGAAAACGGCGAGCCAATCATAAGCAGAGTTTTACGCAGCAGCGCCGCCGCCACCGCGTCTTTTTTGGTTATCGCCATTCATAACGGCTACCAATCGGAGATGCAGGTGAATCAAGCGTTCGCTTGGCTACATCAGTATTTCCATGCTGATCTTCGGATGTCCTTTAAAGCATGGACTTTTGAAAAGTTAGTGTCCGCTCTCGATATACGCGCCATGTCAGTCCGTATCGGTAAAGAGGCGGATTTGATTATCATCGCCACCTCCTGCGCCGAGTCTTTGCCAAATCATATCAAATACTCGTTGGACTCAATGACTAGGCCTCAGCGTGACGACAGAGCCTTTGTTCTGGCTTTGAAAGAAAATTCTCACTCATCATCTGCGCACACGAACACTCGTCCTGCAGCAACTATAAAAAAAAGTCGGCATAAAACGAGGAGCACTCCTGTTACAGCACATGGCATGGGCCTCCAAAAAACTCTTGATGCGATCATAATTGCCGACAGGAAATTTCCGCTCCGAGCAGCTTGGAAAAACGCGGAAGCTCCTGATGCTAACCTTTTCAACCTTCGCCAACAAACAGATTCATGATTATCCAACTCGACTGGTTTGGTTGCGATCCGCATACCCAATGGGAAACACAGATTCATCAGACACTTGAGCAGTTTGCCTCGCTCAAGCCCATTTCCCGGGCCGTGGTGCTCGTGGAGCAGCAGTGGGAGAAAACACCACGCTATCTTCTTTCCATAATGCTGAGCATCCCTGGACCTGATGTCCTAGCCTACAGCATTGGGCACACCTTTGATGAGGCGCTGCTGAAGCTTCGAGTCAGCGTGCGCAAAACACTCGCTACGCGTTCACTCAATGCCCGCCAACCCACCAGAGCGGCGTGTGATGTGAAACCCGCGCATCGCAGTTGACCATCTTACTTTATTTACCCATTCACCAACCGTCATGACTTCTAACCAAGTTCTCGTCGGCCTCAAACTCACCACTGCGCACGGATCGGCTTCATCACCACTGGCCTGTTGCAAGGAGATGCAGCCCGTGACTGGAAGGCCACGCTGCCTTTGACTAAAGGCAGCCTCATAGGCTTCACGCTCGCTCTGCGCGTCATCCACCCGCTCGAGAATGGCAAACCTCTCCGCTTTGCCAATACCGAACAAAACCTTCACGCTCTAGGCTGGTTCAGTCTCGGTGTGCCGCTGTGAAGCCACGCATTAGATTCTCTCTTTTCCCTTCGTTATTACATCATGAAATTTCTAATCTTCATCACCCTCGCCTCGACAGCTATGGCCGCCAGCTATGTGCCTACATGGTCCACCATCCCCCCGAAGCGCGTGATCCAGCACAGCGACATCAATGGTGCGGCACTTGTGAAGGCCGTGGAATTTTTAAAGCCAGGCGACAAGCTAGAACTCGCCGCTGGAACCTACAGTGTCGAGCGCATGTGGGATATACTCGCCAGTGGCACGGCGGATGCGCCGATCTGGATCGTGGCAGCTAAGGGTGCGCAGGTCATCATCACACGCGGTGATGCAAAGCAAAACGTCATCAACATCGGCCAAGGTGGTGCAGTGCAGTATCTGTGTCTTCAGGGTGTCGAAATCACCGGTGGCAGCCACGGCCTGCGCCTCGGCGATTGTAGCGATGTTTGGATCGATCAATGCCACATCCATCATACGAATGAAGTCTGCCTCAGCGCCAATAGTGCCGACACCTAGCGCCTCTTTTTGACCCGCAACCATATCCATCACGGCGCTGGACATGCCGAGGGCATGTATCTCGGTGCCAACAACGGCGACCACATCATGAGCGAGAGTGTCGTTGCGCTGAACCACATTCACGATTGTCGCGGCGATCAAGGTGACGGCATCGAGGTGAAGCAGGGCTCTTGGGGCAATCTCATCGCTGAAAACCATGTGCATGACACGAACTATCCCTGTATCACCGTGTACGGAACTGCGGGTAAGCCGATCAATATCATCGAGCGCAATCTCTGCTACAACAGCGCCGACAACGTCATGCAGGTGCAGGGCGAGGCCATCGTGCGGAACAACGTCTTAATCAACGGCGCGGGCGCAGGCTTTGCCAGCATCGACCACCAAGGCAAGACACTGAACCTGCAAGTCATCCACAACACCATCCTTAACACTGCCCACGCCTTTCGCGGTGGCTCTTGGAATGGTCGCGAAGGCATGGTCCTCGCCAACAACATCCTCTACTCCCGCGATGCCAATGCCCTCCACTACGCCAACGGCAATGCGGGTGTCATCAGCAGTGGCAATGTCGTCTTTGGCGATGGCCCCAAAGACGGCTCCGTCAAAGGTCGCGGCTTCGAAGACTTCCCCGGTGTCAGTCTGGATGGCAGCAAGCATGACGCCACACCCGCAAGCGATGCCAAACTCGATCACGCTGATGCGAAATACCTCCTACCCATGGATTTTCATGGCAAAGCACGCACGCGCAATATCAGCGGTGCCATCGCTCCCTGAACCATGAAAAAAACCAAAACTCTCCTCCTCAGCGCATTCGGGTTATGCGTCACGACGACAGTCGTCGCCGATGAACTGTCTGCTTTTCCCGGCGCGGTCGGATTTGGTGCCAAGGCCAAAGGCGGGCGTGGCGGTGCGGTTTTCTTTGTCGAGAACCTCCATGATTCTGGCCCCGGCAGCTTGCGGGCAGCCTTTGAGGCAGATGGGCCGCGCACGATCCTCTTTCGCACGAGTGGCACGATCACGCTCAAGTCAGAGATCACCGTCCGAAATCCATTTCTCACCATCGCCGGTCAGACTGCCCCCGGCGGCGGCATTGCCATCAAGATCGACGGAAAGTCCGACATTGGAGCGATTAACATCGAGACCCACGACGTCATCATTCAGCACCTGCGTGTCCGACCCGGCCCTGCGACTAAAGGCAGCGTCAACGGCGACGCCATCCAGATGCTGGAGAATGCCCACGATGTTATCATTGATCACTGCTCACTTAGTTGGAGCACCGATGAAGTCATCAGCGGCTGGTATGACGCCCGCGACATCACGGTGCAGCACTGCATCATCTCCGAGGCGCTGCACGACTCGGTTCATCAAAAAGGCCCGCATGGCATGGGCATGCTCTTTGGCGACAAAAACAAGAGCATCACGATTCACCGGAATCTCCTCGCCCATAACAACCAACGCAATCCACGGCTGAACTCGGATGTCAAAGGCAGGTTCCAAGTGAACAACAACGTCATCTACAACTGGGGTCAGATCGCCTCAGAGATGACCGATGACGCGGAGGTCAATCTCACCGGCAACTTTTACAAAAGCGGCCCCTCATCGCGACCTGAACGAGGCGTAGCGGTCGATGGCAAGGTGAAGATCTATCCAAAAGACAACCTGAGTCCGATCCGACCCGATGCCAGCCAGCCCGAAGATGCCATCATCAAACCTTGGGAGGAGAAGATGGATCGTCGCAAGTTTGCCGTGAGCGCCCCATCGTTGATGATCTTATCCGCTAGCGAAACCTACGAGGCCGTTCTCGCCAATGTCGGCGCCACTTGCCCCAAACTCGATTCAGTTGATCAACGTATCTTGGCCGAAGTGAAAAATGGCAGCGGCAAGATCATCAACCATCCCCCTGAAGTCGGCGGCTGGCCCAAGCTCACCGCAGGAAAGCCTCCCGCCGATCGTGACAACGACGGCATGCCCGATGTTTGGGAGAAAGCGCAGGGATTGAACCCTGATGATGCTAGAGACTATCGAGCTACAGGGAAATCCGGCTACACGCGTTTGGAGGAATACCTGCACAGCATCGATTAGCGTCTCAACAAACCACCATCATGAAAACGACAGCCCTGCTCCTACTCGCCTGCACTGTGAGTTTGCTCGCCCAGCATCCGCAGCTCAAAAACGGCCCGAATACCGATCTCGGCGGCGCTTTGCTCATGCCGACGAATGACGAATGGAATCGCGATGTCTCGAAAGACGAAGTCGATCCGCTTAGCGATGCCATCATCGCTTCAATCGGCGCGGAGGCGGGGTTACACGAAGACTTTGGCATCGTATGGAAGGGTCAGCCGGGTGGCATTCCGTATTACGTCGTCAGCGGTGATCAGCCAAAGGTGACGGTGAGTTTTGAATATGCCGATGAGAGCGATCCGGGGCCTTATCCGATCCCGCCGGATGCGCACATTGAAGGAGGTCCGCAGGCCGAGGGCGACAGGCATGTGCTGGTGCTCGATAAGGACAACTGGAAGCTCTACGAACTGTTTCACAGCTTCCCACTCGATGGCGTCAAAAGCTGGAAAGCCAGTAGCGGTGCGGTTTTCGATCTAAAGAACCCGAAGCCACGTCCGGCAGGCTGGACGAGTGCCGATGCGGCTGGTTTGCCGATTTTGCCAGGCCTCGCCCGCTACGATGAAATCTGCGGCACGAAGAAGCTCACGCATGCGCTGCGTTTCACCGTCAAAAAGAGCCGCCGCGCCTACGTGCCGCCTGCCACCCACTTCGCCAGTTCGCACAAAGATGAAAACCTGCCACCGATGGGCATGCGCGTGCGTTTGAAGGCCAGCTTCGACACCTCGAAGTTCACCGGAGCCGCCAAAGTCATCCTCGAAGGCCTCAAAACCCACGGCTTGATCCTCGCCGACAACGGTGGCGACTGGTTCATCAGCGGTGCGCCTGATGATCGCTGGAACCACGAAGAAATCCTGCCCATCCGCAAAGTGAAGGGCAAGGATCTCGAAGTCGTGAAGATGGGGCCGATGACGACGCGGTGATAAGGGACTGAAAGGACGGAAAGGACGGAAAGGACAAAAATGACGTGTCTCTTGTCCCTTCCGTCTTTTCAGTCATTTTTGTCCTTTTCTTGCCTCCCACAATCCCCTAAAACCACATTCCATGGACGACACGCCGCACTTCATCCCGCCCCATGGAGGCTATGAGCATCTGCTCTCATACCAGAAGTCGCTCGTAGTGTTTGAGGGCACGGTTTTCTTCGTGAAAAAGTGGCTACCCAAGTTTGGGGACCGCACGGTGGATCAGATGGTGCAGGCGGCGCGTTCAGGGAAACAAAACATCGTCGAAGGCAGCATCGCCTCGGCGATGTCGAAGCAAAAAGAGATTGAGCTGACGAACTGGGCCAAGGCCAGCCAGGAGGAACTCAAGGAAGACTACCAGGACTTTCTCCTCACGCGAAAGCTCAAAGAGTGGCTTTCCACGCATCGCTACGCTCAGCGCCTCTCCACTCTCTGTCGCAAACCCGGTGCAACCTATGCCGACTTCCAGCGCGGCATCGAAAGTTACGATCCTGAGATCGCTGCGAATGTGCTGTTAGGCCTTTGCAAAGTCACGATCTACCTCCTCAAACGCCAGATTGAGAGCCTGGAGAAAACTTTTCTCCAAGAAGGCGGCATCCGCGAAAGGATGACGAAGGCAAGGCTCGAAGTCCGTGATCAGCAACGCAGAGAAGGAAGGGACAGAAGAGACATAAGGGACTGAAAAGACCCTTCCCCGTCCATTCTGTCCTTTTCGTCCCTTTCTCCAGTCTTATGAAACTGCTCCTCGCCCTCATCGCTTCCTCAGCTCTCGCCGCTGAAACCTGGCACCCTTTTGGCCCCGGCGGCGGCGGCTGGATCGAAGACGTCGTCGCGCATCCCACGAACCCGCAAGAAGTCTGGGCCATGACCGATCTGAGCGGCTTGTTTCGCTCGCAGGATGCGGGAGTCACTTGGCGGAAGATGTCCGCTGATGTGGAGCGCGGTGTCGTCGCGAGAAAACAAATCACGTCGCACAATCGGCAGTTCGCCATCGATCCGGTGGACTCGAAGCACATGTATTGGGGCGTCTGCGGCATGATTTGGGCCTCACACGATGGCGGCGTGACCTGGCAGGCCGTGTTTGGCACTGCTCCGAAGGTGGGTGACGACAAAACACCGCATCTCGGCCATGCGATAGCTGTTTCAAAGAAGGGCGAAGTCGTCGCGCTCGATCATGAAAGCATGCTACGCCTCTCACGCGATCACGGCGCCACGTGGACGGATTTGTCGAAGCCGCCGGTGGCAAAGAACTCCCCCGACACGCCGGCGTTTCCGCTCTTCCTCGCCGATGACACGCTCTGCGTCTCGTGCCGGCCCTCGCCAGGCCTCGCGGTGTCGCGTGATGGCGGCAAGTCGTGGCAGCTTCAGCTCACCGACAGCATCATTTTGAATGCACAGGCCACACCAGAAGGCGCGGGCGTGTTTGCGTTCGATTCGACCGGCAAACTGCATCGCAGTGTCGATGCGGGAGCGAGCTTCACGATGATCAAAGAGGTGCCACACAAGTGGGAACCCGGTTTGCGCTTCGCAGGCGGCCTAGCGGTCGCGAAAGGTGGCAAGGTCATGCTTTGGTCGCTCGGGCAACTCGTGGTGAGCAGCAACAATGGCGAAACATGGACCCGCCATCGCATCGAGACGAACTGGAACCGCGGCAGCTATCCAGGCATGAACCGCTACGCCTCCCCCGAAGGTAAATGCAGTGCGCTCACCGTCACCGCCGATGGCTTGACGTGGTTGAAGTGCGACAGCTCGCTCATGTGCCGTAGCACGGACTTCGGCGTTAGCTGGACGGGCAGCACCGTCGGCTTGCAGATCCTCTGCTACTTCCAAGGCCCTGCCATCAGCCCGCATGATCCGCAGCAGGCGATGGTCGCAGCGCTCGATCAAGGTGTCTTCAAAACCGAAGACGGCGGCGCGACATGGAAACCGTTGCGCATTCAAGCCGACTGCTGGAACGACGACTGGCAAAACCATGACGGCAGCGTCGTCAAAGCCCATCCGAAGTTGCCAAAGACCTGGTTTGCCATCATCCACGGCCACGGCGGCACGCGGCATCCGCGTCTGCACCGCACCGATAACGGCGGCGAGACGTGGAAACTCGTTTTGGACCTCAAAGAGCAGTTCGGCGGTGAGTGGGGTAAGTGGCTCGACGACAGCGAGATGGGCGATTTGTGCTTCGATTCCTCGAATCCAGATGTGATGCACCTTTGCAACTACCAGCTCGGTGTTTTCAAAAGCAGCGATGGCGGCCAGACATGGAAACACACGCTGAAAACGAAGAATGGTCTCAGCCTTGTCACCAGTCCTAGTGGACAGCATGTGTATTTGCAATGTGTCAAGCGCGCCGGCCTCTATGCCAGCCATGATCGCGGCGAGACCTGGGAGGTCGCCCATGCCGCCGATGGCGTGGACGGAATCGCGCATCATCCGAAGGATGAGAGCACGCTCTTCATCAGCGATGGCCAGCATGAGAACTACTGGAGCTACAAAGGCGCACGCCCCGCCAAGCTCCTGAAAAGCATCGACGCCGGCAAAACGTGGACGCCACTCGCCGCGCTCGACAGCGGCCCGCTCTACATCGATCCCATGAAGCCGAACATCATGCTCATGAGCACCCTGCACGGCGGCAAAGGCATCCTCCGCAGCACCAATGGCGGCCAGACCTGGCATGACTTCCATCACGATGCCCCCAGCTACACCGCCCGCGGCTTCACCTTCGGCGTCACACCCGGCAGCGTCATTTATCACATGTTAGGCAACATGGCTCGCACCACGAAAATCTATGACTAAACTGCTTCCATTCTTTCTCCTGACTACATTGCATGCGGCGGACTCCACCACGTCAGGCGAAATCACCACGCCGTATCCTACGATCACCAATCTTTCCGTCGAATGGCAGATTGAGGGTGATGACGACCTCGATGCGACGTGTGAAATAAAGTTTCGCCAAGTTGGTGCAAACGAATGGCAGGATAGCATGCCGCTGCGGCGTGTGCCAGCAGGAACGAGCCGAAAGACCTCGAAGCCCTTTGCCTGGACGAACCGGCTTAGCGGCAGCGTCTTCGATCTCGCATCTGGAACGGACTACGAGATCGCATTGAAGCTGCACGACCCCGATGGCGGTGATGCGACGAAAATCGTGAAAGCATCGACACGGCCTGAACCGATTGCCAAAGCCGACGCTTTGATTAAAAACGGCACGAAAGCCGATCTGAAAACCGTGCAACCCGGTGAGGTGCTTTTGCTGGCCGATGGTGATTACGGTGCGGCGATCTTCAGCCTCGATGGCGAGCCTGGAAAACCCATTGTGTATCGTAGCACGAGCGGGAAGGCCGTTTTTAGTGAAATCAGTCTTACTGGCCGCAAGTGGGTGTATTTGGAAGGCCTCACGGTCAATGGCCCCGTGCGCATGAATGACACCGAGCACTGCGTGGTGCGGCGGTGTATCATCAACTCGCAGTTCGGCGTCAAAGCCTACAAACCCGGCATGATGAACGCCTGCATTGAGGAAAACACCATCACAGGCATCCGCAAGTGGGACCCGGCCATCATGGGAGCGGGCGGTGACAACGAAGGCGAAGGCATCCAGTTCACCGGCAGCGGCAACGTGATCCGCCACAATCGTGTCACCGGCTTCCGCGACTGCATCAGCCATATGGAGGACGACGGCGTTGCGCAGCAAATGTGCAACGACATCCTTAACAATGACATCAGCGCCGGTCTTGACGATGGCATTGAGGCCGACTTTGCCCTCAGCAACTGCCGCATCATGCGCAACCGACTCACGAACTGTTTTGTCGGCATCAGTTCGCAGCCCGGACTCGGTGGTCCAAACTACTTCATGCGCAATGTCATGTTTAACCTCACTTACAGTGCCTTTAAGCTGCACCGCTACAGCGTGGGTGATGTCATCTTGCGCAATACCGTCATCAAAGCAGGTGACGGCTTCGGAAACTACACCAGTGAGCCGTTTGATCACGCGTTGATTGAATACAACCTCTTCATTGGCGGAAAAACGACCGACGGTCTTAAGTTCGGTGGTTACAGCCCTGGGCGCGGCCGCGGTGTCGATGTGCAGAATTTTGGCGAGCATCGCGTCATTGACTTCAATGCCTACGCTAGTCACGGCGGGCCTTTTGAAGGAAAAATCCGCTCCTGGACTTTCACCAAGCTTCCCGGCACAGAGTTCGAGTCTCATGGCATGCAGGTGAACCTGGATGTCTTGGAGTCTCCGGCTTTCCCGAATCATCCAGCACAGGTTTATGCCCCGGCAGACTTTCGATTGAAGATCGGAGCACCCGATGTGGGCGCTTATTCTCAGGGGGAACCTGTGCCTGTGTATGGGCCACGTGACTGAATTCACGCTTTCATCAAAGCGAATGACGAGTGACGAAACATGAATTGGAAAGAAGGATAACGGTAGTCGAATCAAGAGGTATCATGGACTTCCTCACTGCGATTCAATTGAATCTTCTCAGCCCCGCCGTTTTATTCTTCGTCCTCGGAGTCTTTGCGGCGGTTTCTAAAAGCGATCTCAAATTCCCTGAAGCGCTCTATTCCACGCTGACGATCTATCTCCTCACCGCCATTGGATTCAAAGGCGGCGTCGCGATCAATGAAGCTGGAATCGGGGCCGTCTGGCTGCCAGCCCTAGCGGCCATGACTCTGGGTGGATTGATCCCGCTCTGGACGTATCCTGTGCTGCGGAAGTTGGGTAAGTTCAGCATCGCGGATGCTGGAGCCATTGCCGCGCACTATGGGAGTGTGAGTGCGGTCACCTTCATTGCGGCGACGAATTTTCTAAAGAGCATCAATGAGCCCTATGAGAGCTACGCTTCAGCCTTCCTCGCGGTCATGGAGTCTCCCGCGATCATCGTCGGAGTCATGCTGGGCAAAGGAGCGCTCGGTGGTAAGTTTTCCCTGTCAGATCAGGGCGTGCGCCATGCGCTACGGGATGCCGTGCTGGGCAAAGGTGTCTTGCTCCTGATCGGTGCCATGATCATCGGAGCACTCTGTGGTAAGCGGGGCATGACCTCGGTGGAGGGCTTCTTCGTCACTCCCTTCCAGGGAGTGCTTGCGCTCTTCCTTCTTGAAATGGGTATGGTCGCTGGGCGTAGGCTCGGTGACTTAAAGAAGGTCGGTTTCTTCCTGCTACTCTTTGGTGTCACTGCTCCAGTGATCCATGGCTGTGTGGGAGTCCTGCTCGGCTCATGCGTGGGCCTGAGCGCGGGTGGTGCCACACTGTTAGGTGTGCTTGCTGGAAGCGCGAGCTACATCGCCGCGCCTGCTGCGGTGCGGCTCTCACTCCCAGAGGCCAATCCGACCTACTCACTCACTGGCGCTTTAGCCATCACCTTTCCCTTCAACATCACCGTCGGTATCCCCCTGTTCTTTGAACTCGCTAAACATCTCCACGCCTAATCCACTATGAATCTACATCCCATGAAACTCGTCACCATCGTTTGTGAGGCCATCCTCGAAGAACGTGTGGTAGAACTTCTCCGCGAATCTGGAGCCCACGGTTACACCGCTTTCCTCGTTCGGGGCAGTGGCAATCAAGGTGACCGCAATGCCGACATGGCCGAGACCGGCAACGTACAGATTCAGGTCATCGTCAAAACCTCTGTTTCAGAGACTCTGATCACGCGGCTCCAAAGTGAGCTTTTCAAAGATTACGCCATGGTCGCCTACGAAACCGAAGTGCGTGTCATGCGACCAGAGAAATTTTAGAATTAGGAACGCCATTCAAACCAAAAAATGAATCTATCGACATTTCTACCGATCTCTCTTCTTGTAATAACGGCCATCATGATTGCTCGTAATCCCCCAAAAGAGCCAATTTTAGACAGTCACGTTACCACCGCTGAGGAGGAAGCCAATCTGACACCTGACGAAGTCTTACAACAGTTTAAAGAGGGCAATTAAAGGTTTCACAGTGGAACGGTAACGCGCCGTAATCACAGTGAGCAGGTGCGTAAATCAGCACCAGGCCAGTTTCCCCAAGTTATGGTCCTGAGCTGCCTCGACAGCAGCGTGTCCGTCCAAGACGTCTTCGATCAAGGCATCGGTGATGTTTTCGTGGGCCGAGTGGCGGGGAACTTCGTGAATGAAGATTTGCTCGGCAGCAAGCCGGAGCCAAAATGATCCTCGTCATGCGCCAACCTGCAGTGATTGCAAGTCGGGCCTTTGCAGGTGAGAGAAAATCGACGAATACGGAGTTCGTTAAGCGCGTTACCATCAACAATGTAAAAAATACACGGGGTCAAATTCGTGAAGAGTCCCATTCTCAAAGAGATGGAAGAGAAAGGTCAGATCAAAATAGTTAGCGTTTCTATCGTCTCACTGATGGCATATTGGAATTCATCCAATGATGCCATGCTGATTTCCTTTTGTCTTTGAAGGTATTACTGTAGCGGGCATTCTTGAATACCCGCTACAGTTGAGCAATCATACTTGCCGCAAAGCCGCCCAGTTTTTGACTATAAAAACAGGGCGCCAGCATTAAAGTAAGCAAGAGACTAGGTAGAGGAGGCCTTAAAATCCGCCATGTACCAATCCACATGGACAGGCGTTTTTCCGGCCGTTACCACCCAATTGCATCAGGACCAGTCGCTCGACCTTGCCGCGAGCGCCAAACATTGGCAGGCACAGATCGACGTCGGCGTCTCCGGTCTCATCGTCTGTGGCTCCTTGGGTGAAAATCAATGCCTCCAACCAGATGAGAAACGCGCGGTGGTGAAGCATGCTGTCGAAGTCGCAGCAGGCCGCGTGCCTGTCGTCACTGGTGTCGCCGAGATGAGTTCCCAGGCCGCCATTTCTTATATGCAGGACTGTGAAAAGCTTGGCGCGTCCGGCTTCATGATCATGCCGCCTATGGTGTATAAGTCCGACACGCGCGAAACGCAGCATTGGTTCCGCGCTTTGGCCAACGCCACACCGCTGTCCTGGATGCTCTATAACAATCCCGTTGGTTACCACACTGACGTGACGCCGGAGATGTTCATCGAACTTGCCGACATTCCGAATCTACACGCCATCAAAGAGAGCAGTTCCAACACCCGCCGTATCACTGAACTGCGCAATCTAACTGGCGACCGCTACCGCATCTTCACCGGCGTGGACGATCTTTTCCTCGAGTCCGCCATTCTCGGTATCGACGGTTGGGTTTGCGGCAGCGGCATCGCTTTCCCCAAAGAGAATCAGCAGCTCTGGGACCTTGCCAAAGGTGGCCGCTGGGAGGAATGCCGTGCCCTTTACCGCTGGAGTCAGCCGCTCATGAAACTGGATACGCACATTCATTTTGTGCAATACATCAAGCTCCTTTGCCAAGAGACGGGTCTTGGTCACGAGTGGGTCCGCGAGCCACGCTTGCCTCTCGCAGGTGCTGAACGCGAGCAAGTGCTACAAATCATCCGCGACGCTTTGGCAAAACGACCCGCTTGATAAGTGCTTTGAGTATTGCAGCGGTAGCGACTACCTAGTAAGCACTAATCATGGTTCGCCCACGCAAAAAATACACGGTTCACGATCTTCGGAAGCTCAAAGGTCAACATTGCTTCACGCATATTCACGTGAAGTCACCGCAAGAGGCCATTGCAGCCGAGGCCGCTGGGATTGATCTCATGAGTTGCAGTTTTGACTCGCCAGAGACTCAGGCGCGATTGCCATTGCTCGTCGCAGCAGTGCCTACCGCCTTTCTTTCTGGTTCCACGCCGCATGGCATGGCTACTCAGGAGGAGGCTATCCGCACCGGCTTTCGCGCTCTGGAAATGGGAGCTAGCTCCGTGTATTGCTCTGGTAGTCCCTATCTCATTGAAGCAATGGCCCGTGAAGGAATTCCCGTCGTCGGCCACATTGGCATGGTGCCGCGTCACGTCACTTGGACTGGTTACCGCAGCATCGGCAAGACCGTCGATGAAGCCAAGGCACTCTATGGCAAAATGAAGGACCTGGAAAACGCCGGCGCGTATGCTGCAGAGATCGAAATCGTGCCGCACAACCTCGCGACATGGCTTTGCAAGCAAACGAGCATGCTCCTCATGTCACTTGGCTCGGGTAGCGGCTGTGATACTCAGTTCCTTTTCTCCTGCGACATTCTCGGTGATTACGACGAGCGTATTCCGCGTCATGCCAAGTCTTATCGTAACTTTGCTGAAGAAAACCGTCGCCTGCAAAACGAGCGCATCGCCGCGTTCAGCGAGTATGCCGCCGATGTTAAAGAAGGTCGCTTCCCTACAAGTTGCCACCTCACCGAGATGGATGCTGCTTTATTTGACGAGGTGGTGCGCTCAATTCCGTGAGCCGATTCAAGGCGAATTGGGTGAAATCAGGCCGCTACTGCAAAAATTAGTCAAGAGGCACCTCAAAGCACGAGTCAACATGATGAATGAAGCGCATTCCCATCATTGACTCCCACACCGGCGGTGAGCCCACACGCATGGTCTTGAGTGGTGTGACCTTCGATGAACTCGAAACGTATCGCCGCGCCATCCTTTGCGAGCCGCGCGGGCATGAGGTGATTGTCGGTGCATTGCTCGTAGAGCCAAAAGACATCTCGTGTGCCGCTGGCGCCATTTTCTTCAACAATGTCGGATTACTCGGCATGTGCGGACATGGCATGATTGGCCTCATCGTCACGCTGAAGCATCTCGGACGCATCAGCACAGGCGAACATCGTATAGAAACACCTGTCGGCATTGTGACGGCTACGTTGCATGACGATGACCGCGTGAGCATTCGCAACGTGCGATCATATAGAAAAGCCAAGGCCGTCAAAGCAGGCGGAGTCACTGGCGATGTAGCGTGGGGCGGAAACTGGTTTTTTCTCGTCGCGGATCATGGACTCGAACTCACTTTGAAAAACGTCCCGCTGCTCACGAAGGCCAGTTTGGCCATGCGTGAGGCCGTGCGCGCCGCTGGCTACCCGGAGGTCGATCACGTCGAGCTTTTTGACCCGCCTCAGGATTCCTCAAATCACAGCCGAAACTTCGTTCTCTGCCCCGGTGCTGAATACGACCGCTCCCCCTGCGGCACGGGAACGAGCGCGAAGCTCGCCTGCCTCGCTGCCGATGAAAAAATTGCTCCCGGCGAAGTCTGGCGGCAGGAAAGCATTATTGGCAGCGTTTTTGAAGGTCGCTACGAGTCGGCTGAAAACGGCATCATCCCAACGATCACTGGAAAGGCTTTCGTCACGGCTGAATCCATGCTCATCTTTGATCCACAGGACCCATTCCAATTTGGCATCGCATGAAACGATTCCTGCTGCTCATTTACGCATCTGCGGCCATGTCTGCGGACTTCGGCGCTGCGCTTGTTTTCCCGAAGCGCACAGAGAATCAAGTTTTCCGAGATCGCGTGAAGGCGAACTGGTTGCCAGATGGTAAAACATTCTGGTATCGACTGCAAATAGCTCCTGAAAAGGCAGAGTACATTTTGATCAATGCCACAACGGGCATTCGAAAAGCAGCGCCATCGCTGAAGGAACTTGGGTTGCCTGAAAAAGAGGCCGTTAATACCTCTGCGATGCAAATTGAGCTTCGACGCACTCGGCACACGGGCGAGTCTTCAGGTTTCAAATTCATCAACAAGCTCGATGAGGATGTGAATCTGTTTTGGATCAACGAAGCAGGCGAACATCAGCGCTACGGTTCCATCAAAGCAGAAAGCGAACGTGAGCAGCATAGTTTTGAAGGCCACGTCTGGCTCATCACCAGTCACACGGGCGAATACCTCGCTATCGTCGAGGCGGAAGCCATGGTGAAGACGCTCATCATCGACGGCAAAGGCCTCACGAAGGCCAAAGAGCAGCTGAAGAAGCCCAAGCAGGCTGGCAAATCACCCGACGGCTTATTCAGCGTCACCAGTCAGGCTGATGCGGTGTCGAAGAGGGAGGTGACCCTTGTGGATGCATCTCCGAAAAGAGGCCTTCAGCCAAAAACGGTGGTCATCGACTACATCAAGCCAGGCGATCCTTTGCCAAAGCCGCAGTTGGTGATTGCGCAGGCGGATGGAAAGAAGATTCGCGTGCCGCGAGATCTATATGAGAACCCCTTCAACACCGAAGGCCGAATCGACGTGACGTGGTCGCAGGACAGCCGCGAGTTCTACTTCGATTACAACCAGCGTGGGCATCAGCTTTACCGAATTCTCGCGACGAATGCTAAGACGGGTGAGGTTCGTGTAGTGGTGGAGGAAACATCGAAAACCTTTATTGATTACACCAAGAAAACTTGGCGTCACTGGCTGCACAGTAGGGATGAACTCATCTGGATGAGTGAACGTGACGGATGGTGCCATTTGTGGCTCTATGACATCAAAACCGGCAAGCCAAAGCAACAGATCACGAAAGGCATATGGCCTGTTCGTGAAGTTTTGAAAGTGGATGAGGAGAAGAGGGAGATCTGGTTCTTCGCGAGCGGTTTGCGGACTGTGGAGGACCCTTATCATTTGCACCTGTGCCGTGTGAATTTCGATGGCAGCAGCTTTATCCAACTTACCTCTGGCGATGGCAATCACCACGTCGAGTTCTCGCCCAAAAACGATTTTTTTATCGACACTTGGTCTCGTGCCGATCATCCGCCTGTAATTGAACTGCGGCGTAGCAGCGATGGCAGTCTCGTTTGCGAGTTGGAGAAAGCAGATGCCTCTGCGCTGCTCAACGTAGGTTGGACGATGCCCGAGCGTTTCGTCGCTAAAGGTCGCGATGGAAAAACAGACATTCACGGCGTTATCATCAAGCCCTCGACCTTCGATGCGGCGAAGAAATATCCTATCGTCGAGGACATCTATGCGGGACCGCACGGAGCTTTTGCTCCGAAGGATTTTGATCGTCAGCTCCGCATGCATCAGATCGCCGAACTAGGTTTCATCGTCGTTAAACTTGATGGCATGGGCACCAATCATCGTAGCAAGGCTTTCCACGATGTGTGTTGGAAAAATTTGAAGGACGCCGGTTTTTCAGATCGGAAGCTGTGGATCAAGGAAGCAGCGAAAAAACGTCCTTGGATGGATTTGAACCGCGTGGGTATCTACGGCGGTAGCGCGGGTGGCCAGAATGCCATGCGTGCGCTACTCGATCATCACGACTTCTACAAAGTCGCTGTCGCCGACTGTGGATGCCATGACAACCGCATGGACAAAATTTGGTGGAACGAACAGTGGATGGGCTGGCCCGTGGATGAGTCGTATGTGAAAAGTTCTAATAAGGAGGACGCTTATAAGTTGCAAGGTCACCTCCTCCTCATCGTCGGCGAACTCGACACGAACGTCGATCCCGCCAGCACCATGCAAGTCGTTGCTGCCTTGCAGAAAGCAGGCAAGAGCTTCGACTTCATGCCCATCGCCAGCACAGGTCATGGTGCAGCGGAGACACCGTATGGCTCTAAGTTAAGGATGGAGTTTCTGGTCCGGCATTTGAGGCCTTGATCGACAATCTAACATCGTCACCTTCCTGAATTGGACTTGCATTTTTAGACGGAATACAAAAAAGTGATCGCACTCATTCAAGTGGAGATTTCTCAGATGAGTCAGCGCTGTTTGATCTCAAGACCACTCAACCATGGCGCGGTGATCTGCGGCGGCATACCGCCAAAGGGTTGATAACCGGGAAGCTGAATGACGCTCATGCTGTGTGGCTGTCCGGCGATGAAGAAAAGGGTGTCGGCGCAATCGCTCGTGCTAATCATTTTGGCCTTGTGATCTTCACCAGGCTGAACGGGTCGCAGGTTCACGAGTGGTGTCAGTGCCTCGCCGGGCGCGTATTCGGACAGGATGATGCCATGAGCATTGAGCTGCATACGCGCGGTAGAAAGCATGCCGTGAACGGCCCACTTACTGGCGGTGTAAGGCACGCCAGCATAGGAGTCGTAACCATGCCCAGCCGTGGATGATACAACGACGATTCGGCCGCCGCCATTATCCGTCATTGGTTTTGCAACGGCTTGGATCATGTTGGAGACGCCGAGAACATTGATCTCCATGACCTTTCGCCAGGTTTCTGCACTGGCGATGCGTGACGGATCGGCATGAGCCATGAACCGATCCGGCGTGTTGATCCCCGCAGTGTGGATGAGAGTAAAAGGAACGCCGTGTTTCAGCACTTCATCGACCGCGGCAGTCACACTGGTCGGTTCAGAGACATCGCAAACTAACGGGAAGATGTTTTTCGATAACGCGGCGGTTTCACTGAGTGATTCTAGTGTGCGTCCGAATACAAACGTCTTCGCCCCGGCCTCCGCGAATCGCTTTGCCGCTGCTTGTCCCATTCCGCCGCCACCGCCGGTGACGATCACAATCTTGTCAGTCCAATTTAGATCCATTTGATGATACTAACGAGAGCATGAGGTGCGTCGAGTCACTACTTGGCAAAAATCTCGGCGCAAATCCCCAAAGCATCCAAGACGAGCGCCATGATGTCGGATTGAATGTGGTAGTATGAGCACCAATATCACTATTCTCGGCGCAGGCGTCATCGGCCTTAGCACGGCGCTTTATTGCGCCAGGCGCGGTATGAAGGTGACGGTCATCGATCAAAAGTCACAGCAACGGGATGGCTGCTCGTTTGGCAATGCGGGAATGATCGTGCCGAGTCATTTCATCCCGCTTGCGGCACCTGGCATGGTCGAACTTGGCCTCAAATGGATGTGGAATCCCGAATCACCCTTTTACATCAAACCGAGGCTGAATGTCGATTTGATGACTTGGGGCCTCGAATTCTGGAAAGCAGCCACCAAAGAGCGCGTTGATGCCGCAGCGCCAGTTTTACGCGATTTGAGCCTGCTGAGCCGTCAATGCTACGAGGAACTCGATCTCGACTTCGGCCTCGTGAAGAAGGGTCTGCTCATGCTCTGCAAAAAGCAGCAGACGCTCGATGAGGAAGCCCATATGGCCGAAATGGCGAACCGACTCGGCATTCCCGCAGAGGTGCTCGACGCAAAAGCTACAGCTGCGCTTGATCCGGCTGTCACGATGGATGTGTGCGGCAGTGTGTTTTTCCCAAAGGACTGCCACCTCGCACCATCTCGCTTCATCGCGGCTGTTGAGGCGGAGTTATTGAAACTCGGTGTCGAGATGCTGTGGGAGACGGAGGTGCGTGGTTTTAAAGTGGAGGGTGAAACGCTACGAGCGGTCAACACATCAACAGGTCAAGTCGAGAGCCACGAAGTGGTGCTGTGCAGCGGTGTGTGGTCAGCCGAGTTGGCAAAGGAACTCGATTTGAAGTTGCCAATGCAAGCGGGCAAAGGCTACACACTCACACTCACCAATCCGAAGCAACTCCCCGAACTGTGCAGCATCTGCACGGAGGCACGTCTCGCAGTGACGCCGATGGATGGCGTTCTACGTGTTGGCGGTACGATGGAGATCGCCGGAACGGATGAATCCATCACGCCACGTCGTGTGCGTGGCATCACGAGGGCATTCCCCGACTACTTTCCCGCCTTCAATGAACGTGACTTCGACAACGTGAAGCCTTGGAGCGGCTTGCGTCCCGTTTCGCCCGATGGCATGCCATACATTGGCCGCACCCAGCGTTGGAAAAACCTCACACTCGCTACCGGCCATGCGATGATGGGCCTGAGTCTCGCACCTGCGACGGGAAAGATCATCGCCGATGTGCTTAGCAGCAAGCAGTCCCCCGTTGCATTGGAGTTAATGTCGCCTGATCGTTTTGCATGAAAATCGCCACACTTGCATTTCTCACCCTATCCACAGCTGTTCTTGCTTTGGATCGCCCGAAGCTCCGAATTCTCAACGCAGGTGAAAAGGCGGTGAAGTTATTCTGGGTCGCGCCGGATGGCAAACGGGTTCTCAATGGTAAGATCGAGCCGGGCAAGGATAGCATCATCGGCACAACGTTGGGTCATCGTTTCATGATTGTGGATGGTGAAAAGGAAACGGAGGTCGTCAGCAAGGTTCCCGTGCAGGCTTTTCGCCATGATCCGACGGCGAAGGACGGCGTTCCAGCCTTTTACTCGCAGGTCGTGCGAGCACAGGGTTACCCGATTTGTGCTTCGGCGAAGGTGAGCCCGTATGCGCTGAAGGAGGCGGCTTATCTGGCTGATCTCATGCTGGCAAAGCGACCGGATGTGCGGGAGGCGATGATCGCCAGTGGATCGCGGCTTTGCATCCTGGCGCATGACGAGTTCACGACCGATCAGCCTGAGTGGGCTTGGCTGGAAAAGGTGCCGGTGCCGGGCTTCGAAAGCATCTCGATCAAAGACTACCGCGATGCCCGTGCTCGTGGCATGGGTGGCAGTGCCGCGGACCCGCTTTGCTCATGTGCGGAGGAAAACCTGCTGGCTTATGAAGGAGACCCGTATTCCACTGAATGCATCTTCATCCACGAGTTTGCTCATAACATTCATCTACGCGGATTGGCAAACGTCGATCCGACCTTTGATCAACGCGTGAAATCAGCTTTTGAGTCTGCGATGAAAGCTGGCCTGTGGAAGGGCAAATATGCTGCCGTAAACCACCATGAATACTTTGCTGAAGGTGTGCAGTCATGGTTCGATAACAATCGGGAAAACGACCACGATCACAATCATGTGGATACGCGCGCGGAGTTGATCACTTATGACGGTAGGCTTGCAAAGCTCTGCCAAGAAGTGTTTGGTGACACCGAGTTAAAATACACGAAACCGTCAACAAGACTTAGCGGACATCTTGCTGGCTATGATCTCACTCAAGCACCCAAGTTTGTTTGGCCTGAACGCCTCAAAAAAGCTAAAGACGTTATTCGCGCTGCCGCAGCTAGGCGGTCTGAAACAGTCGCTCTGGCAAAAAAGCATGAAGAGCGTCTGATCTCGGGTTGGAGGGTGCAGGTGAACACCCAGATCGGTGTAGAACCGCTCGCCAGGGTCCTGCCACTCCTGCGTGCGCAGCTTGACGAGATCATACGCGTCGTTCCGGCGCTGGCGGTGGACGAATTGCAGAAGGTACTGCTGTGGATCAACCCCGAATATCCAGGGGTGCACCCACGCGCTGAATTTCACCCCGACGCGGCTTGGTTGCGTGAAAACGGTCGCGATCCCTTGATGGCAAAAGGCGTCGAGTTCACCAACGTACGTATCTTTGAGGCTGAATCGCGCCGCATGCCCAACTTCGTCCTGCATGAACTGGCGCACGCTTACCACAATCGCACAGAACGAATGAGTTTTAGCAATCCAGAGATCAAAAAAGCCTACAATAATGCCAAGGCCAGCGGCAAGTATGATCGTGTGGAGCGTAAAGACAGTGAAGGCCGCAGCCACATCAGTCGCGCCTATGCGATGACGAATCCTCAGGAATACTTCGCCGAATGCACAGAGGCCTATTTCAGCAAAAACGATTTCTTTCCCTTCTCCAGAACCGAACTGAAGCAGCTTGATCCGGAGATGTTCATGCTACTGGAAAAGCTCTGGGGCGTGGAAGGTGGCAGATGAGCCGTCGTCTTTTCTGAGAAAGTTGATTAGCGCTCTGAATAAATGAATCAAATATTTGCCTCAGTTTGTTTTCCGATTCGTGGGCCGCGTCGTAATCCTTTGGTGCATGCGCCATTTACTTCTCATCCTCGGTGATCAACTAGACCGTCATTCCTTTGTCTTTGATGGTTTTGATCCAATTCAGGACTGTGTTTGGATGGCTGAGGTGTCGGCAGAATCCACTAAAGTATGGACTCACAAAGCGCGGATTGTGGTTTTCCTTTCAGCCATGCGCCATTTTGCCGAAAGCCTGAGGGCTGAGGGTATTCGCGTGGATTATCGGAAGTTGGAAGACTTTGAAAACGCTGGTAGCTTTGTTGCCGAATTGGCCTCAGCGATCAAGCGCTTAAAACCGCAAGGTCTTATTCTAGTGGAGCCAGGTGAATGGCAGGTGCGCGAAGATTTCCGCCTGATTGCTGAGGCTCTAGCCATGCCCTTAGAGATACGTGAAGACAGGCACTTTTTAGCCTCTCAGGCCGACTTTGAAAAACACGCTAAAGGCCGTAAACAGCTACGCATGGAGTTTTTTTATCGCGAGATGCGGGTCAAACATCAGGTGCTCATGGATGATGGCAAGCCGGTGGGGGGCGAGTGGAATTTTGACAATGAGAATCGCAAAAGCTTTGCAAAGCAGGGGCCGCCTCTGCACGCAGCACCGAGACGATTTTTACCTGATACAATCACTCGAGCGGTGATCGATCTTGTGGAGCAGCGATTTGCCAGTCATCCGGGTCAGTTAGCGGACTTCGACTGGCCACTAACTTCGCAGGAAGCTCAGTTAGCACTGGAGGACTTTATTGAGAATCGATTGAGCGATTTTGGTGACTACCAAGACGCCATGTGGACACGTGAACCTTGGCTTTTTCACAGTCGCCTCAGTGTGGTCATGAATCTCAAGTTACTCAACCCGCGAGTGGTCATCGCCGCGGCAGAAAAGGCTTATCGGACGGGTCGCGCACCGCTTGCCGCAGTGGAAGGCTTTATCCGTCAAATCTTAGGTTGGCGAGAGTATGTGCGCTCCATTTATTGGCGATTCATGCCGGACTATATCAACTTGAACTCGCTCGATGCTCAGCAAGCACTGCCTGGTTTTTATTGGACGGGAGAGACGGACATGAACTGCCTGCGTGAGGCCATTGGTCAAACATTACGCTATGGACATGCGCATCACATTCAAAGGCTCATGGTCACGGGATTGTTTTCGTTACTACTGGGAGTGAAGCCACGGGCAGTGCATGAGTGGTACTTAGCCGTCTATGTGGATGCCGTGGAGTGGGTCGAGTTGCCAAATACTCTCGGCATGTCCCAGCATTGTGATGGCGGTATCATGGCCAGCAAGCCCTACATCGCCTCAGGCAAATACATCCAGCGCATGTCTAATTACTGCTCGGGATGTCGTTTTGATCCAGCTAAATCCACGGGACCAGATGCCTGCCCTTTCACAACGTTGTATTGGGATTTTCTGATGCGACATGAGACACGACTTAAAAAGAATCAACGAATGTCCATGCAGGTTCGCAATGTCAGTCGCCTGACAGTGACAGAAAAAGCAGCTATCTCGGAGCAAGCCGAGTCCATTCGTCATTCGCTAGCGTAATGTTCGTCTATGTCAGACACATCACGAACATGGTTTATCACGGGCTGTTCCTCCGGCTTTGGCCGGTGCATTGCTGAGGCAGCGCTGCTAGCAGGAGATCACGTCATTGCCACGGCTCGGCGGCAGGAGGATCTAGAAATGCTGGAGCATGTAGGTGCGGGACGTTGTCACGGCCTAGCGCTCAATATCACGGATGCCGACCAAGTCCGCTCCGTTTTAAACACGGCTGCGCAGATGACGAGTAAGATCGACGTCTGCGTGAATAATGCAGGTTATGGTTTAATCGGTGCCATCGAGGAATGTAGCGAGGAGCAAATTCGGCGTAATTTTGAAACCAATTTCTTTGGCACTCTAAATGTCATCCGTGCGGTTCTGCCGATCATGCGCGCACAAAAAAGTGGTCACATTATCAATATGAGCGCTGCCGCAGCGATCTCTAACTACCCTGGATTTGGTGTTTATGGTGCTGCTAAAGCGGCCGTCGAGTCTCTCAGTGAAAGTCTGCGCGCTGAAGTGCAACCCCATGGCATCAAAGTCACGCTAGTACAGCCAGGGCCCTTTCGCACAGCTTTCATTTCTAAAGGTCTGGACCATGGTGAGCAGATGCCTGAATACGCTGGAACTGCTGGTAAGTTCGCCGCTTTCCTGAACCATGTAGATGGCAAACAGCCCGGTGATCCGGAGAGGGCTGCCGAATTGATTGTCCAAATGGTTCATGAACAGCTGGCTCCTCAGCGGCTGCCCCTTGGGAAATATGCCGTTAAAAAAATCCGCGATACAGCCAATCAGCGCCTGCGTGAGGTCGATGATTGGGCAGATCGTGCATCGAATACGGATTTATCGGTAGCCTGAGATACTGTTATCGTGTGTTAAATGATCTCATGAACGCTTATCAAGAGTGCCATGAATCCATTTTCATTGAATGCCTGCCTTTGCACCTTGATGTTCACCTATTGTGACTGTTATCAGCGCTTGTCCTGTTTTAGCTCAGCGAAAATCAGTCTTCCACCTGAGGTCGGTAAAGCACTCGTGATGATCACACTCACGGTTTGTCCGATCAGTGTAGCCGCCTGATTCACCACGATCATCGTCCCGTCATTCAGGTAGCCTAAGGCCTGATGCTTGTCTTTACCCAACTTCGTTAGGTGTATTGCAAGTTCATCTCCTGGATTGATCTGCGTCTGTAGAGCGATTGTGAGATCATTGAAGCTTAGCACAGTGATCTCGCGCAGTCGTGCCACTTTGGCCAAGTCCTCATCATTGGTCAGTAGTCGTGCATTGAGTTGACGCGCTAAGGTGACCAGCCGAGCGTCCACAGAAATTTGACGGTTGTCCTGTGTTGGAGGATCTTCGTGAATGGCTAGCCGCACATTCGTCATGCCACGCATTTTTTCCATCATTTCCAGTCCACGCTTTCCTCGTAACACTTTTTGTGAATCACCCGATTCCGTGAGCTTTTGTAACTCATCCAAAACAAATCGTGGCACCACCAAAGCCCCACTCAAAAAGCCCGTAGCCACAACTTCAGGGATTCGGCCATCAATGATGATGTTGGTGTCTAAAAGAATGGGTTCCCCCTCAGCGCCATCCCGCTGAAAGCGAACGTAGGGGATCAGAAAGGCAAATTGATCGCGGTCACTGCGCAGTGCAAAAGTCACCCCAAAGAAGGACAAGGAGGCAAAGATCAAGATCTCCACGACATTACGGATGGCCTCCCCATGATCCGATGCCTGGAAGTAACTTAACTGAAAAATGCCAATGCGTGTGACCAGCCAAGCGCAAAACAGTCCGATCGCCAAACCAAAGGTGGCATGACTAAAATCGCGTAAAGTGATGCGGGCTAAAAGCATATCAAGCAACCACAGCAAGCCCATGGCTAAGGCTCCAATCAAAGCCCCCAGACCACCATGAAGTTCAAAGCCTACCGCAATGATCATTCCCGTGAAGACAAACAGGAAGAAGAACAGCGCTCGAACGAGGCGAATGGACCAAACAGAATTCATGCGGTGAAATAAGAGCCTTAATCTAACTGTAACCCCGACTCTTGACGAGGGCCAATTTACTCGTTGGAGCTAAATCATCTCCTGATCGAACTCATCAAGAAGAATGGCTCTTGTGATTTAGTGCAGATTGATTGTAAATCTGTGCAAGCATGAATGATGACCCCATGAATCCTTACGCTACACCCCAAGCAGAAATACTCCGGGTCAGCCATGATGAGGATTTGCAGGACGCTAGTGGCACGAAACGTTTTTTAAACTTCATCATTGATAGGATTGCTGGCATGGCTTTTGCCTTTTTGGTTTTTCTTCTCATGGGTCTTTTAGGGCAGGCTGGTCTGATTTCGGGCCTCGTTGATTGGACTGAAAAAATGTCAGGATTGATGGACGTCATCCTCACGACCAGTTTGCTCCTTGTTTATTATGTGATCATGGAAAGCATCTGCGGGCGCACGATCGGAAAGCTTGTGACAGGTACCAAAGTGATTGATTTGAAAGGACGGCAGCCTGACTTCCTTACCATCATGGGCCGCACTCTTTCTCGTATTGTGCCATTCGAACCCTTTTCATTTTTGGGCCGCAATAGCAGGGGTTGGCATGATACTTGGTCAAAAACACGCGTGATTGATCTGCGTAAGCCACCCATACCAAAACCACGGCCTATGTCAGAAATGCGTATGCCTCGGATGTATCGGCCACCAGGATCACAACCAATCTAGGACTTAAAGCATTATCTCATGAAAATGACTCCTCCGCGTCTATTGCCTTTGGCTGCATTTACAGCACTTTACATGATGGCTGCGGTCGTTGGATCGATGCTGCAGGGGAACAAAGAGTTCATCTTTTACATTGTGGTGATGCTGGTATTGATTGGTGCCGTGATGTTGGTGCACCGAGCCGTTTCACTGACCTCAGCGCTGCTGTGGGCGCTTTCGATTTGGGGGCTACTGCACATGGCGGGTGGGCTAGTGCCTCTTCCAAAGGGCTGGCCTTACAATGGAGATCAGGCGGTGCTGTATAGTTGGTGGATCATTCCGCAAAAACTGAAGTATGACCAAATCGTCCATGCTTACGGATTTGGCACCACGACCTTGGTTTGCTGGCACTCATTAAAATTCAGCCTGCTGCGCATTGCAGGCCTTGACCTTAAGCCAACCTTTGGACTCCTGCTTCTGAGTGCTGCAGCAGGAGCAGGCTTTGGCGCACTGAATGAGGTGGTCGAGTTCATCGCCGTTCTGACGATCCCAAATACGAATGTCGGTGGCTATGAAAATACCGGCTGGGACCTGGTGGCTAACTTAATCGGAGCTTCAATTGCTGCGATCATGATTCGATTCAGATTGAAGTCTTGATGCAAAAGCATCGAAGCTGGTGACAATCGCAACGATAGAGGACTCCGCCTTGAGTCGATTCATCTGTGTATGATGAACCGCCGTACTCTTCTCTCTCACTCTTCTGTGCTTGGCATCGGAGCCACGCTTTCAGCGCTGCCCAAACTCAGGTCTGCAGATCAGGCAGCTAACAAACTTAAGGTCGCTGTCGTCGCGCTTGGTCGTGGCATGGGACATGTGCAGGCGCTGCTGTCATTGCCAAACGTCGAGATTGCTTACCTAGCAGAGGCTGACTCGGGACGTTTGGAAAAGGGTCTAACTGTGGTCGCCGACAAACAAGCAACCTCTTGCCAGGGGGTGCGCGACTTTCGCAAAATCCTAGAGGATAAAACGGTGGATGCTGTCTTCATTGCCACACCGAATTTCTGGCATACCCCCATGGCTATCTTGGCTCTGCAGGCTGGCAAGAACGTCTATGTGGAAAAGCCGGGAAGCCAAAACCCTGGTGAGGCGGAAGCGTTGGTCTCGGCGACTTTAAAATCTGGCAAAGTCGTTCAAATGGGCAATCAACGCCGCACATGGATGAAAGAGGCCATCGCTGCCCTACATGGTGGCGTCATTGGACAGGCCCGCTTTGGCCGCGGCTTCTATTACAACTCGCGTAAGACGGTCGGTCAGTTAGCACTGCCACCCTCTGCCGATCTGGACTGGAACATGTGGCAGGGGCCTGTACCGGATGATGCCAAACATGACCTGAAAAAGTATGCTCACTATGACTGGCATTGGCTTTGGCATTGGGGCAATGGCGAACTCGGAAACAATGGCATCCACACGCTGGACATTTTGCGCTGGGGATTGAAGGGCGATTATCCGACTAAAGTCACTTACAATGGAGGTCGCTACTTTTATCAGGACGAGCAAGAGACGCCAGACACCGGTACGGCGGTTTACGACTTCGGTCATGCCGGCTGTGAATGGGTGCAAAGTTCATGTCATCCCCGAACCGCTGAAAAGCCTCTGGCAGAAGTCGTGTTCTATGGTGATAAAGGCACGCTCGCAATCGCTCGAGATTTCTGGACGATCCATGATCCCAAAGGAACTGAGATCAGTAAAAGCAAGCCGGCTGGTGGTGGCGACGCAGCTCATATTGGCAATTTCCTAGACGCTATTCGCGGCAAAACTGAGCTGAACAGTCCCATTGGGGAAGGTCAAAAAAGCACGATGATGTGTCATCTCGGAAACATTGCTTATCGCACTGACACAGTGGTGCGCTGCGATCCTAAAACCGGCAGACTGATCGACAATCCCGAAGGTGAAAAACTCTGGAAGCGTGCTGCCTACCGAGAAGGTTGGGGCATATAGCCCCTGGATTAACCAACGATGATGCCTTTGGCTTTGCGTTCTTTTTCGCGCTCGATCAGTGGGACGGTCTCACTGGTCTGGAGCACAGGCAGTCCGAGATCACCGATCTTGGCGTAACTGACCCCTTCCAGAGCTGGAACTTCGGAGGTGATTCGCTTGAAGACATCTTCCACGGAGTAGAGACCATTCGATCCTCCGATAGCGACGATGATATCACGTAGGATCTCCCAAGTGTCGCGGGCATTGCCTGGGGCATTCACCGCTTTGTTTAGGCGCTGCAGACGTCCGGTCGCATTGATCATGCTGCCACGTTTTTCAGCATAGGCATTTCCAGCTAGCACGACATGAGACAGCTCAGCACTAGCATTGGCCAGGATATGTAAAGTTGTGAGAAGGCTGACTTTTTCCAAGTCGCGACGATCGAAGCCGCATTTGAGGAGGTTTTCACCAAGGGCAAAGACGACACGTAAGCGACCGCGGCTCATCAGCTCAGTGATCTCTGCCAGTTTAGAGCCCGGCTCAGTTCCTAGAATCTGGCGGACGCCATTAGAATTTGGATTCAGGTCGTCGGCGCGCAGGTAATTGTCGGCACCGCCATCGCGTGGGATGACGTCCACATTTTCCGTTCCCAGTGTCTTAGCCAGGTGTTTGACAAAGAAGAGCTCTTCGTTGGTCATGCGTGCACTCGCAATGATGGCAATTTCGGCACCTTTCACTCCGGCGACTCCGTCAGCGATTGCTTGAATGGCTTTTTTCCAACTGGTGACTTCATGTTTGCCAGCAGTTTTTAGCATTGGATCGGTGAGACGTAGTTCACTGTTCACAAAATGGAAATCAAGACGGCCCTGATCACACATCCATGTTGAATTGACGTCGTTATTTTCACGAGGTGTCTGGCGGAAGATGGTGTCGCCACGCGCACCGATTTCCATATTACAGCCACGTGCACAGCCGGTGCAGATACCATTGGTTTCAGTCAGGAACCACACACGCTGCTGAAAACGGAAGTCATTCGAGGTCAGTGCACCCACAGGACAGATATCAACGGTATTGAGGGAGTAATTGTTTTCCAAACGTTTGCCTGGATGAACTGCGAGAGTCGTGTGACTGCCACGCTCGGTGAAGCCCAGCACCGGATCATCGGCAATCTCAGCACTGAAGCGGATGCAGCGACTGCACATGATGCAGCGCTCATCGTCTAGGCGCACACGAGGTCCGATATCGACATTTTTAGGCTTCTTGACCTTGTTTTCACGGAAGCGACTTTCGCCCTTACCGTGCTCTACGCTGAATTCCTGAAGTCGGCACTCACCAGCCTGGTCACAAATAGGGCAATCCAGTGGATGATTGATCAGCAAGAACTCCATCACGCCTTTCCGGCATTCCTGGGTCAGTAGAGAGTCCGTGCGGATGCCCATTCCTTCGGCTACCGTATTGGCACAAGCAATCACAGCGCGTGGCATCCAGCCGATTTTTGGCATGCCATACTCATCCTTTTCAGGCTCAGTCCCTGGTGCTGGGCGCGGAGGCATGCCCATTTCGACCAAGCACATGCGGCAGTTGCCGGGGCTGGAGAGCTTTGGATGATAGCAGTAATGGGGCACATCCTTCTTCGCCTCCTTGCAGGCCTCGATCATGCGGGTGCCTTTGGGGAATTTTAGCCAGACTCCATCAATCTGAACATTGACCATGTCCGTGGTAGGAGGTGGCGAGGCGGGAGCGGGGGCGACTTCAGGTGCAGGCATGAGGGCTTGGGACAGGGTTATAACGAGTATCGGAGCCGGATGGATAGCGGCAACCCGATTTTGTGAAAAAATTCACAAGTTAACCTTTCGGGCTATGGATTGCTGCTGGGATGAATATGGCAGCTGATTTTTTTGAATCTAGGCTAGAAAGCTTTAGAAAAGGCTAGGCTGCGCGACGAACTTCCCATGTATGGATGGCTGGATTGCAAATGTCCCGCACGAAAGGCACTTCATTTGCTTCAGTTCCAAAGACATAGACACGCTTTCTGAGGGTTAGCTTGGTCAGGGTGAATCCAGGGTTTTGGAGGGAGCGAAAGTAGCCCAGAATAGTCTCTTTTTCCAAATCCAGAGCTCCACCTTTCATGCCATATTCGAGAACAAAGCTGGATTTTTCAAAGGAGGAATCTCCTCCTTCACGCAGTTCCTGGCTGATAGGATCTAGGAGCACCTGGCGCACAAAGGCCTCCATTGCCGCAGCGTCACCCTCATAATCGATCTTATACAGGTTTGTCTCACGGAACGTGAGCTTTTGGTTTAGCGGCGCGTAAAGCAGCTTTTGGCAGTCGCTTTCGTGGTCAAATTTACCGAGGATTTCGAAGGATTGAGTCATCTATGGTCTCTGCCTAGCGAGAAAGCGGCAGCCTGCAACGGCGGATTCGCTCCTGCTTTGCTCCAGGAAACCTTGGCGACTCGAGTTGATCCGCTGCCCCATCCGTTGCGGGCAGAATTTCAAACTGGGGCTACTTCCGTCTCTCCACTCTGAACTAAATTTTCATTATGGAATCAATGTTCGACATCTATTTGGCCGTGCCCTTGATGCTGAAGTCATCGTATTCGACATCCACTGAATTTGTTGTCAGGCTAATGAGAGATTTGGTTTCATGATGGATGCCTGCTGACTTAAAACTACTGACAGCCTTGCCATCGATCATCACAGTCATTTCATCACCCAGAGTCTGCACCACGAGCATGTGCCAGTCCTGGAGGCTTAATTTGATAGGATTCCGTGAGGCTTTGACTGAGAGCATCGTCTTTTCTGAATCGGTCAACTGATTCGCCTTTTTGCGGTCATAAAGACCATCCGTGAGGTCGAAGCTGCCTGTTTTTGCATCCGCCAGATTGACGCTCGTCGGACCGATGGTGGCTTGGCAGATGTGACCGGCATGTGAGCCTTTGTAGTTCTTGTCGTCAAACCACACATTAAAACTCTTAGCCTTATCGCTGACGAATCGAAACTTCACGGATATCTCAAGATTCTGTTCTCCAGGAATGCGAATATGATCCACCGCGTTGTGATCTGAAGTCGGTGCTGTGATCCCTACCAAAACACCATCCTTGACGATGCTGGCACTCTTATAATGACCCCAAGCTTTCCCAAATCCGTTGGCAGCAAAATCATCGGAAAAAATCACCCGTGGATACTCAGCCGCAAAGGCAGTCGCGGAAATAAGACAGATGGAAAGAAGGAATTTCATGGGCACAAAAGAACGTCCCATGAAGAGAAGAACTTCCAAGCTCTTCTAACGACAAGGCAACTTTTGCGAGATTGCCTTTAGATCAATCACGCAGAGGATGGCGCAACTTGTCTGCCGAGCGTGAGTTACAGAGTGCGAATCCCACACCGCCTATGAATTCCCATTGCTTTAATCGCCGCGACTTTCTGAAGACGACCAGCAACGGTTTTGGTTACTTAGCTTTTGCGGCCTTGGCACAACAAAGCGCCCTTCGTGCCCGCGCGCCATTGACCGTCAAACAGCCCCACTTTTCTGCCCGCGCTAAGCATGTCATTTTCCTTTGCATGCAGGGTGCTCCATCGCACGTGGATCTGTTGGATTACAAGCCGAAACTGATGGCAGATAGTGGTAAAAACGCGCCTTCTGCTGCTGGTCGCTACGGTCAGGCCAAGCTCATGAAGTCTCCATGGAAATTCAATCAACATGGCAAAAGTGGCCTTTGGATTTCTGAGCTTCTGCCCAATCTCGCCAAACTTGCGGATGACCTTTGCATCATTAATTCGATGTCCACTGACCTGCCTGCTCATCCACAGGCCTTTACCCAACTTCACACGGGAACTACGCAATTTGTTCGGCCCAGCCTCGGTGCCTGGGCACTCTATGGACTTGGCACTAGTAATGAAAATCTACCGGGCTTCATCACCATCAATCCCCCTGGAAATGCCACTCGCAGCTATGGAAGCGCCTTCTTACCTGCTATTTATCAGGGCACTAAAATCGGCGGTAACGCCCTGTCTGGAGCAGGCGGCTTAGGCCGGCGCTACGGTGGCGGTAATGACCAGGCTAGCATCGCCAACATCAAGAACCCGCGCCTCAGCAACGAAGCTCAACGAACTCAGTTAGATCTGGTGCAGTCACTGAACCAATCGCGCAAGGCTTTGGATGGCGGTGTCAGTGCCGAGGTCGAAGGCGTGATCGAATCCTACGAGCTTGCTTTCCGAATGCAGGCTGAAGTTCCTGAAGTTTTGGATATCAGTCAAGAATCCACTGCTACCAAAGCCTTGTACGGCATCGATGACGCAGAAACCGACACCTTTGGCAAACAATGTCTCATGGCCCGCAAGCTCGTTGAAGCAGGCGTTCGCTTCATCGAGATTACCCATGGGAACTGGGATCAGCACTTCAATCTTACAGCGACTCTGGAACGCAACACCCAAGCGATCGATAAGCCTATCGCAGGCCTGCTTGCTGATCTTAAAGCACGCGGACTGCTCAAAGATACCCTCGTCATCTGGGGTGGCGAGTTTGGCCGCACTCCTCATAGTCAGGGCGACGATGGCCGCGATCACAACAATAAAGGTTTCACCATGTGGATGGCTGGTGGTGGCGTCAAAGGCGGCATAAATTATGGGCAAACAGACGACTATGGCTATGAGGCCATTGAAAACAAAATGCACATTCACGACTGGCACGCCACCGTTCTAGACCTCCTGGGGCTTGATCACGAAAAACTCACCTATCGCTATGCTGGCCGAGACTTTCGTCTCACGGATGTCTACGGCACTGTGGCCAAAGAGATTATGGTGTCATGAATTTAGTTTTGCAGGACAGTAGCACGGACGACCTGAGACTCTTATTTTAAGGCGCGTTTAAGAGCGTTGGCAGTCATTCGTTGCACTCGTTCATCGGGGCCATGTGGTCGTGAATAATGGCTCCAGGGAATCATGTGACCAGGGGGTGAACTCAATCCCTGACTCCAAAAGATAGTGGACGCATTGAAGATGATATTGCCAACGGGACCTTCAAAAACTGTAGCGGCATACTGACCGAGGCGAGACCCGCTTGCCCACACATTGCCCTGAGCCACGACATCCAGACCTTGCCTCTGCGTGTCTGGATCACCATGGAACTCCCAACCAACAAGACCGGGAATACTCTCTCCCATCTTCATGCCGGTGCCCTCAAAGAGCCAATGATCTGATAGGGCACAGGTCCAGTCACCACCACCATTGAATGGCACAACGGTGCGTGCGCCGATGATGTCACGCTCATCTGGACCAGGGTTTTCAAACGGGCCTAACACCTTGGCATAGGCCTCTTGTTCTTCTTCGCGAAACTCACCAAAACATGTTTCACGAGTCAGGCGTCGGTTAGGCTTGCCATCAGCATTTGGGCTGAAAGGCGTGACCATGTAAACATCGTTCGCTGATAGCCAGAGGATGCTCAGTCCCTGTTCGATGGCCTGTTTGATGTTTTTAAATTGGCGTAAATCCCAATATTCATCGTGTCCCACGCTGATCATGGCCTTGACTCGTGCAAGATTAGCCGGATCAAGATTATCTGAGTTTGAACAATAGGTAACATCATAACCTTCCTTTTCTAACCAGTAGCAAAGTGGGTATTCCCAAAGCAAAAACTCACCACTGCCCATGCTCAATGGATTGTCCAGAATTTGGTTATACTTCCCATAAGGTCGGTCAAAGCTAACGCTAACTCCCGGCGCATGAGCCGCGCGTGGATCTGTGTAGAGGGATTCATTCACAGGCCAGCGATTGTAAGCCTGCCAGGTATTATCACTGCACTGAAAAAGTATGTCTGCAGGTCGATCATCTTTGACGATGAAGATGAAGTAACTCTGCCAATACGGTTCCGCGTTCGGAACTTGGTCATTTGGTATCGTCGTTAATCTTCCCAGATAGACGCCACTTGGCCAATCAGTAGGGATACTTAAAGTCGTGCATGCATCCCATGAGCATTCACGCAGACGATTTTCACCTATCTCTGGCACTGGCTGCATCTTGCCTTCAAAAGGCCCGAGCGTTCGCATCAATCGCGACCCTGCGCCGCCGTAATAACCCATGCGGAAGAGATCGATGGTGAAGTTGGCGACTGGCCTAGTGCTTACAAAAAAGTCGATTGTTTCGCCTGCTTTCACCGATTGACGTGAGCAGTAACCTTCGATCAAAGAGGTGCGGAAAGATTTCGCATTCTCTGGCATCATCCGTGTCAGCTGAAAGCTTGCCCCTGCCTTGGTGTTTTCATTTCTGATCAGTTCAGGCTGTGCAGAGCTAATTGCAGACTTAGCTGAGCTTGTCCCTGCTAGGGCTGCTGCGCCTGTGGTTTTGAGAAAGTCGCGTCGATCCATGAAGATCATACGTGTTTGAGAGGGGTCTATTGCAGGTGTCAGAAAGCTTCTCCAGTGTCACTCTGCCGATCGCAGATCCGTGGGAGATCGACCACTCCACGCTTTAAAAGCGCGTGAAAAATGGGCAGCGCTTTTGAAGCCGAGCTCGCTGGCTACTGCCTTCACCTGTGCTTCAGGCTGACGCAGCTTGATTGTCGCTTGCGACATTTTGAGGCGCGTCAGACAGGCCAACGGAGTTTCATCATCGTAGCGTTTGAACAAACGCGTGAGATAAGCGGCCGAGACGTGGCAACTCATGGCTGCCTGCTCGATACTGCTGAGAACGGGATAGTTCCGCAGCAGATGTCCACGACACCGCAGGTAGGTCGAATAGGCAGGATCAAATTTGGTCGCAGCTGGCTGACGACTCTCCGCACACAGCACCATGGCATATTCTAGAGCAGCGCTTGCAGCTCGTAAGCCAAGAACTCCACCACGCAAAGCGTGGTCGATGACCTCTTCCAGAAGAGAACCTACGTGGCTTGCATTGAGCACCCGCACTAAATGACCTGATTGCAGGTGAAGTTCCTCCAACAACGAGGCGGCTCGTTGACCCGTAAAGTTAAAAAAATACTTCACCATGGGTTCATCAGGATCCGATTCAATGACATGCGGTGTGACTGAATCAAAGAAGAAAGCGTGGCCGACACTCAGCTCGTGGCGGCGACCTGAAAGGGTGACATGTCCTTTTCCTCGGGAGACAAATTCAAAGGCAAGAAAGGGAAAGCTTCCACGATCCACTTTAAAATCTGAAGCGCACCATTCACAGCCTCCGCCCACCAAGCAAAAACTTGACGGTATCGTCTGTCTATCACGCCAGTCTGGCAAAAAGAAGCGCCTAGTGCGCACGACTTGAGTGGAGAAATAGTCAGCTTGTTCGGCTACTGGCATATCAGCATCTTGTCAGGCCAGTCAAGAATCGTCAAGCAAGCGCCAAGGATGATCAGAACCTGTTGATTGCTTTTAATCTGGTCACTTGTTGGCTCAATTCATGTCACAACCTCTCTCCGGCATCATTCCGCCGCTCGTCACGCCTTTGCGAGATCGCGATACTCTCGACTGCGTCGGTTTGGAGCGCCTCATTGAGCATCTCATTAGCGGTGGTGTGTCTGGTCTCTTTATCCTCGGCACTACGGGGGAAGGGCCGAGCCTCAGCTATCGGTTGCGGCGTCAATTGATCGAAAAGACGTGCCAGCTCACGAAAAACCGTGTCCCAGTGCTCGTCGGCATCACTGATACTTCCTTCACCGAGAGCGTGAATCTTGCCAAATACTCTGCCGATGCTGGAGCCACGCAGGTGGTGCTCGCTCCGCCTTATTATTTCCCCGCTGCGCCACCGGAGCTTCTTGAATATGTGCAGGACCTTGTCGCCGAAATGCCGCTGCCACTGTTTCTCTACAACATGCCCGGTTTGACGAAGGTGAGCTTCGAGATCGATCTTGTGCGCCGTGCCTTGGACATGCCGGGCGTGTGTGGCGTCAAAGACAGCTCGTGTGACATGATCTACTTCCACCGCTTGATCGAAGTCGCCAAGAAACGCGCCGATTGGAGCGTGCTCGTCGGTCCCGAGGAACTTACCGCTGAGGCTGTGCTGCTCGGTGGCCATGGAGGCATCAATGGCGGCGCTAATCTGCATCCGAAACTCTATGTCGAGATGTATCAAGCAGCCGCCACGCAGGACCTGCAACGCACGCGGGAGCTTCACGCGAAAGTCATGCAGCTCGCCGATGCCCTCTACACCGTGGGCAAGCACAAGAGCGCCATCATCAAAGGCATCAAATGCGCTCTTAGCCTCCTTGGTATCTGCGAAGACCACATGGCCGAGCCGTTTCATCGTTTTCGCGACACTGAGCGCGAAATAATTCGTGAAAGACTCACCCTCCTAGATCTCTTGTAATTGGTTACATGAAAACGTCCTCCCTCTGCATGCTTGCCTTTTTAACGGTGACTCTGCTATCTGCCGATCCGGCGATCCTGAAAACCGAGTTCATCTACGATACCGGCCCATATCCTTCTATTCACGCCACCACCATCGTGGAGACGCCCTCAGGTCTTGTTTCCGCCTGGTTTGGTGGCACGGCAGAAAAAAATCCTGATGTCTGCATTTATGTCTCGCGTCTCGTCGATGGCAAATGGACTGAAAGCATCGAAACCGCCAACGGCGTGCAGGCGGATGGCTCGCGGCATCCCACTTGGAATCCAGTGCTTTTTCAGCCGAAGGATGCACCACTGATGCTTTTTTACAAAGTCGGCCCTTCGCCGAGTACTTGGTGGGGTGAATTCAAAACGAGCAAGGACGGTGGAAAATCCTGGTCCGTTGCTCAAAAGCTTCCCGCAGGCATCTTTGGTCCCATCAAAAACAAACCTGTGCAGCTCACCAATGGCGACATTCTTTGTCCCACAAGTAATGAGACCGATGAGAAGCCGAGCAGGTGGGCCATTTACTTCGAGCGCACTAGCGATCTCGGCAAGACGTGGACTCGCACGGAACTCCTTCACGATGGCGTTCAGGTCGGAGCTATTCAGCCGAGCATCTTGCTCTTAGGTGGCGACAAACTCCAAGCCGTGGGCCGCACGAAGCAGGGCAAAGTCTTTCAACTCGCCTCTGAAGACGCGGGCAAGACTTGGGACGAGATTTCACTTACCGATCTGCCAAACCCCAACTCCGGCACCGATGCCGTTACACTGGCTGATGGTCGTCATCTGCTCATCTACAACCACACCTCCAAGGGCCGTAGCCCACTGAACCTTGCTGTGAGCAAGGACGGCAAGACCTGGGAAGCCGCGCTGGTTTTTGAAGAAGAACCCAAGAAGGAGTTCAGCTACCCAGCCATCATCCAAACCAAAGATGGCCTTGTCCACATCACCTACACCTGGCAGCGAAAGAAGGTGAAGCATGTTGTCGTCGATCCAACCAAGTTAACGTCTAAGCCCACGCTTGAAGGGAAATGACCATAGTTTATGGGGCGTCTTTTTGACAAGCTTACCTCTCGGCAGCTTTGAGGCTAGCTGCGGCACAGCCTTGATTTGCTGACAGAAGAACCCCGCTTAAGCAATGGATCTGGGGGGATTGAAGCTGGTGGAGCAGATCTTTAGGGAAGAGCATATCAAACCGCCCGCTCGAGCTTCTCGTCGATGCGCGCGACCAGTGAATCCAGCAGTTCACTGTTGCCGAAACGCTCCACCACTCCGGCAAGGAAGCCTTCGATGATGAGCTTGCGGCTTTCGCTGTCGCTGATACCGCGGGCTTTGAGGTAGAAGAGTTCTTCGTCGCTGATGGGGCCGCTGGTGGCGCCGTGGCTGCATTTGACCTGGTCGGCGTTGATTTCGAGACCGGGGAGGCTGGTGGCTTCGGCTTCGTTGCTATTGAGCAGGTTGCGGCAGGTCTGATAGGCGTCGGTGTAGTGGGCGCCTTCATCGACGATGATCAGGCCGCTGAAAATGCTGCGGGACTGGCCATAGAGAGCATTTTTGTAGAGCAGGTCGCTCGTTGCGTGGGGGGCTTTGTGACGCTGAAGTGTGCGCTGATCGACGACTTGATCGCCGATGGGCAAGCTGACGCTGAGCATGTCGCTGCGGGCGCCCTGGCCGACTAGGTCGCTGACGCTCTCGCTGCGGCTGAAGGAGGCACCGAGCTGCACCTGAAAGCTTTTCACGCTGGCATCGCGTCCGGCGGTGATGCTGGAAAGATGCAGCGCCTGGGCGTCATCGGCCAGCTCCTGGCAGGCTGCGTAGGTGATCTTACTGCCGCTGCCTCCGACGAGATCGGCGATGGCGATGCTGAGGCCGCCTTCACCTTCCAGACTGCGGTAATGATCGACGACGCTGACCTGTGCGTTGTCGCCTGTGACGACGAGCGTGTGTGGGAAGATCGCCGCGTGGTCGCCGACGACCCAATGGAAGACTTCGATGGGTTTTTCAATCACGACATCCTTTGGCACGATGATGACGGTGCCTGCTTTCAGATGTGCGAGGTGCAACGCGGCGAATTTGCTGGACCCCAGTGCCTGATCAGCCTTCATGAAATGCTGTTGAAGCACATCGGCATGAGTTTTCAGGGCTCCCTCAAAGCTCACGCACACGACACCGGCGGGTAGACCGTTCGTGTCGGACTCGACGAGTGTGTCGTTCACGAAGACAAAGCGTGCGGCGCGTTCTTTGAGGCCTTCGGTGGCTGCGAGCGCGGCTTTCGACTGCTCGGCAGTCGGTGTTTGGGCCGGAGCGTGGTCGGAGAGTTCGATCTTCTTCGCGTTCGAGTAGCGCCAGTTTTCGTCTTTGAGGCCAGGTAGCGGCAGGGCCTGGAATTCGGTCCACGCGGCATTGGAACGGGTGCTGAACCAGTCAGGTGCGACGCTGAGAGCAGTGGGAGAGATGGTGAGGAGACCGGTGGGGGTGTCGGATGGGGCAGAGGGCATTGAACGAGAGTAATGACGAATGACGAGATCAGAATGGCAAATGAGAGGTTTTACCCGACGCTGTCCTCCATCTCCAGGTCGATGAGGCGTTTCAGTTCGACGCTGTATTCCATCGGGAATTCCTTCACGAGGTCGTTGATGAAGCCGTTGACGGACAAGCTCATGGCTTCGGCTTCACTGAGGCCGCGTTGCATGAGGTAGAAGATTTGATCGGCGCTGACTTGGCTGACGCTGGCTTCGTGCTGGGTGCTGTGTTGATTGCCACGGACACTGATGGCGGGGTAGGTGTCGGTGTGGCTGTTGCTGTTGATGAGCAGGGCATCGCACTCGGTGTTGTTTTTGCAGCCCTTGAGGTGCTTCGGGATGTGAACTAGGCCGCGATAGGTGCTGCGTCCTTCGCCGATGGAGATGGATTTACTGATGACGTTGCTGGTGGTGTCATCGGCGGCGTGGACCATCTTGGCACCAGTGTCCTGATGCTGGCCGCTATTCGCCAAAGCGATGCTGATGACTTCGCCACGGGCGCGTTTGCCCTTCATGATAACGCCTGGGTATTTCATGGTGAGTCGGCTGCCAATGTTGCAGTCGATCCAGCGCACTTCCGCGTCTTCCATGGCGATGCCGCGCTTGGTGACGAGGTTGAAGACGTTGCTGCTCCAGTTTTGCACGGTGACGTATTGGATCTTGGCACCTTTGAGGGCGACGAGTTCGACGACGGCGCTGTGCAGTGTGGCGGTCTCAAACTTTGGGGCTGTGCAGCCTTCCATGTACATAACCTCGCTGCCTTCATCGCAGATGATGAGCGTGCGCTCGAACTGGCCGAACTGCTCGCTGTTGATGCGAAAGTAGGCCTGGAGCGGGTGCTTCACCTTCACGCCGGGCGGGACATAAATGAAGGAGCCGCCGCTGAAGACGGCGCTGTTGAGCGCGGAGAATTTGTTGTCGCCAGTCGGGATAACTTTGCCGAACCATTTTTTAAAGATCTCGGGGTGTTCTTTGAGACCCTCGCTACTGTTTACAAAGATCACACCCTGCTCGGCAACGGCAGCTTTGATATTCGAGTAAGCGGCTTCTGAATCATACTGAGCTTCGACGCCGGAGAGAAATTTCCGTTCCTGCTCGGGGATGCCGAGACGGTCGAAAGTCTTCTTGATGTCCTCCGGCACGTCGTCCCAGGAGCGCTTCGGTTTCTGCCCATCGCTGAGGTAGTAACGGAACTCGTCGAAGTGAATGTTCTCCAGATCCTTCGTGGCCCAGTGCGTGGGCATGGGCTTGTCCTGGAAGACTTTGAGCGCCTTGTGACGGAACTCGCGCACCCAATCAGGGTCATCCTTCACGTCGCTGATGTAATCGACAGTCTTCGACGTGATGCCGAAGCCGGAGTCGAACTTGTTGCGCTCGGGGAAGGTGAAATCGCCGATATTATCGACCTTGATGTCGGAGATGTCGTTGTCTGGGGCAGTGACCATGATGTTAGATTTTAAAGTGTTTATTTTTAGTGATTAGTGGCTGCGAGAGCAGCGAAAGGGACTTCGAGTGGCACGCCTTTGAGCCAGAGTTCGGAGGCGGCGATGTCCATGTCATCATTCCAAACGGCACCGAGGCCATGAGGGTCAGTTTGCACAGCACGGAAGTAAGCCGACTCCTTCAGTAGCTGAAACATCGGCAGCGCGAGATGCGGACGGAAATCGTAACAGCGCTGCTCACCCTTGTGAAAGGAGCACAAGAGTTGATGGTCCGGCAACGCTTTGACGGACGCAAGGCTTGGGTATTCTTTCCATTCTTCGTTCATCAGTCGAGGCCTGCGATTTGTTTAAACTCGTGACTGTCCCACATCTCCAGCAACTCCTGCTGGTGCTCGGAAGCCCATTCTTTAATCAACCGCAGGGAGCGGGGTGAAAGATCACCCTTAATAAGCTCCAAGGTGCGGATGTTGATCCAGCCGATTTCGTCACCATGCACAGCGTGAAAATGCGGCTGATTGTGTTCCGAAAAGAACATCTTGATGCTAATGCCGAAGAATCTGGAAACGGTGGGCATGGTGATGAGGAAACGATGATTTAAGCCGCAGCCGCCAAAGGCTCCTCGACCACCCAGTCGTAGCCGCGTTCTTCGAGTTCGAGCGACAGCTCTTTGCCGCCGGTTTTGACGATGCGGCCGTCTTTGAGGACGTGGACGATGTCAGGCTGGATGTAGTTCAGCAGGCGCTGGTAGTGGGTGATGACGAGGAAACCTCGGTTCTCGCTGCGCATGGCGTTCACGCCGCGGGAGACGATCTTGAGGGCGTCGATGTCGAGGCCGGAATCGGTTTCATCGAGGATGGCGTATTTCGGCTCCAGCATCATGAGCTGCAGGATCTCGTTGCGTTTCTTTTCGCCACCGGAAAAGCCTTCATTAACACTGCGGCTGGTGAAGCTGCGGTCCATTTCGAGCTGGTCCATGCGGGCGTAAAGCTGCTTGTAGAATTTCACGGCGTCAATGTCCTCGCCCTTGGGCAGGCGGGCCTTTAGCGCAGCGCGGAGGAAGTTGGCATTGCTGACGCCGGGGATCTCATGTGGATATTGGAAGGCAAGGAAGAGACCAGCGCGGCTGCGGGCATCAACGGCCATATCGAGGATGTTTTCGCCATCGAGGAGGACTTCGCCACTGGTGACTTCGTAGTCTTCGTGGCCACAGAGGACTTTGCTCAGCGTACTTTTGCCAGAGCCGTTCGGTCCCATGATGGCATGGACTTCACCGGGGTTGATGGTGAGGTTCAGGCCTTTGAGAATTTCGCGGCCTGGGATCTGAGCGTGGAGTGATTTAATTTCGAGGGACATGAGGGAGGGGAAATGATTATGATTGAGTAGCGCAGGCGTTGCAGGTGCCGTGGATGGCGAGGTCGGTGCGGGTGACGCGGGTGCCTTTGGGCAGGTTCCAAAACTTGGCGGGGTCGAAATCGCTGGCTGGATGGGCGTCGATGACCTTGCCGCAGGTCTCGCAGTGGAAGTGGACGTGCTCGTGGAGATTGGCGCAGTAGCGGGATTGGCCGCGCTCGAGGTGGACGAGCTTGATTAGGCCGTGGGTAGTAAGGTGCTCTAGGCAATTGTAAACCGTCGCCAGAGAGATGTGCGGAGAGCGGCTCTTTACCCGATCCAGGATATCATAGGCTGTCGGGTGATCAGTCGATGAGGCAAGCACGTCAAAGACTTCGCGACGGTGGGGAGTGAGGCGCACATCAGATCCTAACACGGCAAGGCGACAGTCCAGACCGGTTGGTTTGGTGGGAGCGCGTGTGGTGGATGGGGTCATTGCGTTTTAGAATTAGAATGATTCTAATTGCATGGAAAGGGCCGACTTAGCAAGCGCGGATACCCTTTTTTCTCAGAAAAAGCAGTCTGGATTACACTCGGTGGACTTAGTCTTCGACCCCAAGGTTGACTTTCAAACGGTTGAGTTGGGCTTTGAGGATCTCGATCTCCATTTCCATTCGCTGCTTCCAAGCTTGATCTTCGAGATTGGCTGGTGCTGCCGCGATCATAGCGTCTGTATGGATGATTTCTTGGGCTGTGGCTAAGCCACCTGGTTCTCCTGTGAGCAGCTGTGCCCATTGCGCGACTCGCCGTCCGGGTCCAGCTGGTAGACAGGCGACGATGGGGCCCTCGCTGTAAGTGACCAGCTTCATCAGTTCTGCCTCCACACTTTCGAGGTCTGGAAAGGAACAGAGGCGCTCTGTGCGCTGACGAAGTTCGCCCAAGGTCTGTTCTCCGCGCAGGAGTAGCACGCTTAAGAGACAGATGGTTGGTTTTTCCAAGCCAACAAACTTGGTTCGCGTGTTGTGGCGGAATTTATTCACTCGTCCACCGACGACGGTCACTTGGAAAACCCAGCCCCGTGTTTTTAGGGACTCAGTGGCCTGTAGGACGGTGGACTCGTCCAGTGTCATGATGGGGTCGCGGTTTGTGGTCTGATTGCAGGCGGCCGTGAGTGAGTTCAGCGTGAGCGGGTAGTAGTCTGGCAGGGTGATTTCTTTCTCTATCAGGCAGCCGACGATGCGGGCTTCGATGGGGCTTAGTAGAGGAGGCGCGTCAGACATGAGGGTTGATCATCATCTGTTCCGTGAATTTTCTCTTTTTAACAAGCGGCAAAAATACGTCATCAGTCTATTGTGCAGCTGCTAAGTGCTTATGATTTTGAGCTGAGGCACTATGAGCAGCTCAGTGCATGCAACCTTCACCCCTGCCAAGGAACTGCTTATTTAACCTTGGCTGTCTTTGGGAGAAAAACCTTTCGGTCCCAGTTTTTCTTGAGCGCCTCGGGGCTGACTTCACTAGCTACTCCGGCAGCGGGCACTTCCATTTTAGCGGTCCAGAGAATGGCATTGAGAATCAGTGATCTCTGATTCGCTTCTGCCCAGTTGGCATGCAGATCACAGCCCGTGAAGCCAAAACTGCGGCCGCCATTCGCTCGTGCGTATGACCAGGCCACGGTTTCTGCACGCCCAAAGTTGGCTTTGGCATCGGCGGTCTTCCGGCTGCTATCAGGCATGGGACAGGTCAGCACAGGTATGACGCCACTTTCAGCAAAATGCAGATTGTAAAGCCAGCCATCTTTCCGCAGCGCAAAGGGTGCCATGCCGCGATTGATTTCATGGCCTGGAATAGTGTCACATTTCACATCCCAATGACCACGGCAACCGATATCAGTCTGGAAAGCGGCTCCGAACCAGTTTTTAAACGTCTCTGCCTTATCGGCTGAGCAATCGATGCCCTGATGAAGAACGACAAAGCCTGTGCCAGCATCGGCTAGCGATTGCATCCGTGCCCAGCGCTTGGGTTCTAAGAAGGAGAGCTTAGCGCCACCATCCAGGAACAGCAGCACGACCTTGGCCCCATCAAGCACGGCTTCATTCTTTGGCCAGCCGTCAGCCACCATAACCGGGGCGACACCAGGCAGCTTTTTCAGCCAATCCATCATCAAAGCACAGCCAGCGAAGTACTCGTGCTGCCCTGGCTTATTGCTGGTGCTACCTGCGATGAGTACAATCTTGGCTAAGGACGTGTCTGTGGGCAAAACTTCCAACGGCACCTGTTGCTGTTCACGGGTAAGTTCAGCATGCAGACAGGTGGCGGCGAAGAGCGAGAGGCAGAGTAGTTTCATGAGTTGACCGCCAAATAACGTTGGTCAGCGAGCAGACCTTCCAGTGGAAGCCTAATCTACAGGCTCTTTTCCATTCGGAAGTCGTCCATGAAGAAGCCACTGCCAATGTCTGAACAAACGTCATCTAGGAAAATAAAGCCCGCACGTAAATAGGCCCGAATAGCTGGTGCATTGGCTTTGTTTACACGCAATTGGAGATGGTTGCAGCCTATCTCTCGGGCGCGATCTGACACCCAATCGAGCATCAGCGCACCAAGCCCCCGCCCATGCATCTCTGCCATCAGATAAAGTTTATTGATGAAGCAAAGGTTGGTCTCAGGATACTTCTCAAAAGAGACATAACCAACAGCGCCGTGACCGGCGACCTCGACGAGGGCATACCAGACGCCGCGCTGCTCCATTTCACGTGCCATGGCAGCGGGTTGATACCAGATGGTCAGCATGTAGTCGATCTGCTTTTCAGAGAGGATACCTGGATAGCATTGCGTCCAGATTTTATGGCCTAGATTTTGCACTTTGGGCAACTCATCCGCAGCAATGCGTCGAATCCTTGTCTCGGCCACCTCAGCTACTGCATGGCCGAGCTGTTCACGACTCCAATCCAGTGCTGCCTGCCATGGTGTAACCTCGTCAGATGGAGACAATCTGCTTAGATGCGCTGTAATCTCGGCATGCGTCGGCTCAGTGACTTGCTCTAGGCGGATCTGCTTTAAATCTGGCGGAAACTCAGTCTCTGGTAAAATCTCCTTAGCCAGATACCAGCAGGCCCAGGCACGCCAAGTCCGCAGATCTTTGTTAGGCTCCACCATGCGAGTGGCCAGATGCTGCCAGTGACGGCGCGGATTGCCGATGAACTGATTTTCGGGTCGATGAATCAGAAGCCAAGCCAGCGCCTGATAGGGGAGAGGCCAGCGTTGCAGGATCGGTTCACTGGCAGGTAAAGTGCAGGATAATGCTCGGTTCAGTAATAGAATGCATTTTGCTGGGAAACCAGTGATCCAGAGCGTCTGCGCATACTGGTGACAGATCTCATAAAAAGCCGCTCCTCGGTCTTTTCCAAACGCATTCACCTCCTCTGCCTGATAGAGTCTTCCGATCTCAGGTAGGAGCGGGTGCGGCTGATTGATGAGGTTCACGGCAGTGCTTTAATCACCATCTTCCTCCCACTCTTGCATCAGGCGGGCCAGCTTACGCTTCAGACTCACTTTACTCACGGCCGATAATCGATCGATAAACAGGATGCCATTCAGGTGATCAATCTCATGCTGGAACGCACGAGCCAGCAGGCCGTCACATTCCCAGGTTTGGGTTTCACCTGCTAGCGTCTGGAAGGTCACTTTGATCTCATCACTGCGGCGGATGTCGCCACGCAGGCGAGGGAAGCTCAGGCAGCCTTCTTCATCCACCGCCTTTGATTTGCCGAGGTCCAGCACCGGGTTCATAAAGACGATTGGCATGTGCTTGACCATGTCCACTCGCTCACCATTGATCCGTAGATAGGTCAGGCATTGCGGATTGTGCGAGACATCAATGACTGCGATTTGCTGATCGACAGCCACCTGTGGTGCTGCTAGACCCACGCCGTTGGCGGCGTGCATTGTTTCGATCATGTCCTCTGCAAGTTTGTGGATGGTCGGGGTGATTTCAGAAATCTCGCGGCACTTGGCGCGTAGAACTGGGGTGGGGTAGAGTACGATTTTGAGGACCATAAGGGAAGTGGGGGCTATTTGCCTTCAGTGCGCTGGATGCGCGCGGGAACGTCGTTGATAGAAAAACCGGCAGATCTGAGGCCATCCCAGACTTTCATGAGCGTGCCGAGTGCAATGTCAGTGTCCGCTTCAAGCTCCAGTTTCACACCGGGATTGGCTTCCTTCATTTGAGTCAGCGCAGCGGCCAGCTTCTCGATCTCGACTGGATTGCCGTCCAGAAATAGCTCCTTGGTTTTCGTCAGCGTGATTGCCTTACGCACCTCAGGCTTGGATTCCGCCTCCCCCATGGATTTTGAAGCAGGCAGATTGATCTTCATTTGTACCTTTTTTTCGCGGAAGGTCGTCGTGGCGATGAAAAAGATGAGCAGGATCACCATGATGTCGATGAGTGACACGATGGGGATCGCCGGCACTGGGCGTCTTTTGGGGCGGAGATTCAGGTGCATCAGTTACGATCCGATGAAGAGGGACGCTGCACTTCGAAGTGAGCAAAGAAGGTCTGAATCGTTTCATGCAGGATCGATTCCAATCGCACGGCTACGCTGTCCAGACGCCTGACAAAATACGTATGTGCCACCACGGACGGCACCGCGACAAAAAGACC
>CAMBPS010000017.1 GCA_945869675.1 Prosthecobacter debontii | reverse complement strand
TCTCCATGACGTCGTGGATGAATTGCTCCGCTTCCTCATGGCTCGTGCAAACGGCCACGCCCTTACCAGCGGCCAAACCGTCGAATTTCAGCACAATGGGCGTCTCGGTGAGGGCGGCTTTGGCCTCGGCGGCGTTGGTGCAGATGGTGAAACCGGCCGTGGGGATGCCGTGACGCTGCAAAAACTTCTTGGCGAAGGTTTTGGAGGCTTCCAACTGCGCGATCTCCTTCAGCGGCCCCCAGCATGGGATGCCCGCCTCGGCGCAGAGATTGGCCAGCCCGCGATCTTTGACCAACCAGGCCTCCTCGCCCGCCACACAGAGGTCGATGCCATTTTGCTTCATCCAGGTGATGAGTTCCGGTAGTCCTGGCACGTCCACACGCGTTGCGAGTGCCGCGATGGCATCGCTGCCGGGATAGGCAAAGAGTTCGTGCTTTTGGGGCGATTCGCTGAGAGCCGTGATGAGGGCGTGCTCGCGGCCGCCTTTGCCTGTAACCAGAATTTTCATGGGCCATCATTCTTAGCGGGAAAGAACCTGACGCCAAATGCAAATCACATCTTGCCGAGATTCAGTCAGCATTCATAATGAATCCCACGCTACGAGACGCTCCTGTAGCTCAGCGGTTAGAGCAGGGAACTCATAATTCCTTGGTCCTCGGTTCAAATCCGGGCGGGAGCACTTCATTTGCGGCAGCCAGAATGCAGGCGTGGCGCTGGACAAAGGGCTGTGGCGACTGTAAAAGCGGAGTTCCCATGAAGATCAACCATCTCGCTACACTCCTAGCAGCCATCTCGGTGACTGCCTGCAAACCTGCTGCCGAAACTACGACTGCTGCCACAGCTCCCACTGCCGCACCGGCACCCTCCGCTGCCCCCGCCAAAACAGCCAGCGAAGCGCCTGAAGGCTTTACTTCGATGTTTAATGGAACAGACCTCACGGGTTGGAAATCCAACGACGAAGTCCCAGGCTGCTTCACTGTTGAAAACGGGACCTTGAAAGTCAGCGGTGGTCGTGCCCACATCTTCTACACTGGCCCAAATGGCGATGCCAACTTCAAGAGCTTTGAACTCAGAGCCAAGGTGAAGACTACGGCAGGCTCCAATGGTGGCGTTTATTTCCATACTCAATTCCAGGAAAAAGGCTGGCCTGATCTCGGTTACGAATGTCAGGTCAATAGCAGCCATACCGACCCGAAAAAGACCGGCAGTCTCTATGGCGTCATCAACATTCTGGCTCTTCAACCTGACCAAAAAGAACCTCAAGGCGGCACTCATATTCGCGTTCCAGCCGCACCAAGCAAAGATGACGAATGGTTCGACTACGTGATCCGTGTGGAAGGCAAGCAAATCACCCTCAAGGTGAATGGTGAGACCACCGTGGACTTCACTGAGCCTGCAGGTTGGGACCCAGCAACGGCCTTGAAAAACATGCCCGGTCGTAAACTCAGTTCTGGCACCATCGCCATTCAGGGTCATGACCCAAAGAGCATCTGCTACTATAAAGATCTGTTCATTAAAGCTCTCTAACTCACCCATTGGGGGGCAGAGACCGACTCTGCCCCTAGTTTCATGATCACAGGCTAGAAAAGCCTGTTCCAAGCATTGCACCCCATGTCATCCGCCGATCTAGCCCCTGCTGAAATTCGCTGTTACTTTGTGCGTCAGAGAAACTGCCTGCTCGTGCGCGGCAAGTTCAGTGATCTCTACATGGATTACTACCTGCATCTCATGCAGCATGAGATCAAGCATGCGGATCGCTTGGATATGATGCTAAAAGAAGCTGTCGCCGGCATGGCTCTTCACTTAGCCTCTCGCCCCCATGATGAAATTTGTGCATGGACCATTAATTTGAATGACCCGCTGATGAATTTATTCGTCTCTGGCGGCACCAAGACCGGACGAGTGGTCGGCCGTATCTTCACCGAAGATGTGAAAAATACAGGCAGATGCCTCTTCATCACCCAAACGACCCGTTTTGGGCTCCACCCGCAGCAGAGCATGATCGAATTCCATGGCAACGACATGCTGGCTGCGATCGAGCAGTTTTACTCTCAAAGCGAACAGCGCCTAACACGCATCTTTCGTCTTGCCGATGAAGACTTTGTTCAAATCTCAGCCGAACCTGACGCCGATGAAGACTGGCTCAATTCCCTCACGGATGACAACATCCTCTCTCTAGATCGCGACGAACAGCTTTCACTTTTGGAGACACGGCACTACGTCTTCGACTGCGGCTGCACCGTTGATCGCCTCTTTCCCATGCTGATGCGTTTATCCGAAGAAGACATGGATTACGTTTTTGCTGACGGCGTGGCCAAGATCACCTGCCCCCGCTGTGGTGCCAAGTTTGACCCGACTCGTGAAACCTTTGATGCCTGGAAGGCAAGCCAACCAGCATGACAACGACTACCCCCAACTTTAAAATCGGCAATGAAAAGCTGATCAAAATTCTGCCCAATGCAGCCCACAAGCTTACCAGCCTGCTGACCAAGCAAGGGCGCGCTGAAAACGGCGCGCTGCGTGTCGCCGTCGTTGGTGGCGGCTGCTCAGGCCTGCAATACAAAATGGATCTCGTGGATGGCCCAGCTAACCGAGATATCCTGGTCACCTCCAGCGAAGTGCGCGTCGTCATCGACCCCAAAAGCGCCCTGTTTGTCAGCGGCTCAGAGCTAGACTACAGTGACGACCTTCAGCAAGGCGGATTCAAAGTCAAAAATCCCAACGCCGTCGTCACCTGCTCCTGCGGTGAAAGCTTTGCGGCCTAAAAATCATGGCGGACTTCTTTGCTCTACTTTCACTGCCCCCTCGCGCAGCATTGAATGAAGAACAACTGCAGCAAGCATACCTCAGCGCCTCTCGCCTAGCACATCCTGATCATACTGGTGGAGATGCAATCCTGAGCTGTGATCTGAATGCTGCCCAAGAGGCCTTAAAATCACCAGTCACTCGATTGAAACACCTGGTGGAGCAGCATTCCCAGACCGCTTGGCGCGCCGTGCCTCTTGAGCCAACTCTCATGAGTCTTTTTGAAAAACTTGGACCCTTGTTGCTGTTGAGTGCTCAGTTTTTAGCCCGCAAACAAATTGCCTCCAGCGCCCTGGCCAAAGCCTTAATGTCCAGTGAAGAAATGCGTCTGCGCGAATCCCTGGAAGCCCTGAATGAAGAGATCGAAATTCTCTGGCAACAGCTTGAATCCGCTCTGCCTGCCTGTGACCAGCGTATCATACAAGCCGACCCAAGTGTTTGGCCCGACCTCCAAGCACTCCAGGCCAAATTTTCCTACCTTGCCAAATGGCGTTCACAAATCCGTGAAAAACTGCTCGGCCTGATGCTTTAAGCCATCAAGATTCGATGCGGCTGAATGGAGTCAGAAAAGCCCTTCAGCTGCATGGCAGGCAGGGGGTCGGTCATGATATGATTAGCCAAATTAGCTACGGTTTCCGCATCGGCGATGACTTCACCCGCTTGGGCGATTCCACAAAGTCGCGATGCCAAATTAACGCGATGCCCGAGCACCGTGTAGCTCAGGCGCTGCTCGGAACCCATGCAACCTGCCACCACGTTTCCCGAGGCAAGTCCGATGCCAATTTGGAGTGGATGCTTCGATGTCTGATTGAGTTCACGACGCCGCACCATCATCGCCTTAGCGCATTCGACAGCATGCTGCGCATCGTTTCCTGTGCTCACGGGTGCTCCAAAAAGCACCATGATCAGATCGCCCACAAATTTATCGACAATGCCCCCATGAGCATAAGCCACCTCGGTGAGCGCAGTCATGTGTTCGTTCAATAGCTCAATCACATCATGCGGCTGCATATACTCGGTCAGAGCAGTGAATCCTCGGATATCGCAGAAAAGCATGGTCACATCTCGCAATTCACCGCTTAGTGCCTCACGATTCTCGAGCAACCGCTCTGCCACACTGCGGTCAGCCACCGCATTGAGCACGCTACGATACTTCTCTTGAAGTGCCAAGCCAGCGGCCATTTCATTGAAGGACTGAGAGACACGTCCCATTTCATCCTGCGACACAGGCACACGGACCGTGTAGTTCCCGCGCTCAATCTCATGCGTGGCAGTGACCAACTGACTCACAGGGCCAGACAAGCTGCGCGAAGTGATTGTGATCAGCAGAAGAGCAATCCCCAAAGCCACCAGTCCAAGCGCGATGCCACTGCGTCGAAGATCCCTAATTTCAGCTTCTAACGGTGCCAGCGAAAAGAAATTCACCTGGGTAGCCTGAGGGAAAGGACTATCTGGGTTAAGCACCCGATAGATCAACTGGTGCTTCACACCTCGGATGGGAACCACGATCTCTTTTTTATCCTTATCTGACTTCTCCAAAGAATGCGTCACGGCTTTGGCAACAATGCTTTTTTGATCATCGGGCACGGTGGTGGAGACCAGCTTCCCCTCCACCAAAATACCGCCCATGATCTCGCCAAACTCGCTACGCTTCGTCTGTTCAAAGAGAGCGCGATCGGCCAGAGCTGGCAAAGGTAAACCAAAGGCAAAAGCTCCAAGAAAAGATTTCGTCTCAGGATCACGAAGCGGCGTGATAAAAACTTCCCGGACTTGATCGGTTCGCCGCTCACCCGCATCCATGATAAGGTAACCAATCTGCTGTTCGGTTAGGATTTCCGCAAACTGACGATTGCTCAGCCACGGCATCTTCGCTGACTTGCGACCGAGATGATCATCTGGCCCACTGCGTGAACGCTGATTCAAGACAAAATTACCCTTAGCATCAATTAGCGCGATGAATGGTGTTGTTAGACCTCCTCCATTCACGAGTGAACGACCTAAATCTTTAGGTTCATCCTTCTTTAACTCAGAGGTCGCATTCAAGGGGCGCAACCCAGCCTTTTTTGAGGACTGTCCAAACTCATTTTGCAAACGCTCCTGCGCCAGACTCTCCAGCGAAGGTCGCAAGATAAAAACGGTCTTGAGATAGTCTGCAGCCTTCATGCTAGAGATGATTTCAGGATCCTTAGCCATCTTCTCCAGCACAAATGAGAGCGCTTCTTGCCTTCTACTTTTAGCCTGAGTCAGACCCGCGATCTGATTTTCAAACTGCTCCTCAAACAACCTCCTATAGGTCGCGCTGAACTTCCATTCAGCAAGAATCAGAGCCACCACCACCACTCCTGCAACGATGGGAAAAATGGAAAGGATGAGCTTTGCCCGAAAGGTGGAAAAAAACTTCATGCAGGAAAGAATCGACGGATGATCAATCTACAACCCCACACTCAAGAAATAGTTTGTACAGAAGGCAATCCTCTCAAACAAAGCGCACTACAGATCGTTGCTAGTTTTTGGCGATTCTTTTTCTTCTCACTGGCCACTTGCTCAAACGCCAGCCCGCGTTTCCTATCACCGAATGCGTTCCCTAGAATCCCAGCAGGCAGCCCTCGGTGTATTCGACTCCGGCGTCGGAGGTCTTACCGTCGTCCGTGCACTGCGTGAATTACTGCCGAATGAGTCCATCATTTATCTCGGTGACACCGCCCGCGTGCCCTATGGCTCTAAGTCACCCGATACAATCCGACGCTTTTCCGTCGAAGACACACAGTTCCTCGTCGGCCACGGCGTTAAAGCCGTCATCGTTGCCTGCAATACCGCCACAGCCCATGCCCTGCCCCTTCTACAGGCCACCTTTCGGGTTCCCATCATTGGTGTTTTAGAGGCTGGAGTCGAGGCCACTCTGGCTGATCCACAGTGTGAGCGCGTCGGTATCATCGGCACCGCAGGCACCATACGCAGCAGCGCCTACCAGTATGCCTTAGCCATGCGAAAGCCCAGCCTGCAAATTCACGCCACTGCCACACCACTGCTTGTTCCCTTCGTTGAGGAAGGCTGGACCGATCACAGCGCGCTGAAGCTAGTCCTTAAAGAATACCTCAATCCACTCCTGGCCAAAGGCATGGACACCCTTGTGCTCGGCTGCACCCACTATCCCCTACTCATGCCAGTTCTCCAAAAAATGCTCGGCAAAAAAGTCCGTCTCGTGGACAGCGCTAGCACCTGTGCGGCCCACACCAAACGAGTATTAGAAGCCCAGCGCCTGCTCCGCACCGCCCGCAGCAAGCCTACACTGGATATCTTTCTCACTGACCTATCCGAGCAGGCCGAAGCGATGACCAAACGCTTCCTCGGCACCGATTTCGGCAAGGTCAAAAAGGCGACTCTATAAGGTCAGCCTTCATTCCCGAGCCTTCAGAACACCGACCATGTCCAGCTTACTGAGCATCCGACTGACAACCCAGAAGCAGGCTCCAGCTGCAAGTAGAACAACTAGGACTGCTACACTGAATGTTCGACCACTAATGACGAGAGGCAGCCTCACGGTCTCTGTACTTATGGCGCTAATGATAAAAGTGGCCAGCACTCGGCCGAATAATAAACCGAGTGGCAATGCAGCAAGCACCAGCAACGTCAGCTCACCTAGCAAGACACCGCTCACCTCCCGCTGCGTAAAGCCGACCACACGCAAGGTCGCTAAATCACGACTGCGCTCACTGAGAGCGATGCGGGCACTGTTATAAACAACTCCAAAGGCCACAATCACGGCAAGCACCAGGTAAAGACGACGAATGATGCCGATACTCTCACCCGTAGTGCTGCGGAAGGCCTCTAACTGATCTTTTTTAACAATGGTCACAGCAATGCGCGGGGTCTGTTTCACTTTCTGCATGAACTCAGGCCAGCGCTCATCATCGATACTGAGGTAGGCCCCGTTAATGGACGGCCCCTCACGCATCAGGCGCCGCAGCGCATCCAGATCCATGTAGGCAGACACACCGGTAAAGTCCTGCATTAATCCACGAATCGCTACATTAAGTTGAGGTCGCTGACCTTCAAGCACGGACACTTGTACTTCCTCACCCAACTTCGCTCCCAATACCTCAGCCAGTTTGTCGGACATGATGAGCCCCTCCTCTGGCAGATCAATCCTATGGCCTTGAATATCTAACAGGCGATTAAGACGGCTATTTTTCGGCAGTCCCGTGATCGCTAGTTTCCGCACATGATGACCAAAACGAATCCTTGCCTGCACAGAGCGGATCGGCTCAGCATAGGTCACGCCTGGCAGATGCTCCAGATCATGCAGTGCTCTGCCAGAGCCTGGCTCAATGAGAAAGGCAATCGCTTCCTGCCTCTGCACATCATTCCACTGATACGTCAGTAAGTGATCGATGCTGTCCTGCATCGAACCTGGCAGGACCATCAAGCCTGTTGCCAAAGCCAAGCCCGACATGGTAAAAACCGACTGCCATGGCCTGCGCTCAATGTTTCTCAGCGCCATGCGGAAAGTCGGCGTGAACCAGCGCGTCAATCCTATACGCTCCAAGAGGCTGGGTTTAAAATCCGTCGGTGGCTCCGGCCGCATCGCTTCAGCTGGAGGTAGCTTTACCGCCATCCAAACGACACTCAGCACACCCAGAAACGAGGCACCCGCACTCACCACGAGGGCGATACCAACCGCACTCCAGTCCATGATGAAGCTTAGCTCGGGGAAGCGGAAAAAAAGTTCATACATGGAGATCAGTCCACCGCCCATAAAGCGCCCACCGATGCCACCCAGCGTGGAGCCCACCAAGACGATCACCATCGCAAAACTTAGATAATGACGCCCCACCTGCCAGGATGAATAACCCAACGCTTTTAATTGTGCGATCTGCTCTCTTTGCAGCCTAACCAAACGTGCCAAAACCGAATTCACCATGAAGGCTGCCACACTGAGGAACACAACCGGATACACCATGGACAGAGCATTCAGCACTCTCAGTTCATCATCCAGCCGGGCAGCACTGCCGTGATCACGGCGAGTAAAGGCGCCACCAGCGCCATAGCGACTCAGGAGCCGATCCAACTCTTGGATCACTGGTCCCGACTCAGCTCCTGGAGATAGATCAATGCATAGATCATTAAAAGCGCCGTCCATATGATAGGCGACGGCCAGGGATCGATAGTTCATCCAAAAGACCCCGAAGCGCTTATTGTCAGGCAGTGTCTCTCCGGGTCGCGCTTCGAACACAAACTCCGGTGAAAGGCCAATGCCTGTGATCTCCAGCGTATCCCGCCGACCATTGATGATAGCCGTCACTTCATCCCCAGGACGCAGCCCATGCGCTAAAGCAAAAGCTTCACTGACAATTGCCTCCCTCCTTGCTCCGGGGCGTGGTAAACGGCCTGTTCGCAGAAAGATCTGATTGATAACAGGCATCTCCCCATCTTCAGGCAGAGAGACCAGATGCCCTGTGCAAGTAGCCTCTACCCCAGGAAGATCCAGTACCGCATCCAGAACCACCCGAGTCTCTACCGCCGCCACACCAGGTATCTCCGCCATGCGCTCTTTCAGCGACCACGGCGCTCTTTTTAGCGACCCGAAAATATCCGCCATCCTATAGGTCTGATAATAGGCATCCCTTGTGCTTTCGAGAGTCAGGATCAAACTCCGCGTCATGATCATCATTGCCAGACCACAAGCCATCACCAATCCCACCGCCACAACCTGCCCCTTCATACGACCAAGATCGCGGAGTAATTTCAGATCTAGTGGAGTGAGCATCGTGACTTACATCATGACGCTCTTGACTCAAATCTCAAGTCGGCTCCAGCATCAATCCATCTCAATTGGTTGAAGTCGAAAAAATTGCAGGGCTTCGATGAGCCCATGATCACACTCATCTCATTTCCATTCTAGAATCCCAAGAGGATTTGTTTGATACATCACAGCATGGGCTTTCTTGGGTGCTTCGGGCAAGAAATGGCCGTCGGCAGTAAAGTTGAACGTACGACCGGCCTGATAGCGAATCCAGCCGAGCCGAGTTCCGGTGCTAGCATCAAGACGAAAGATATCCCTCCAAGGTTTAATGGCGGTGAGACGGGGATCAACCCAGGCGGGCTCAGTGGAGCGCTCGAGGGCCTCAGGAAAGAGGACTTGACTGAGCAGAGTAAGATTCAATCCTTGAAGCTGGTAGCGCTCGGCAGCACTCAATCTTTCAGTTGCGGTGACCGTGCTCACAAAACCTCCTGCTTGCTCAATAAGAATGCCCAGATCAATGAGGCGCTGAACTTCTTTGCGGACGTCGTCCGCCGCCGTTTTCTTTGGTGAGGAGCCAGCGAGCCTCAGCAGTTCTTTTTGAAAAGTGGTATAGAAATCGGTGAAAGTGCTTAGTGTATCTAGCGATCGATAAATAGCACTTCTGACGGTGAGACCACGATTACCCGGTAACTTGAGATCAAGGGCACTGGCAAGATCGTTTTCCAGATCAGCCTTAAGTTTGGCTACATGGTCCTTTTGATCAGGTTTGGCTTCGAGTCCACGAATGATCTGCTGCCGATCATTCAGAGGCATCCAGGCTGCTTGGATGGCTTTTCGCTCATCCAATGCAAGCAATTTTTCCATCATACGACTACGCAAGCCATCTCCGGCGATGGCAACGTCCAACATAGCCCGGAGCCAGCGCTGATCCTTTGGACTGACAGGAAGTCCGAGGTCGGGATTGTAAGCTTGATAAGCGATCTCTGTGAGGTGACCGTCGGCATCATAAAAACGGCGTTCATTGGGCAGCATGTAAAAGCTGATGATGGCCGGCGCACTGACATTAGCGCCATTGGAGGCAAAAATGCCGATATCAACTCGGTGACTGCGGATTCCAGAAGCAGTAATCATGGGTGGATGCCAGCGGACTCGAATGCGTGCGTATGGACCACCACCGGAATGCTCAATCTGAACCAACTTAGGATCTCCCTGAAGCACCTGAAAGAGCAGTTTGAGTGGCCTTTTTTGAAGGTCGGAGATTTTCCCCAAATAAACGAGCATGCCGTACTCATCCACACTACCACGCATGATGCGTGCAATGGAGACTGGGGTATCAGCGAGCTTATGCGTGAGGGCGCCTGAGGGCTCAAAGTAATCTCTACCGGCCGTGAGGGCGGTTTCTTCAACTGCACTAATTTGCACCAGTGGCGGGATCTTGTCCGGAGTCATGTCATGAGCTCGGTGGATCATTTTCAGTTCATCGAGCTTGGTAGAGTCAAACACGACAGGATGAGCTACTCCAGAAAAGTAATCTAGATCTTTGACCACCATCTGGTTGGACCGGCGAAAGATGGCCTGAAGTGTCGGCATCAGAATGCGCTGACGGATCAAAATCTTCTGAGTCTCTGGCGGAAAAGCAGCAAGCGTGGCGAAGAAGGCCTGAAGAAAGGGCTGATCGCTACCGGATGATCCCTGAGAGATGAGCGCGCAGCCATTGTTAATGGGAAAAAGATCGCCATAACCATTCACACCATTAGCCCCAATATCGTGATCTTGATGCTCAGGATAAATCATGAGGTTATTGGCCAAATACTGCATCATCAGCAGATTGGTACCATCAGGAGTCATTTGATAGAGTCTTGGCAGACTGCCTCCTTTGTTGGCGGGGGCCGCCATGGAACAATTTCCAATCATGGGCAGCGGTCTAAGCATGCTGGACGGACCGATATCAGATCCTGAGTGTGCATTCAGCGGAAAAAGCCGTAACTCCGGATAAAGAGCGAGGTTCAGAGGTGAGTGCTGATGGTCTCGGTTTTCATAAAAAATGGCTGAGAGTCCAGCTGCCGTGCCTGCTTTGTCCCATTCCGTCAGCAGCTTTCCTACGGCATCGGTGCGTGTCGTGATCTCTGCCTGCCCTGCAGTCAGCGGCCCTAGCAAAAGCAGGAGGACCAAGCATGAGGAAAAACGACAATGAGAAGGTGACACGCTGATTAAACTCCATGCAGGCATCTCTATGTCAATGTTTCTGAGTGCTTGCCACGACTCAAACGCGGCTTAGTGTCACCTTTCCCTTACGTTCTGACCTACCTACCATGCGATTTTTGAATCTTACCCGCCGCCGCGAGATCGGCGCCAACAGCTACCTTTTAGAGTCGGGTGATCACCGTGTCGTTCTAGATTCTGGGATGCATCCGAAGGAGGTGGGGTTTGACGCATTGCCTGATTTTGGTCCTTTGCCACAGGAGAAAGCAAACGCCATCATCATCTCTCACGCTCACCATGACCACATTGGCTCGCTGCCAGTGCTGATGCGAAAGCAGCCTAATACGCCCGTCATCATGACCGAGCCGACGGGTGAAATCGCCAGTGGAATGCTGCACAACTCGGTGAATGTCATGACCTCTCAGCGTGAGGAGTTAGGCATCAACGAGTATCCTTTTTTTACGCATAAAGAGCTAGATGAAAACCGAACTCAGTATAGTTACCGTGATTTAGTGAAGCCGTTTGCCATTCCTGGCACGGAGATGACGGCCAGCTTCCACGATGCAGGCCACATCTTAGGCTCCACTGGTGTGATGATCAAAGAGAACGGAAATACCCTGTTTTACAGCGGTGACGTGAACTTTGAATCCCAGACCATTTGCATGGCCGCAGACTTCCCGACAGAAGGAATCGACGTTCTAGTCATGGAAACCACACGCGGCACCTACGACCGCGCCCCAGGCTTCACTCGCCGTGCTGAAAAGGAGCGCCTAGCAGCCGTCATTCGCGATACCTATGATGCCAATGGCTCCGTGCTCATCCCCGTCTTTGCACTGGGTAAAACCCAGGAAGTCATGCTCATGCTGCATGAACTGCGTCAGGAAGGTCTGATCCCTGAGATGCCTCTGCACATCGGTGGTCTCGGCACTAAAGTAACCGTTCTTTATGATCACTACAGCGATCGCAGCCGCCGCAACTACCAAGGTTTCCGCCTGCTGGAAGACATCAACATGCTCGTGCAGCCAAAAGGCCGCCGTCGCGGACCCCGCCAGTTTGAATATCAGCCCCGCGCCATCTATGCCCTCTCCAGCGGCATGATGACCGAAGGCACGACCTCCAATCGATTCGCCACACGTTTTATCGAAAACCCACGCAATGCAGTGGCTTTTGTCGGTTACACCGATCCTGAATCCCCCGGTTACCGACTGCGCACAGCGAAGCAGGGGCAGAAGCTAAAACTCTCCCCAGATCAACCCACTGTCGAACTGCACGCACGTATCGAAAGCTTTGACCTCAGTGCTCATGCAACTCGTGAGGGCATTGCCCAATACGTGGAGAAAGTGCGTCCAAAGAAACTCCTCATGGTGCATGGTGAAGAAACTTCTCAGCAATGGTTCATGGCACGCTTCGCACAGACCTTGATCGGCACCGAGATTCTGCGTCCTGAGCCACACGTGGCCGTGGACCTGTGGTAAGATTAGAGTGGTGCAGGTTTAGTTCCCTTCGGATCAAAGAGGAGAACGCTGTTCTCTTCTCTGAGGTTCATTCCGTAGTCCACACCGACCTCATAAATCAGCTTCTTGAGCTCACGCAAGGTGGCGTAGGAGTCAGGATAAACGTAAAGTGTCAGGTAACGGTTGCCGCGTCCTAGCTGCTTTAAAATATCCCGCAGTGATGCCGCATCATTCTTTGGGCTTAGGCCTTCACCTTTTTTAGCAAAGGCGGTGAAGGTGCCATTTACCGAACGCACCTGAGTGACCCTTGGATTTGGATTTCCAGCACTGTCATTAAGGGGGAAAACCTGACCGAACTGAATGATGATCGGTGAGGCCGTCTTATTGATGTTTCGTTCACGCGGGAATCGCAGTTTCTCGATCTTAAGTTGGCTGACGTCCTCCAACTCCAATTGAAGATCCGCCAGCTTCTTTTCTAACGCTTGCCGCATCTGGGCAGCGGCTTCCGCATTACGATTCGCGATGCCGAGCTTCTTTTCCATCTCTTGCTCTTGCGCCCTGAGTCGAGCAATCTCATTGCCTGAATCACGCACCTTCTCTTTCGCTTTGATTGTAGCGATCTCGTCTTGCTTAGCTTTTTCTTGGCGCCGTTTTTCAGCAGTCTTTTTCAAAGCAGCAAGCTGAGTGATAAGAGGTCGTAGTGATGGATCATCCTCGCTTTGTAACTGTGCGCGCAGCTTCTCCAACCCATCCAGTTCGGCCTGCGCCATCTCGATTCGTTTTTCCATCAGAATACCCGACTCATGATCGATAGGATTGTCCGCATTAGTAGCTTCCTTAGATACTCGCGGTCGGCTCAACATTGCAAGCAGACAAGCTATCATGATGATGCCACCAAAAACATTGCACAGGGTATCTAGAAGCAGATCCAGGCTATCCTGCTGATTGGAATGTAGCTTGCGTTTCATGGCTTGGCGGCTGGCACATTGTGATGAAACTCCACATCCAATTCCTCAGGAATGACATCGTAACCGATCTCAAAACCCTCTTGCCGGGCAATGCGAGTCAACGATTCAAAGTGGTTGGAGCCCGAAGGCTTGAAGTAAAAGACAACATAATGCGTCGCCGCAGTCGCAGCGCGCAGATAGTTGACAAAATCAGGGATCGACCCCGCAGAAGCCGGTTGGCCATTCGCTCTTTGAAAGCGAATCAGCGATCCCTGAACCAGCACCAGAATCGGTTCTTTTTTGTTGTCACTCAGTTCAGGAACCAGACTGATGACGTTCCGACGTGATTGCACACGCTGCAGTGAGCTTTGAGCATCCTTGATCTTCTTTTCCAGATCAGGCGCATCCTTATTCGAGCCTGAAGAAAGCAGATCGGCTTGATGGATGCTGGCATTCATCTTCTCGATCTTCGTGAGCAACTTTTGCTTCGTTTCACGCAATTCACGATCCATCGCTGTAGCATCAAAGGCCTTATCCAGCCCAGGTGTCAAAGGTGATTCCAACTCCGCTATAGTCGTTGTCCACTGTCCAATCATACGACGCAGAGTGGTCTCATCTTCAGCAGGTCGATTCTGGAGATCTGCCACCAGATTTTTCACCGAGACAATACGCGACTGCATAGAGCGCAACTCCTCTTCCCTCTTTGCAAAAGGCTTGGTGTGGCTGCCTTCGACGAGGGCTTCGTCCAGGTTCAGAGCCAGGAACAAAGTCAGCACGATCAGAAAACCTGATGTGCCAGTGATGATGTCCTGGAAAGCGAAGAAGCTGACGCCAGCTCCGCTCTGCCTGCCGAAGCGCGCTCTCATGAGTTAGTTGGCATTGAGCCTTAGTTTACCTGCCACATTCTTGTGGCAGATCTCGTTGCATTCATCCAGAAACTCGGATTCCATCGTCTGCAACCAGCTTACCAGCAGTTGCAGGATCAGCGCGCAAACCAGCGCTATGAGAGTGGTTTCAAACGCTGTGGCCAGACCACCCGTGACGTTTTGCAGGGAACCACGCAGCGCCGTCATATCACCACCAGCGGCCAGCGTGCCGGCAAAAGCACCAATCGCCTGACTGAGCCCCTGAACCGTCCCGATAAAGCCCAGCACCGGGATCGCCCAAAGAAAGCCCTGAGCCAGGGCATAACTGGAAGCGATCTGCGCCTCATCATTCTCCGCCTGAATCTTGATGATGGCCGCCACATCGGCTGTTTGGCCAATGTTATGCAAATTGGCCAAAGCTAGGTCGATGCGGTTCAGCAAAATGAAATGATGCGGATTATCCACAATAGCGCTCATGCGCTCACGAACAGCGCGTGCCGTGGAAGGTGTCAGTTCAAAGTCCGGTTGCTGCGGCATCACCGGCAAGGTTAGAGCACGCTTCTGAACCTGAAACTTACGCCACTTAAAAAACATCATCGCCAAGGCCCAAAAGAAAAAGAGCATCGTCGGATACGGACAAGGCCCACGCTTCGTGAACATATCGATGAACCAGTGTGCAGCCGGCCAGCCAGCCAATCCGATTTGTAGAATGGCATAAAACGCCACAGTCATGGCCAAGCCAGCCAGCAATGAAAGCAGCTTGTTGGGTGAGGTGAAGCGTCCCGGTTTAAAGCCAAGTCGGCGCTCTGGATCAGAGCGTGTCCAGTCGAGCATCCACATGGAACCTTGAAAAGGATTTTTGCCGAGTAAGGACTCACTTGAGATGGATGGATCAGATGACATGAGAGTGAAGAAAGTTAGCCTGCAATAGGAAAGATGCGGTAAAAGAGGTTCGGCATCAATAAGAAGCTCCAAGCGGCAAAGACTAACATGAAATAGGCAATGATGACAGCACCAAGGGCCAGCCCACGACCCTCCATGCTAGGCTCCCTCTTGATCTGAGCCAAGGCCAAATGTCCCAGCACCAGACTCGGCAGCCAACTCACCAGATTTAAATAAGGCACAAAACTGCAACAACTCACAACAAAGGCAGCCACTCCCAGCCAGCAGGTCGGGGCGATCTCCGAGTGGCTGAACTCGCCAGATGACAGAGGCAATGGCGAAGCTCCCTTCACAAAAACAGGAGGAGGATTGGCGAAAGGATTGGGCTTCTTGATCGGACCTTCGATAGGCCCTCTTACACGAGCACGAACCTTCATCACTTTTTCGGCCTCTTGCTGTCGAATGCGAACCGCTCTATCGGCGGCTTGCTGTTGCAGTGCAGTTGCTTCGGTTTTTTCAATAAAGTCCCGCAATGGCATCCAGACACCGTCAATGCACACTTGATACAGGGAGTGGATCTCTCCTTCAACCAATCGTTCTTGTATCTCCGCATACGTCCACGGGCCATGGCTTTTGCCACGCCATTGCAATTGGAACTGGATATCGGCTGACATGATTAGCGTGCTTCTAAAAAGGGTGTCTCAGTCGAAACAGGGGCTGCTACTTCTGAAGAACCGCCGCTTAGTGCTAATCGATAGCGTTGCATCAGTGCGGCGCGATCAGCTGGAATAAAGAAGATGGGACTTAGCCTAAAAACACTTGCAGGAGCTGTCTCAGCCTCGGCTGATAATAACACTGGTCCAGTCCTTCCCAAAGCCCACAACTCAGGGCGGACACGAGCTGCGTTGTTGAGATGCAAAGAAAGATCACTTTCGACATAACCGCCGAATTTTAAACCTGCGAGCTGGATCTCCCGCAGCAACTTGCGCCTAGCTTGGGCTTCTTTTTGATAGTGACGAGTTTGACGAGCATCGAAAAATTGAGCCAACGAAACTCCAAGCGTGCTGCGGACTTTCGGGAGCAGCCAATCTTCACTGCGAAGCGGATAACCGCCAATGATCTTCTGCAATTCTGCCAAATCCTCACGCAGCGTCGGTGCGAGGTGTAGGCCCCAGGCAAACGGCTGTGACCGCGTGATACGCTCCAACTCAACCATGACATGAGCTTTCACCAAAGCCGGTGCCTCTTTGTTTTGAACGATCTTGTCAAACATCTCCAGAAGACTGCGCTGCCAACGTTCGCCCGTAATATCTGTCATGCGATTGAGCTGCAATGAATCCATAAACTGCGTCGCCGCGCTGGATTTGCTCGATCTCACACTTTGCCCCTGATCGCTACTGCCCACGGCGACACGCTTGAACTCACTTTTTACAAAGGCTGCACCGGTATCATCTGCATGGGCATCAAAGGCCAGACCACTCCAACGGCTCAGAGTATCCCCAATCCGACTTTGCTCCAGCGGTCCTTTGGACCAAACACTGCGGGTGGATTGACCATGCGCATGATCGACCACGATGTTTTCCCAGACGCCATTGAGATAGGTATCATCCCTCAAGGCCAAGAGAATTTTCAAATCATTGTCCATAGGCGCTACAGGCATCATCTGAGCACCACCGACATCCTCAACTGCGGCTTTCCATTGTGAGAGATCGCCCCCCATCAAAAGCTTTGCCAAGAATTGTTCTTCGTTTGGAATTTGCCCCAAGATGACGGAAGCCGGTGCGGCCTCAGCAAAACGAATGTCCTGCCAGGCGATCAAGGACTTCTGGTAAGTGGCCAGCGTCAAAGCTCCCGCGCTGGCCTCACGCACTTTAGAGAAACGATCCAGCTCAGTCTTGAAACCCGTCACCCGCAATCTAGCAGCTTTGACGCGGGCCTCGAGATCGGCAGGTAATTGCAGGGAATCTGCCTCGGGCTTCATCCATCCTTCGAGGCTGAGCAGCAGTGTCTCAATTTTTTGAACGGTGACCGCGACCTCGGTCGCAGACCTCTCATAACTTAGATCCTTGTCCAGCAAAGCCGTGATCTCATCCAGCGCTTTCCGTCCACTGCCGCTACGCTCTTCATTCACGCTGCTTAGCATGAGTTCAGATTTTGATTTCAGGGCGGCCAGTCGATTGTTCGCAGACTGTGCCAGATCAATGGGAAGTTGACCAATTTGAGAGCGTGCATCAGCCAGGCGTTTCAAAATCCCCGCTGGATTTGAGCCTGCGAAAGCCTTTGCCGCTTCAGATTCCAAGGCGTGCAGTATTTGATCTGCCTCTAAGGAAAGCTCGCGTGACTGCTGTGTCCAAGCATCAATCTCCTCGACCTTTGTTTTCAAGAATGGCCAGCGTAACATCTGAGCGTCTTCCGCACGCAGGCTGGCAATCAGCTTCTCCGCTGGCTCACAAAGTTGACGCGCTTTGTAACTCACCAACTCATCGGCAAAAGCGCGTGCGCGCCAGCCATGATTGGCTGCAGCGGCGACGACTAACAATAAGACGATGATGGCAGCAACCGAAAGCAAAGACCGAGTTCGACGCCGACTCTGTTGCTGATCGAGACGTGCCCGAATCGACTGCCCAACTTGCCTTAGACGCTGAAGCGTTGCATCTGCGACTGGCATCTCAAAGCTCTCTACGTCACGCCAGCGACGGACAAAGTCTTCATCCAGGCGAAACAATTCAGCAAACGAAGGTCCAGCTCCGACAAGCAGTCTTGTTTCGGCTTCATGAGCAAAGGCAGTGAAGGTGGCGAGTGCATTTTCAAAACCACGTTTTCGTTCGCTGGCCAGACGCTCTTCCCGCACATACTGAGTAAGAGACTCTAATTGCTGAGTCAGAGTGCCTGATGATAACTCGACCTCATGTGATTGAATGAGTTCACACACGATTTCCAAAGCCAGAGCGACTCCGCGCCAATCTGCCTGCCCACGTAAAGAAGCAGCCTCATCAAGCAGTGTCGGAATCTTTCCTTCCGCCTGCCGACGACGTAAGGCTCGGCGGATGTAATCGGCCTGCACATAGTCTGGCATAAGAAGTAGCTTCTCTTCGGATGAGATGCGTTGCAAGGATTCAGCCAGCTTAGCAATACGCTCTTCATCATCGGTCTTCAGGACATTTCGGAGCTTTTCCAGCAGATCTTGGAGATGTTTATTTTCCAGACGCAGAAGCTCTGAACGAGCATTTTCATCATTAGGGTTGAGCTTTAAAATAGTTCGCACAATGCGCAACGCTTTTTCATCCTCGCGCGAAAGCACCGCCGCTCGGAAGTCCTTATACAGTGGATGATTTGCCGTCACCCCCTGAGCATAAAGTCGATCAAGCGCCAGCACCGTTTTAGCATCCAGCCGTTGGGCAATAGGAAGCTGATGCGCTTGACAAAAATCCATCCAAGCTTTTTCCCCGCCAAAACTTAAAGCTGCGACGAGGTCAAGCAACGGGGGATCTTCTTCAGCTGTTTGTAGGGCTTGGTAATCACTGCCTTTAACAAGCATGGCAGAGATCTTTTCAAGACGGATCTCCGCTTCTAAGCAAAGCCGTGCATAATGAGCAGCAGCAGATTCGACAGCACCAGAAAGCAGACCTGTCTGCAATGAGGAACGGATGATTTCAAGGGTCTGGGCAACAGCTTTCACAATTCGTTCTTGGATTATTGAGAGGTGATGGTCAACTCACACAACCGGGATGCATTTTCATGACCATCCGGATCAGAAAGGATGGCCATCAGGGAATATCTACCCGAAGGAATGCCAACAAGCGGCGCAGGCTCTGCCGTTAGGGCTGTGAGACCACGCACCTCTTCTTCCATTTCCATGATGCGTCGTTCTTTGTTTGAGATTGCTTCTTGGGATCGGGTCTGACTTTCTTCTTTTTCCCGTTTAGCCAAATTCCCTTCAGCGATCTCGACTTGGCGCTGCTGATCAATGCGAATGCCCTGTTTTAAATTTTCAATCTCAGCACTGATGGCGGTCACCCTTGAAACCGCGACAGCTGAACGCTGCTGCTTCGTTTCATTTTCCACCACAGCCTGATCAGCCTCAAGACGCAGGCAATAGAGCCGCGCCGGATCTTCGATACTCTGCAAACGCAATTTTGACGGAGCTCCGATGAATGAAATCTGTGACAGCCAACGCGCTGCTGACCCATCCAACAGGGTGCGCTGACCATTATGCTGGCTCTGAAAACTGAAAGCTGGGTGTGTGTGCCAAACCTCGGTTGGCAAGGCCTTCCGCGCCAAAAATAAGACCTCAAAAAGAACAGAACTGCCGGTCGATGAACGCCCGAGGATGCGCCAGGAATCTTGCTCCGTCGGAACTTTAATCAGACGCTGATCGCGGATCTCCAGAGTCATAGAATCGATGAAGCTTTTGCGATACACGCCTGGGCCACCAAGGGCGCGCCAGCGCACGAGATTACTTTCACTAAATCCAGCAGCACCAGCGATGATTTGCATGTCATCTTGCACTGGCAGATCGGGCAACTTTTCTAAAGCATGACTCAAGCCTTCTTCTACCGATTTGAAAATGATGTAGCGCGGATGCATTGAAGTGGGGCCATCTGCCGCCGTGATTTGCAGCTCGGCTTGAGAAGTCTTCTGCGCCGCTTGCGTGGCAGTGCGCACTTCCGCATCAGTCCGACTCATCTCGGCGCACTGTTGTAGTCGTTTTTGAGCAAACTGCTGTAACCATGGGGGGACTTCGCTATCTTCTGCCGCTTCCCTCAAGATGGCTTGCTCCGAAATCGCTAAGGCCGCAGGGAAAGCTGGAAACCGAGAGATTCGCACCCATAAATCCGGCCAAGGAGGCCTAGGAATCAGGGTCATGGTGATGATGTCACACCAGTCTTCAACCACGCCATTTGGCGCGGTAGTTTGATTCATTCGCTTCAATACTTGAGCGCTAATTTCTTGCCTCAGCACATCAGGATGAAGCGGTACTCGCTCAAAGCTTGTGCTGAATTTTTTCCACAAGCGATCCTCTTGATCCAATCGCACACGAGCTTGGATCCTGATCTCCGTCACTGCCTCTCCTGACCAAACGGCATCACGCGCAGAGTCACTGACGAACCTCTGCCATTGACTATAGCTTTGCAGCATATCCATGAATTCATCCTGAGTCGATTCAGGACGTGGAATATCGATCAACTGAAGCGGCTCTCGCAAACTCTGCATGAGCAGACGAAGCGCCTTATCATGGGATTCGATCAGTCCTGCATTAGCCTGACCTTTTAACCAAATGGAAGTCATAGGCAGCGCCAAACGATGTTTTTGCCAGAGTTCATCAACCCGCTTAGCCAGATCGACTGCCGTTCTGGGGCTCTGCGGTTTCGTTTGTTGATCCAACCAAAAATACGCCGTGATGCCAGCCCCTATCAATAAGACTGCCGTAAGCATGATGGCGGCAAAGCTTCCTGAACGTGCTTTTGGCAAAGGATGCAAAGCCTCCATGAAACTGCTCGGGGCAGTCATTGATGGCAGACTCATTTTGATAGCTGGATAAGACTGCGCATTTATCGGCAGCAGCGATTCTCTTGAACTGCGAATAGCTGGCTCTTTCGATGCAGTAACAAGCTTTGGCAACGATTGCGCTTGCGTCAGATTAAGCACTGCACGTGCGATGCCGTCCGCCTGTTGTCGGAGTGGTGAACTGTCATTCATGGCCACCCAACGAAGCCCGGCCACGTCATCCGTCGGCTCTAATTGAGTGGTGAAGCTGACCTGCGCAGACTCTGCACCCATGGATTTCAGTGATTCTTGAATCAATGGTAGCGCATCCGTTTCACCAGGTAGAATGATGAAACAGCGTGGTGTCTGTAAAGGCAGAGCATTGAAGTTAGCACTTCCAATCAGATGTTCCCAAGCAGATCCTAGCATACGAGCCCGAAGACTCATGAGCGAGACTTCTTCGAGAGGCTCAAAAAAACGTGGCGACTCACTCCATGACGTGCGCCAGTGCATTTGCATCAGGATATCTGCTGGAGTGATACCTGCCTCTGCCGCCATTCTGACTTCACGGGCTTCCGCAATCAGATGATGCGCCAGATGATTTGTGCGACCTGTGTAGTCTGATCCCGCATCTCTAATGCAGCTAAAAACATGAACCTGTGAAGCCCCAGCAGTGATGATGCGATGACTGCGAACGACTCTGCGTGCGCCCAATCCTGCCAGCCGTGCAAACTGTGACAAACGCTCAACGGCACCAGCAACGAGTTCACCCACAGCCCGATGCCTAGCCACCGTGCCAAAGCCCGTTCGACCGGCTTCAAGCAGGCGAGGTGCTGAGGTGTAGATAAGTTGCCAAGCCATGGTAAATCACGATAACTTACATCATATTTTCTGAACGATCGACCACCACCTTCGGCACTACTTCTGGTGCAATCTGCGAGAGAACCCAAAGTGTCGGACATTCCACATGCCTAGGGTTCATCAGCTGTGGATCTGGTCCAATACGGGTATGCCCTTCGAGGTCAGTGAACTGAACCGGAGAACAACCTAACGGACTAATCGCAAAGTAACAAACATTGGATGATATAGCTTCAGCATTGGAGACGATGGCTGGACAAAGCTCCAGAAGGAGCGTTCGGATACGATCAGAATTGATCCGAATGTTAGAGGTTAAAATGGCTCCTTTTTCGATACTTGGAAGCAACGGCTCAGGACCTAACAGAGACTCCCACGTATCGCTCTTGCCCACCATCACCGCAAAAGGTGTATCGATGCAGTCCCGCGAATCCAAACCGAGCACGCTTTTGATACGAACTTCTGTTTCTGCCAGAATCACATCCTGCTGATCTAATCGGCGACTTTGAATTTGCGGATCGCGAACACCTTTTAAGCGCTGACGAAACTCCGTGTTATGCAGTGGATCAAAGAGGAAGAAAATACCAGAAGCTACGGCAATGTGCTGCGCACCTGGGGAATCGGCACTGTTGCGTGTCGGCTCAAAATGCTCACCCGCGTTATCATAGAAGACAATGGAAAAATCTGTCTCGTGATCATGCCTGCGCGAGAGTTTAAAGACAAACGGCTTGGGCAGACGCACCTTCCGACCAAGGCGCGGAAGTGTCTCGTAGAGCATGCCTTCGAGCTCTGTTTTGGCTAAGAAAGCGTCTTCAGGCGTGGAGGCTGAAAACAGCTGCGTGCGCATTTGGGTGAGAATGACATTTTCAGAAGGATCAGCATCACGAAAAGTGACCCCAAAATTCTGATACAGACTCGTCTGCAACGTCCGCGTGAGGACACTTAGATAATAGGACTTTCCAGATGATGGCGCCCCGACGACCGAAAAGATATGGTGCGGGGTCTCCATGAAGCCGGGAGGCAACTTGCGACGACAATGGGGACAAGCGAGATCAGGCGCGGCAATACCCATGGCATCAATGGCCTGCCCACGATCCGTGAAACGGGTAGCGTGAAAGCGTTGCATGGCATCTTCTCCAAGCAACGGATCACCGCGCAAAGCCGCATGAACAGAGATATTCATGGCATCTCCACGATCAAATTTAAACCAGCACACAGGACAGGTAAATTCACCGTACTCCGTGTTAACCGGCTCAGCATGCACTGCCTGCGCATGATCATCACGCTCAGTGACAACGACACGCTCTGGTAAAATGGAAAGGATGTCTTTCACAAAGAAACCCACGTCACGAAGTCCCGCTGGCATCACTAAGTTTTCCGCCGCTTGTTCAGGTGTCTGCTTCGTCAGATAATCGCGCAATTCCTCAGGACTGAAGGGGCCATACCACTGACGCGCCTCCGCATCGAAAAAGTGCCAGAACATCTCATGACCAAAGGCCAACCACTCCTGAGGATCAGCGCAGCATTTGAAAGCTAAAACCTCACCACCAGCGCTCAGCGTGTGCTCCTCGCCCAGGATGAGCGTAAACTGCGACCCTGGGGCACCATCGACGAGAGCAGTGCCATCGCTATGAATCGTGACTTCAAATTCATCTCTACGCTGTTGGATCGTTCCAAGCACTGGCGGACAATTCGGGGAAGCTAAACGAAAATCAACGGCTGCACTCGCCCCAAAAATAAAAGGGGTTGCCGCCACAATCGACCGCTCACCATTGGCACAATTCAGAAGGCAAACTCGAGGTGCAAAAGGACGAATTTTTGGGGTTACCATAAAATGAGAATAAAACGCTCCACTCGGAGCCTTTGAACAAAAGTTGATGACTACTCGTTTCTTACTCTAAACCCGAGAAGTCAATCTTGTAATCAGCCAGATTGTTAAGAGTTTGTGAAGCTCCGAGATAAACCGAATCTGCAACCCATGAACGGCATCTCAAACCTTACCCAACAAGGTCTGAAATCCAACCCACCCATTGTTTTTCAAACGAAGTGCCCCGGCTTGGGTGACTGTAAAAAGCGGAGAAAGATGCGGTCCTAGCGGATTACACTTAGGATCAATGGCAAGAGCTTTGCAGGTGAGGGCGTAGTTTGAGCCGAACTATGATCCAAAGTTGCCATGCTCTTGTCTTTATTCTTTTCACCTCCGCGCTCACTGCGGAGGTGGCGACGGTGCATCCTTCCCAGGCAATGGGTCTGCTGAAGACGCAGTGCCTGAGCTGCCACAATGCGGAGAAACAGAAAGGTGGACTGTCACTGGAGACGCGTGAACTAGCCCTGAAGGGTGGTGAAAACGGAGCTTCATTCCAGCCAGGAGAGGCTGATCAAAGCGCGCTGATCAAAGTTCTCAATGATCCCGGGGATGCACACATGCCGCCAAAGAAGCAGATGCCGGAAAAGCAGATCAACCTATTAAAAGCCTGGGTGAATGCGGGAGCACCCTGGGATAATGCCGCGCTAAAGAAGTTTGGAGAACTGACGCCTGCGGATAAACTAACGATACTGCCTGCTAACCACACACCCGCAACGGCAATGGCATTAAGTGCTGATGGCAAACATCTGGCCGTCGGACACGGCAACCAAGTGTTGATTCGTGATGTGACGGCAAAGGATGCGCCAGTAGTGGCGACACTCAAGGGACACAAAGACGTGGTGCAGTCGCTCGCCTGGAATACGCAAGGCACCCTGCTCGCCGCAGGTGGTTACAGAGCAGTCTTAGTTTGGAAGACCCCTGAAACCAAGGTATCGACCAAAGCAGAGACTGAAGCACCAACCTGGCCGCTAGCGCATACCTTGACCGCGACGCTGGAGGGCCGCATCACAGGCGCGGTATTTCTCATGGACAATGCCACCCTGATTCTTGCGGATGGAGCCATAAGCCAGAAAGGCGTGCTGCATCGTTGGAAACTTGGCGAGCCAAAACCTGCACAGACCGTTGAGGCGCATGCGGACAATGTCTTGAGCCTCACCATGAGTCGCGATGGCAAACAGATCGCCACTGGAGGTGCTGACAATCTGGCCAAGGTTTGGGATGCCACCTCGCTAAAGGAAACCGCTAAGATCGAAGGTCATGTGGGACACCTTGTGACGCTGGGTTTCAGCGCGGATGGCAAATGGCTGGCCACAGGCAGCGCCGACAAAGATCTGAAAGTCTGGGACATAGCCAGCAAGGAGATGTTGATGCTTCTAGGAGACAAATCTTCGCCGGTGAACGCGCTACTCTGGTCACCAGATTCCACCAGCCTCACTTACTTCAATGACAACGGCAATGTGCATGTCGTCACCGATTTAAAAACGCATGACGGCGTGCGACTTGCCTTCACCTCAGGCACAGACAAAAAGGTCGCCACTCTCGAATCTTTGCCGAACGCCGCCGTGATGACAGCCGATGGTAAAAGCATCTTCGCCGCCACCGATGTCGGCGACGTCTTCCAATTCGATGAAAAACAGAAGCTCACGAAACTGACCGGACCTGCGGCTGCAGCAGCCAGGCTAAATCCCAAGGCATTGTCCTTCACGCAGGACATCCTGCCTGTGCTCAGTAAGGCTGGCTGCAATCTAGGTAGCTGCCATGCGAAAGCGTCCGGACAAGCGGGCTTCAAACTTTCGATCTTTGCCTACGATCCCAAAGGCGACTACATGGAGTTGGTCAAGGACTCACGTGGTCGCCGGGTGTTCCCATCTTTACCTGAAGACAGCCTGCTGCTGCAAAAGTCTGTGGTTCGCGTTCAGCACGAAGGTGGGCAGCGTTTTGAGCCGGACTCCGAATCGGCGAAGACGATCGCCGAGTGGATTCGCCAGGGCATGCCCTATGAAACCCCTGACCAGCCCGCACTGACGAGCATTGAAGTGGTGCCGACCGAGAAGACTTACCGCAAACATGAATCGGGGTCGTTTAAGGTCACGGCACACTACAGCAATGGGACAACCCGTGATGTCACGGGGCTGACCGACTACATTTCCTCTGAAAAATCCATCGCCTCAGTGGATGAAACCGGGCGGATGAAGACGACCAGCGAAAGTGGTGAGACCGTCATCGTGGCACGTTACATGGGACAAGTAGCCATCTCACGCGTGGCCGTGCCTGCGGAGAAACTGCTGCCACCGGAAAACTACGCCAAGCTGACCGTTCGAAATGAGATCGACAAACTCGTCTATGCACGCCTACTCAAGCTCGGCCATCTACCGAGTGACACCTGCACAGAGGCTGAGTTCCTGCGTCGCAGCACGCTGGATGCGATCGGCATGCTACCCACCGTGGCTGAAGCCCGGGCCTTTGCCACAAACAAGGATCCTAAAAAATATGAGCAATGGGTCGATGCTCTGCTGCAGCGCCCAGAGTGGGCCGACCACTGGGCCATCAAGTGGGGTGACCTGATTCGCCCCAATCCCTCACGCGTCGGAGTGAAGCCGGTGTATTTGCTGGATCAATGGATTCGTCAAAGCTTTCGCGAGAACAAGCCTTGGGACCGCTTTGTGCGCGAACTCCTGACCGCCGAAGGCAACACACATCAGCACGGCCCAGTGGCAATCTGGCGCGACAAACGCATACCCGTAGATGCCGCCACTTTTATCGGACAGATCTTCCTTGGCGTGCGTCTTGAATGCGCGAAGTGCCATCATCATCCGACCGAGAAATGGGACCTCACCGACTACTACCAGATGGCCGCATTCTTCACGCAAATGAAGCACAAGGGCCAAGGCATTTCCGCGCCGATCAGCGGTGAACCCGAGCAGATCTGGTCCGCTTCGGGTGCAGCGGGCATTGAACATCCCGTCACCAAGGCCATCCTGAAACCGCGTCCGCCCGCAGACAAAGAAATCGCTCTTGCAGACACCCAGGATCCGCGCGCCGTGCTGGCGGACTGGATGACCAACCCACACAATCCCTACTTTGCGCCTGCCATTGTGAACCGCATTTGGTCCAGCTTCATGGGCCGTGGTATCGTCGATCCTGTGGATGACTTCCGCGCCTCGAACCCGCCCAGCAATGCGCCACTGCTCGACTGGCTGGCGCAGGATTTTGTGAAGCACGGCTATGATTTGAAACATCTCATGCGGAACATCCTGCTTTCGCAAACCTATCGCCTCAGCAGCCTGCCAAACGAGACGAACGTTGCCGACTTGAAGAATTACAGTCGCAGCTACCGCCGCCGTCTGCCTGCGGAATCGCTTCTCGATGCTGTCTGCGCAGTCACCGAGACCCGCGAAGTCTTCTCTGGAATGCCATTGGATGCGCTGGCGAAACAGACGTGGAACCACAAGCTTGAGAGCCAATTCATGGACGCCTTTGGCCGACCCAACGCCAGCTCAGAATGCCCCTGCGAACGCGATGCCAAGCCCAGCGTGGTGCAGGCGCTGCACCTGATGAACTCCACCAAGCTGCAGGAAATGCTTACCAACACAAAAGGCCGCGTGATGCGACTGGCCAAGAGCGACCTCAAGCCGCAGCAGATTATGGAGGAACTCTACCTCGCCTGTTACTCACGCTTGCCGACTGCCGAAGAATCGGCCATTGCCGGCAAGGCACTGGATGTAGAAGTCACGAACCGTCAGGCAGCCGTCGAGGATGTGCTATGGAGCTTACTGAACTCAGCGGAGTTTGTGTTTAATCACTGAGAGAGATGTTTTCTTCGCTTTCGCAAGAACCTCCAAAAACCCGCGTAATCTCAATCTCTCGCTCCACCTGAACGAATGTCACGAATCACTCACAACTGCGCCGGCCACATGCGGCGTGATTTTCTGAAGCTCGGTCTCACCGCCGCTGGGGGTGGTCTAGGCTTCACGGATCTGCTGCGTGCACGAGCCATGGCAGCACAGGCTCCGCAACCTTCGCTTTCAAGGCCTGTCAATTGCATCCTGGTGTGGCTCGATGGCGGTCCATCGCATTACGAGATGTTTGATCCCAAGCCAGAGGCTCCAAGCGAGATTCGCGGCTCATTCGGAACGATTCCGACCAGCGTTCCTGGTGTGCGTTTCTCTGAATGCGTGCCTCATCTGGCCAAGGCTGCAGACAAGTTCACCGTGGTGCGCAGCGTGACTCACAAGGACCCGAATCATGGTGGCGGCAATCATTACATGATGACGGGCTCACCCACACCGGTGCCGGTAGGCTGCGGTGCCTTTGTGACCTTTCACCCCTCTTTTGGCAGTGTGGTCAGCTACAAGCGCGGCTTGAAGAATGGCCTGCCGGCCTACATGACGCTGCCCAGCATCACCCGCAGTGGCGGCCCCAATTTCCTCGGTGCGGAGCATGCGCCGTTCGTCGCAGGCGGTGATCCAAACGCCAAGGGCTTCAAGGTGCGCGATGTGGTTCTGCCTTCTGAAATCAGCGATGCACGCGGAATGGCGCGCCGTGAGCTGCGCCACTCGTTGGACCGCATGAAACGGCTGAACGATGCTGTGGCAGAGGATCCGGCCGTGAGCTTTGACACCTTCTATGGTCAGGCGGTGGATTTGATCGCCTCCAAGCCTGCGCAAGAAGCCTTTGATATCTCGCTCGAAGACGACAAGACGCGTGATCTCTACGGTCGTAACGATGTGGGCCAGCGCATGCTGCTGGCGCGTCGTCTCGTCGAAGTCGGCGTGCCTTTTGTCACCGTGAACTACGGCGGCTGGGATCATCACCGTGATTTATTCAAGACCTGTAAAGGCGAGTTCATGAACAAGTTTGACCAAGGCATGGCTGGACTGATCACCGATCTCGACCGCCGAGGCCTGCTGGAAAGCACGCTCGTCATTGCGCTGGGCGAATTTGGACGCACCCCCAAGATCAATAAGGACTCGGGTCGCGACCACTGGCCAGGCGCGATGAACATCCTCTTCGCAGGTGCGGGTGTGCCACGTGGCGGTATCGTCGGTGCCACCGATCCCAAGGGCTACTATGCCAGCGACAACATCTACTCTCCGGAGGATTTTGCGGTGACGCTTTACCAAAAGCTCGGCATTGATCCGCATCAGGTGCTCCACACCAGCAGCGGACGTCCGGTGCAATTGATCAACGGCGGCAAACCTATCCGTGAGCTGTTTGCGTGATGCGCTAGATCATGTGGAACGAGTCAAAACAAACGACGCATCGCAGAATATTTCTGGCGTTCTTCGTTTTCGTTTTTGTCTTCAGACCTTCCGCATCCCCTGCTCCGCCTGCCTTTGAAAACCTCTTCCCCGCCGGTGGACAGATCGGTAGCCGAGTCGAAACACAGGCCAGCGGCAAAGGCTTGGAGAAAGAGGCTCCCCGTATTTGGAGCAGTGATCCTCATCTGGTTGTCCTTGCTGGTGACAAGCCGAAGAAGTTTTTCCTGAACATCGCCAAGGAAGCTGTGTCCGGCCCTCGTTTGGTGCGTCTCTACAATGATGACGGCGCGTCACCACCGCGCATCATTGAACTGGGCAAGTTTGAAGAAGGACTCGAAAAGGAGCCGAACGACAACCTTGCCGAGGCGAAGATTGGCAGCTCAAGGATGAACGTCACTGTCAATGGCGTGCTCGAAAAAGTCGGCGATGTCGACACCTTCGCCATTTCAGCGCAGAAGGGCAAACGTATCCGGTTTGAACTGCACGGCTACGCCTTGGGATCACCGATGGACCCAGCCATGCGCTTGCTCAATGATCGTGGCATTGAAATCGCCGCCGGACACGACACGACTAATCTCGATCCGCGCATGGAATACACCCCCACCGCTGACGGCTCTTTGTATGTGCAGCTATTCGCCTTTGCGCACCCACCTGCGGCGGATGTGGCGTTTAAAGGCAGCGCCAATCATGTGTATCGACTCACGGTCACGGATGAGCCACAACCGATGACCGTCTTGACCGAACCTGGGAAACTTTCTTTGCCAGTGTTGCTCCATGGCTGCATCGGCAAGGCAGCTGAAGAGGATACCTACAGCTTTAGCGCCAAAAAAGGCGACGATCTGCACATCAGTCTGCGCGCGCAACGCCTGGGCAGTCCGCTGGATGCCATCCTGCGAATCGAGGATGAGACCGGCAAATCCCTGCAGCAGGCGGATGACGGTGAAAAGGAAGCTCTGGATCCCTCACTGCGCTGGAAAGCACCCAAGGATGGCGAGTTCAAACTGATCGTAGCTGACCGATTTCATCATGGCAGCTCGGATCATCTTTATGAGCTGTCAGTAAAACCCTTCGTGCCTTCACTCACCGCCTCACTGGAGTCGCATGCCTATCGGCTGGAAGCTGGAAAGACCGTTGAAGTCAAGATCACAGTCAAAACTAACGGAACGTTTGCTGGGAAGATCAAAGCTCAGGCAACCCAACTGCCTTTGGGAGTGACCGTAGAAAGCGTGGATGTGCCAGCCAAGGGAGGTGAGGTGAAATTAACGCTCAAAGCAACGGCGGAGACGGCGAAGAGTCAGGCTCCTTTTGCGGTGGAGCTGACCACCAGCGCGCCTGATACCGTGGCCACGGTGACGGCCAGTTATGCGATTCCGTTTACGGAGCCGCGTGGTGATTTATTGATCATGACCGACACCCATCCATGGCTGACGGTGGTGACTCAGAAGCCATAGCTGACCGTTCATAGCGTCAGACCTGTCTCAGACGCTGAAGACAAGGATGTGATGCTGAGCAAACCGATCCAGTAAACGGACGTTGGTCAACGACGCGGCTGACGCCATGCTCTTGAGATCGGAGAACGTTTCAGGGAAATCGTAGGCAGCCACATGGTCGCAAGCTTCTTCAAGATGATCTGGCCGCACCGCGGTCCACTGGGTGCGCATGAAATTCAGGTAACCTTCGAGATAATGCTCACGCGTCTGGCCCTCCTCACGCACCACATCCACCAAAATGAACTGGCCACCTGGGGCGAGCTTTGCCGCGCAGGCATGAAATAGATCTTGTTTCCCTTTTGCATCCAAGTGATGCACAGCATAGCCACTGAAAATGACATCAAAGGATGCTTCTGTGGTCTGCAGGGCTTGCAGCATGTCCTGATGATGCAGCGCCACATTCTCGAGACCGCCCAAATACTCACGCGCCTCCGCCAAAGCGGCTTCCGAGAGATCCACACCCGCATAGCGGCTAGGCTTGGCCGCTTTGAGACAGGGGGCAATAAAACGGCTGTTCCCACAACCCAGATCAAGGAGCGAATACGGACCAATCGCGCGCCGCTGACTCAACAACGTCGTGATCTGCGCGTAGATCTCACGATGAAACATGTAGTTCATCTCCGAGATGGAGTCATAGAGGGTCCAAGATTGGCGGAAAAGGGTGGTCTCGTCGGTGGCTTGATCAGGCATGCGGCCTCGAAGAGAGCATCAATCGAATGAACTGCCAAGCGCCTGCTTGCATGAATCTCTCAGGTTTCCCAGCTGCAAATGCGGCTGAGGAACCTCAACACCTCAGCATCAATAAAGATCTGCCTGAAAATGGCCCCTGATAGAAAACCGCAGTCCACCACGATGCCAAGCTGGGCGGCGTCGCCCTGCCCAGCAGTTCATTCAGGGCAGGGTCGATAAGCCGAGCTTAAGACAATCTGCAGCGTGACCCTTGCCCTCTTCAGCGCTCAGCCCGGTTAAGGCGTCGCAATGCTGGCACTGGTGGTCACATTGCGGGCAGTCGCGTAATTGTATCCCGTCAGGGAGAGACCGGTGACGGTGAACGTGAAGGTGCCACGGTTTCTCGTGCGCGTGGAGCTGAAGGCAGCCGTGCCATTGCGATTCGTGGTTCTGGATACCGTGGCCGTAGTCAAGCCGCTCCAGCGCCCAGCAACAGCCGCATTAGGCACTAGAGCACCATTTTGATTGCGCACCGTAACGGTAGCGATGGCGGAGTACCCCTGATTGTTGCTACTGAGGGTCATCGTGATGGCAGCCACATAAATGACGTTGTTGCTCTGCACGATGATCGTGACCGAATCGGCAAGCGAGGAGAGTCCGCTATCATCCACCACCACCAGCGATGCCGTGTAGGTGCCGGGTGTGCTGTAGGACTTCACCGGATTGGCCAGCGTAGAAGAAGTGCCATCACCGAAATCCCAGTCATAAGCGACGATGGTGCCGTCTGGGTCGTTACTACTTGCACTGGAGAAGCTCACGGCGAAAGGCGCCGTACCGGAAGTTGGCGCAGAGGCATCGGCGACCGCGATCGGCACCACTCCATTCACCGGCAGCACGCTGCCCGCGAGGCTGAATTGGCCAAGGCTGCTGTAGTCATCGTAAGCAGTGAGAGGATCACCAGTGCCGACACCATCAACGGCCAAATAATAAGTGCCTTGTGCAAGCGTGGTGCTCAAGGATGCATCGAGAGTCGCAGGATTGGCCGAGACGACCAGATTGCCGAGGCCGTCATAGAGGGCGAGCTGAATGTCCAGATTGGGGGAAGGTGCCGCAGGTGTGGCCGTAAAGCTGACAGGGCCTGCGCCAGTCGTGAAGGAGAACATGTCCGCATCCGTGCGGCGCTCAATAATACCGATTGAGTTCAGTGCCGTGCCGGAAAGTGCCGTGGCATTGACGATGCTGTCACCATGAGTATCCGCTCCGTAGCCCACCACGCCTGCAATGATGGCCGTATCATCCTGAAGATTGTTGGCAAAGGGGTAGTTGCCTTTACTCCACTGGGTGACGTCCTTGTAGTAGCCCATGCCCATGATGGGTGCCCAGTTAGCATGCCCTTCGTAGTATACCACCGCGGCCACCGTACCGTTCGCCACTTGTCCATCGTGGCTCAGGTTAAACGTGTGTCCGGCCTCATGGCTGGCAGCCTCTGCGGTGTATTTGGCATTGCCATTGCCAAGCTGAGCGGTGAACACGAAGCAAGGTGTATCCGAGTTCCAGGAAAAGGAGTTCAAGTAAGCCAAACCGCCCGCGCCGGCTGCGAACCAATCAAAGCTGCTGCCGCCGATGCACACGCGCACTCCGAATTGGACGTCCGCGGTTGTTGTCTTGCGCAAAGCCTCCAGGCCAGGGTCCTGGGTGGTCACATCGACATTGAAGGCCGCGTAATCCTCAGCCACGCGCTGCCAGATCGAGTAAATGTTGTCGAGCTCCGTCTGCGAAAAGGCGGTGCTCACCGTGGCGTCATTCGTGTAGGGAGGCGTGACGATGCTTGCTCCGGCAGTGTAGCTGGTGTTCCACGAGGTACCGCTGGTCGTGTGACCGTCGAAGTCCAGATAAATCACCTTGGAGGCCCCAGGTCGGCTGTGCAGAGCAAAGGCATCCGTGGCCGTGATCGCCGCCGCCGTGGTGCCACCGGACGCTGTCGTCGCATTGGCCGCAGCAGCCTGCAAGGGCAAGAGTCCCGCGCAAATGAAATGCAGACGACCTTGTCGGTCAGAGCACAACGATTTGTCCTTCTGGCACATCTTTTTCAGCTCGTCAGCGCTCTGATCATACCAAGAAGCCACTTCTTCCAGCCTGTCCCCGAGCAGAACCGGAATCTGCTGAGAGCGTCCGAGACGAGGCAGGTTTTGTTCCGGGAAAGACTCGCTACGATGATTGGTTTGAGCTTGAAGCGATGCAGCAAGGAAGCAGATCGAAAAAGCAAGGGAGTGGCACAGTTTGGTTATTTTCATAAAAAACGATTAAACTAAATCGATATCTAAATAATAACAAAGATATTTTCCGACCTTTTTGAGGTAACCCTTATACCATAATAAAACTTAATATTTTAACTTATAATAAATCAACTGAAAGAAATTGGAGCTGATTTTAGAATGGGCCGTGCTAGCAGGCTTCCTTCAGATCGTTCCAACCGACGGATTCCCGAAGATAAAAGACGCGTTATGGCCTAATGAGCTCCGCTCCAACCGAAGACCAAGCATGTAGTTCTGCATGCAAAATCTGAGGCAAGCACAAGCTGTCTCGTTGTGATTGAAGCTAAGAAAAATGAATGGCAACGGATTCGCTAATCCGGTGACGGTTAGAAAGTGAAGACGAAGTTTATCTTGGCGATGAGGCTCACGGCATCACGGTCAGGAAAGTTGGCCCAGGTTTCCAAGACGATGTGCTTGGTAAGGTCATACTTGGCACCCACGGCGGTGATGAGGCCGCGCTGATCGCGAGTCTGCGCGAGGTCGGCATTGAGATTGAAGTTGCGGCCGAAGAGCGTCCAGGTGCGGTCGATCCCGGCGAGGAAGCTGCTGCCATTGGTCTGGTAGCCGTAGCCGGCGTGGAAGCGTGCGAAGCCAAAGTCATGCGCCAACATCGCATAACTGAAGACATCGCCCGCACGGTCGATGTCGGTCAACGCGATGCCTGCGATGCCGACGGCGAACATGCCATGCTCCCATGGCGAGAGGCGGGCCTTTGTCTGCAAAAACAGCGGGCCGCTCACGCCGGTGCCAAGCGGGCTGTCCATGCCCCATTCCACATACACCGGCTCAAAGTCCCAACCGGTCTTGAAGCCCATCCAGTGACCGGATTTGCCCGGCTCGCCGGTGCCAAACTGGTTCGCACCGCCGAAACTGCTGAAATACTGCACGGCAACGGTTCGATGCGGCACGGTGTCGGCGGTGGGGATGTTGTTGAGGCCCGTCGGCGTGGCGAAGGCGGTTCCTGCGAGCAGAATGCCCATGGCAAAGGTGAGTGGTGTTTTCATAAGAGGGGAATTAATGCACACCGATCGAGGCTAGATAGCGCTCTGCCTCTAGCGCTGCGGCACAGCCCTGGCCTGCTGCGGTAATGGCTTGGCGATAGACGTGATCGGCGACGTCGCCCGCTGCGAAGAGTCCTTCGGTCTTGGTGCGTGTGCCCTTCATTTGCACGATGTAACCGTTCTCATCTTTATCGACGAGATCGCCCAGGAATTGCGCATTTGGCACATGGCCGATGGCGACGAAGACGCACTTCAATTCGAGTTCGCTCTTCTCACCACTGACGAGGTTCTCTAGTGTCACCGCGCGGACTTCGCCTTTGTCGTCAGTGAGGTATTCCGCGACAGTACTGTTCCAGACCGGCTGAATCTTCGGATTAGCGAGCGCTCGCTCGGCCATGATCTTCGAGGCGCGCAGTCTCTCGCGGCGATGAATGAGATAGACAGTGGAAGCAAACTTGGTGAGAAAGCTCGCCTCCTCACAGGCCGAATCTCCACCACCGATCACAGCCACCGGGACGTTGCGATAGAACGCACCATCGCAGGTGGCGCAGCTCGTGAGGCCACGACCGATGAGATGCTTCTCATTCGGCAATCCCAAATGACGCGGTGACGCGCCGGTAGCAATGATGACAGCCTTCGCCTGACGAATCGTACCGTCTTCGGTGGTGATGTCGAAATGTCCGTCCGCGGTCTTCGTCACACTGCCGACCTGCGCATACTCAATGCGGGTGCCGAAACGTTCCGCCTGAGCCTGCATGTTCATCATCAGCTCCGGCCCCATGATGCCATTCGGGAAGCCTGGGAAGTTTTCGACTTCAGTGGTCGTGGTGAGCTGACCGCCCGGCATGTTGCCGGAGAGGATCAGAGGCTTCAGATTGGCACGCGCGGCGTAAATGGCGGCGGTGAATCCCGCGCAGCCAGTGCCGATGATGATTAGATTTTCCATGACAGTGTGATGTGAAGAAGTGTGACGATTAATCTTCGAGAAAGAGCATCATCTCGTCGATGCGTGTGTAGTCGCTTGTCTTGTAGAGCAGATTCCCGGCGGCATCCATGATGACGAAAAAAGGCAGCCCCACCTTGAGTTCGGGAAAGCGGCTATCGCTTTGCCACACCTTGAAATCCGGTGTCGTGTCGCGGATCTTCAGCAGCACCGCGCCACCCAAAGCCTTACCCAGCGCGTCGTTGGAATGAGTGAGTTGTTCAAACGCTTTGCAGTTCGCGCACCAGCTCCCGTAGAAATCCACGAACACGGGCTTGCCACTCTTTTTGGCCTCAGCCAATGCGTCATCGCGATTGAGGAACCACTTCAAGTTTCCGCTTTGCTCGACTTCAGGGCCGCCCGGCGATGCTGCGACGAAAGTTTGTGCTGTTGCTGCGAACTGCAGGATACCTCGTGCCAGTGCCAGGATGGAAATAACGGCCAGCAGCGCCAGCAGAGCACGCTCCATGCGCTGGCTTGGCTCAAATGAATCAGGCTGCAAACGAAAGACGGCAAATAGCAGCAGCAACGCACCGGCAAATACCAGACCGATGGCGGAAGGCTCGAAGCCACAGCCCGACAAGCCTTTCTCCAAATACACATAGGAGAACCAGGCGATAAGCGCACCCAGCGCCCACTGCACATACTTCATCCATGTGCCAGACTTCGGCAACCGCGCCCCAAACAACCCGACGACCAGAAAGGTCGTTCCTAGGCCTACGCCAAAGGCGAGCATCTTCGCGGCAGCGATGAGCGCCGCTCCAAACGCGAAACCTCCGGCGGCATCACCGCTTGCGATACCAATGAGAATGCTGATCACAAACGGCCCGACGCAAGATGAAGAGAGTAATCCAGCACCGAGCCCCATGACAAATGTTCCCAGCAGACCCGGCGTCTTATCACCGATCTGGCCACCCCCAAAGAAGTGAAAGTGCAGCAATCCACAGGTCGCAAGTGCAAGCAGTAAAAAGATCGCCGCGATGGCGACATTCACCGCAGGCAGCCGCAGAATCACGTTGAACGCCCCACCGCTCACGCCAGCGATGAGGCCGAAGATGGCATACATCGCTGCCATACCAAAAAAGTAGGTGAGCGGATGCGGCCAGCGAGCACCACCGGGTTTTGCCCGGCCTTTGACGATGCTAGCAGTGATTGGATAAAGCGGATAGACGCATGGTAGCAAGCTCGCCAACCAGCCGCCAAGAAATAGAAATAAAAAAGCCATCGCCGAACCCGAGTGCGCCGAGAGTTGGCCTTCCACCCAAGCATTCATGGACGAAAGAGGATCCGCCGCACGCGCTTGCAATGGGCTGACAAATGCCAGCGTGAGAATGAGCCGTTTGGTCATGCGCGTGTATTAGGGATTGACCTGCTTCATCAGGAAAAACATCTCTCGTGCGATCTGGTGGCAGCGCTCGTCATAGGTTGCCGCCTCAGCCGGTGTGTTGTCAGCTACTTTGGGGTCCACAAACGGGATCGCCACACGCAGCACGCTGCCTGCCACCACCGGGCAGTTCTTGTCCGCATGATCGCAAGTCATCAAAGCAACGAAGTTATCTTTCGGGTTGCCCTCCGCCGAATAGATTTTCGAGAATGCGCGGGTGGGTTCGGCCTGTTCGCTGTATTTCACCAAAAAGATGGGGTTCTTGTCTCCCGGTGTTGAGTTCGTGATGGTGAACCCAGCTCGAGTCAATGCGGCCACGGTGCGCTCGTTGCATGCCGTGGATTCGACACCCCCGGAGAAGGTCTTCACACCCGCCACGTCATAGTAGCTGGCGGCTGTCTGCGCCCAAATCTGGCTCATGTGGCTGCGGCGGCTGTTATGCGTGCAGATGAAGGTAAGCTGCGGCGTCTCCTTCGCCTGAATCTTGGAACGAATGAACAGCGCTACCTTCTTCAAGGCCAATTGCCGCTCCACTGGAATCTGGTCGAACTCCTTTGTGACCTGTTCGATCAACGGCTTGAGACTTGGAAGAAGTTCCGTGTCCTTGGCGGACAATAACGTGGTATAAAGTAGCAGAGCGAAGACAGCAAAATGACGGAGACTCGTTTTCATAGGAGGTTAGTTAGGCACAAAATCTATTTGGCTTTTTTGCCAAATATTAGTTGGCTATTTAGCCAAATAGCTGCCCGTAGCAATCAAAATCTATGTGACAACTGATTCACCAAACGAAACGACTCACGCATCCGTGTTCAGCAGCAAGCACAAGCTGTCTCGTTGTGATTGAAGCTAGTACTAAACTCACACCCTGCGATAAAGAGTGGTCCCAGACCGTAGGTTTGGGGTGATCATCAAGGAAGCCACTCTGAAAGCATGGATGTTTGCGTTGCTCGCTGGAACCAGCTTTGCAGCGGAAGCGCCGTATCCTTTGAGCTTTGTAAACGACATTCAGCCCATTCTCACCAAGGCGGGCTGCAATGCCGGGGCTTGCCATGCCAAGGCAATCACGGGGCAGCGCGGCTTCCGTTTGAGTGTGCTAGGCTTTGAACCCGAAGAAGATTACGAAGCCATCGTGAAGCAGGGAAAGGGTCGGCGTGTCTTTCCAGCGGCACCGGAGGAAAGCCTACTCATCACCAAGGGCGCGGCCATCGTTCCACACACGGGTGGAAGGCATCTGGAGCCAGGCTCCGAAGCCTACAAGACGCTGGTGCGCTGGATCGCCGAAGGCATGAACTATGCGTCGAAGAATGAAGCCAAGCTGAGCAGCATTCTTGTGGAACCCGCTCGCGTGACCATGAAGATCAAAACGGAGCAACAGCTCAAAGTCACCGCGAAGTTCTCGGATGGCAGCAGTCGGGATGTCACCAAGCTCGCCCTCTTTGAGGCCAATGACCGCGCCATGGCGACGGCTGGTGAGCAAGGGCTCGTGAAGACCTTGGATCTTCCCGGTAACGTGGCGATCATGGTCCGATTCGGTGGCCGTGTTTCAGTGTGCAGCGTCTCAATTCCTCTGGGGGCGCCCGTTGACTCCTTGCCGCCGGTGAAGAACTTCATCGATCAGCATGTGTTTGCCAATTTAAAGCAGATCGGCGTTCCGCCTTCACCGCTTTGTGATGACTCGACTTTTCTGCGCCGCATCTCGCTCGACATCGGAGGCCGCCTGCCCTCGGCAGAAGAAACCAAAGCATTTCTAGCGAGTCGTGAACCAGACAAGCGCGACCGAGCCATCGAAGCGCTGCTCAGCAGCCCCGACTACGCGGACTTCTTCGCCAACAAATGGACGTCGTTGCTCAAAAACACCCGCGCGGATGCGGCAGACATCACCTCGAATTTTGCCTTTCATGCGTGGATGCGCGACAGCCTGCTGGCGAACACCAAGTACGACCAGATTGTGCGCCAGATTCTCGCCTCCACTGGCACGATCGTTTCCAATCCTCCGGTCGCATGGTACAAACGCGTAAAGGAGCCAACCACGCAGCTCGAAGATGTGGCTCAGCTGTTCCTCGGAGTGCGCATGCAGTGCGCGCAGTGCCATCATCACCCCTTTGAGCGCTGGACTCAGGCGGAGTATTATCGCCTTGCCGCCTTCTTCAGTCAGATTGGCCGCAAACCGACGGCCATTGCCGGTGAAGACCTCATTTTCCACAAGCGTGGCATCGCGCAGACGGAGCACCGCAAAACCCACGTCATGCTTAAACCCGCAGGCCTTGGCGAGCCAGAACTCGACATCGCCCCGGATGATGATCCGCGCCTTGCACTGGTCGATTGGATGAGCCAGAAGAACAATCCCTTCTTTGCTAAGTCGCTCGTGAACCGCTACTGGAAGCATTTCTTCAAGCGTGGCTTGGTCGAGCCCGAGGATGACCTGCGCGATACAAATCCACCCACCAATCCCGATCTCTTTGAAGCACTGGCCAAAAGCTTCACCGAAAGCGGCTACGATTTGAAGGCCCTCGTGCGCACACTGACGCAGAGCCATGCCTACCAGCTCAGCTCCACACCGAACCCCTACAATGCCGTCGATCGCCAAGCCTACTCCCACTATTATCCAAGGCGCATGACCGCTGAGGTCATGCTCGACAGCATCGACATGGTCACAGGTTCGAAGACCGACTTTGCCGATCTTCCAGCGGGCACGCGTGCCATATCATTGCCGGACAACAGCTACAACCGCGCCTCGCCCTTCCTGAAAGTGTTTGGACGTCCTGAAGGCGCCAGTGTTTGTGAGTGCGAACGCGTTCAGTCCGCCAGCTTGGCGCAAAGCTTGCATCTCATGAATGCCGCCGACGTGAAGGCCAAACTCAGCGCCAGCGGCGGACGTGCTGAAGCCCTGAGCAAGGCCGAGATGCCCGAGCCTAAGCGTATCCGCGAACTCTATCTCGCCGCCTTCTCCCGCGAACCGACGGCGGACGAAGTGCGCATCAGTGAAAATCATGTCAGCAAACCCCGCACGGATGCTGCCGGCAAACCGCTCGATTCCCAACGCGCCAAACGCAATGGCTATGAAGACCTGGTCTGGGCGCTGCTGAATACCAAGGAATTCCTCTACAATCATTGATCTATGCTCGCCAAATCTGCCCTCACCCTTGCCGTTTTCACTTGGATGGCTGCTTCGACCCTTGCCCAGCAAGTCACGCTTCCGTTGCCACGTCTGCTCACGATCATGCCCATGGGCGGACAGGCGGGAACAACGGTGGAAGTCAAGATCACTGGCGAGAATACAGAGGAGATCAGCGAACTGCTGTTCTCGACACCCAAGATGACCGCCAAGCCGGTCGCGGGTGCCGAGGGCAAGTTCATCGTGACCATTGCGGCGGACACGCCCGTCGGGGTCTATGATGCGCGAGTGATGTCACGGCTCGGCGTTTCGGCAGCGCGAGCCTTCTCGGTGAACCAACTTCCGGAAGTGATGCGAACCAAGGCCAACAACTCTGTGGAGACGGCCCTGACGCTGCCCGTGGGGACCATTTGCAATGCGACAATGACCAAACGGTCGGTGGATTTTTATGCCTTCCAAGGCGTGAAAGGCAAACGCGTGGCTGTGGATTGCGCCGCGTCGGGCATCGATTCGCGACTGACACCCGTGCTGATCCTGGCGGACGCCAAAGGCAGCGATTTGAAAGTGAATCGCACCGGCGGTTTGATCGACTTCACCCCACCTGCTGATGGCACCTACCTGATCAAGGTGAGCGACCTCACTTATCAAGGGGGGGAACGTTTGTTCTATCGCCTCGCCTTGCAGGAAGTGACAGGCACCGGACCTGCGCCAAGCCAACCACAAACGCAAACCGTCAGCGCCATGTCCTGGCCACCGGCGGGTCTCGCCGCCAGCGCGAAGGCAAATGAAACAGAGCCAAACGACCAACCTGCCAAAGCCCAAAAAATCACGCTGCCCTGTGACCTGGCTGGCTCCTTTTTCCCAGCGGCCGATGTGGATACCTTTGAGTTTAGCGCCAAGAAAGGCGAAACCTGGTGGGTCGAAGTGGCCTCAGAGCGCCTCGGTTTAAACACGGACCCGTTTGTGCTCGTACAGCAGGTGAAAACGACAGGTGGCAAAGAAACACTGACCGATGTGGCCGAGCTTTATGACATCGCACCGCCGATGAAAGTCACCAGCAACGGCTACTCGTATGACGGCCCGCCTTACGATGCCGGATCACCGGATGTGAACGGCAAGTTTGAGATCAAGGAAGACGGCACCTATCGACTGCAGGTGCGGGATCTGTTCGGCGGCACACGCAGCGATGCCAACAACGTCTATCGCCTCATCGTGCGCCAAGCGACGCCGGATTTCTCGCTCGCTGCCTGGGCCGTTCACATGACACTTCGCAATGGCGACCGCGCCTCTCTTTCCAAGCCGATGGCACTGCGTGCCGGTGAGACACGAGCTTTTGAGGTCGTAGTGCAGCGTCGTGATGGATTTGATGGCGAGATTGAGATCGCCATGGAAAACCTGCCGCCGGGCGTAAGCGCAGCTGGTTTGAAGATCGCCAAAGGCAAGCCCTACGGTCATCTGATTCTCACCGCATCCAGCGATGCCAAACGTGGATTCTCTCTGGCCACCATATCCGGCAAAGCAACGGTTAATGGAGCCGTGGTAACGCGGCCGGCGCGTGTGGCCAGCATGGAATGGTCGGTGAAAGATGCGAAAGGCGAAATTCCATCGCCGCGTCTCATGGCTGATGTTCCGGTTTCTGTGAGTGATTCCGAGCAGGCACCCCTGACCCTTGCCACCGCTGAAACCAAGGTCTTTGAGGCCAAGGTGGGCGAGACGTTAAAAATCCCGCTCAAGCTGACCTGGCGCAACGAGTTCAATGGCAGCTCGATCAAGGTCAAAGCCTACGGCGAAGGTTTTAGCGCGATCAAGGAGTTCGACATCTCCATCAAGGCGGCCACTCATGAAGCCGTGATTGATCTTGCCGCCTTGAAGATCGCGCCGGGAAATTACACCTTTGCGTTTCAGAGTTTGGGCATCTGCAAATACCGCTACAATCCTGCGGCCGTGCCACTGGCTGAAGCCGAGCAGAAAAAGGCCGCGCAACTTGCTGCCACGGTCGCCGCCGAAGCCAAAAAACTCGCCGCCACAGATGCTGAAGCTGCCAGGAAGGCCGCTGAGAAGCAAAAGCAGGCCGAAGCCGCCATGACGGCAGCCACCAGCCGCATGAAAGCCATCACCACAGCCGCTTCCCCCACCGATACCGTGGAAATCCTCATTTCAGAACCGATCCGCGTCTCCGTGAAAGCCGTTGCGGCCACCACCGCTAGCAAGTGATGAAGCCGCTGCCTCTCATCGCTCTTCTGTGCACTTCGACCGCCGCCTTGGCTGCCGATCTCGACTACTATCGTGACGTTTATCCCTTTCTAAAAACGAACTGCATTTCCTGTCACAATAAAACGACGACGAAAGCCGATCTGAACATGGAGACGCCGGAGCTGATGATCAAAGGCGGCGAAAGCGGACCGTCGATCATCTTGGGAAACGGTGCCGAAAGTCTGGTCGTGATGGCCTCACTGCACACCAAAGACATGGAGATGCCACCGCCGAACAATAAGTCTGGCGCGGTGAACCTCACCCCTGAACAGATTACCACTTTAAAAGCGTGGATTGACCAAGGTGCGAAGGGCTCAGCGATGGCGGAGCGCGCCGTGGTGATGCAGGCCTTTTCAGCCAGCATTGATCCCATTTACAGCGTGGCGATGACGAAAGACGGTCGCTATGTCGCCTGTGGTCGTTCAAACCACATCGATCTCTATGACATGGCCACGCGCCAGTTTGTGGCGCAGATCAGCGACCCTGCTGAGAAAAAGGGCGCAGCCCATCGTGCCCTGATCCAGTCGCTGGCCTTCAGTCCGGACGGCACACGGCTGGCAAGCGGCAGCTTTCGGGAGGTGAAAATCTGGAAAGTGGCAGAAGGTAAACCTGTGACAGGCAGCGCGAAAACATCGCCAGTTCCTGCAAGCGCTGATTGGATCAAAAAGATTGCTGCCAGCGGTAAAGTGAGCGTTCTGAGCAGTGCGCTGTCTGCCGATGGCAAACTGGTCGTCACAGGCTGTGCGGATGGTTCGGTGCGCGTGTGGGATGCGGCGACGGCGAAGTCTGTCATTGAACTCCGTGGCAGTCTGGCTACGAAGAAGAAAATGGCGGAGCTGGAATGGACCATCGCATCGCAAACCTTGGAGCAGGCCTTTCAAAAGAACGAAATCACAAGGATCGAAGCGCAGGACAAGGCGCTGGATATCCTGCTGGGAAAAGCCAAGGAAGCCATCGTCGCCATGAACAAGGTGCTGCCTGAAAAACAGAAGGCGGTGACGCCGACCGCCGAGGCCAAAACGACCGCGAAGAAGGCTGTCGATGATCTAGCGGCCAAAATCAAAGCACTGCCTGGTGGCAAGCCGGATGCGTCTCTTGAGAAGCAGTTCAGGGACGCGCAGGACAAATTCATCACCACCAACATGGCCGAAGTTTCCGCCCTTTCCGCACTCTCCGCCGCGCAGAGCAATGTGAAGGATGCCGAGGCTGATGTAAAACGCATCAGCGATTCTAAAGCGGCCGATGCCAAGCTTGTGGCTGCTGCCCATGCCGCCATTGCGACTTCGAAAACCTTGCAGGACAAGGCCACGGCAGATCTGGCCGCAGTCAAACTAGCACTCACCAAGACAACGGCCAAGCCCGTCGCCGTAGCCTTTTCCGCCGATGCCCAGCGTGTGGCTGCACTCTTGGATGATGGAATCCTGCGCGTTTGGGGCACGGCCACTGGCATGCCAATCGAAGAAAGCACCGGCCAGGCACCGCCAATCACCAACCTCACCTCCGCACCTGAGGGTTCCTTCCTGGCCACCCAAGCTGTCACTCAGTCCGTGGGCCGTTCTCCAAACTGGGTCTTGGAACGTAAGATCGACCAGAAAGGACTCTTTGCCGACCGCGTGAATGCCGTGCGTTTCAGTCCAGATGGCCAAACACTCGCTACCGGCGGCGGTGAGCTGACACGCAGTGGCGACATCATTTTCTTCGACGTCGCCACGGGCAAAGCCACCCGAACCTGGAAGGAAAAGCACAGTGATACCGTACTCTGCCTGGATTACTCGCCCGACGGCAAACAGCTCGCGTCAGGTGGCGCGGATAAGATGCTGCGGGTAACGGACATCGCCACGGGCAAGCCACTGAACCTCTTTGAAGGCCATACGCATCACGTCATGGGCGTTGCTTTCCGAAGTGATAATCGCGTGCTGGCGAGCGCAGGTGCGGAGGGCACGGTGATGACCTGGAACATGAGCCTCGGTGAGCGAAAGAAAAAGATCGAAGGCTGGACCAAGGAAGTCACTTCATTGCAGTTCATTGGGGCCACGAATCAAATCGTCACATCCGCTGGCGACAATCGCATCCGCATCGTCACGGATGACGGTGCCGAAGTTCGCAGCATGGCCAAATTGCCCGATTTTATGCAGGCCGCCGTCAGCACGCCCAATGGCAACACCGTCATCGGCGGTGGCGAAGACAGCCAATTGCGCGTGTGGGACGGGACAGGCAAGGAACTAGCCGTCTTTGGTGCCCACTCACCCGACCCTTGAGATAAAGGATCCTCATTCATCCCGTAAAACATTCCTCATGTCCTCCATCATTCAGCCTCCCTCCCTTGTCCGTTGCGCCGGTCCGTTGTCGCGCCGTGGTTTCATGCAATTTGGGTTGTCCGGAATGGCAACGCTGAGCTGGCCAGGACTGCTCAAGCTGCGCGCTGAGAATGCCGCCAAGCCGAAAGGTGAACGCAAATCCATCATCATGGTCTGGCTACCCGGCGGACAGTCGCACATCGACACCTACGATCCGAAACCCGATGCCAGCAGCGAATATCGCGGCCCTTTCAAGACGATCAGCACCAAGGTCCCCGGCATGCAGTTCACTGAGTTGCTGCCGATGAATGCTAAAATCGCCGACAAGTTCACGATTGTCCGCTCAATGAATCAATCGGCAGGTGGACATCCCGCGGGCACGATGCAGATGTTTTCCGGAGACAGCGATACGCGTGACAAGCCCAAACCGCGGCTGCCCGACTGGATGTCGGTGGCTCATTACCTGCGGGCCAAGCAAGGCGGCCGGGCAAATCCGCTGCCAAACTACATCGGCGTACCTGCAGCATCGCCAGAGTATTCAAGCCCTGCCTATCTAGGCGATGCGTATGCGCCCTTCGCAGTGAGCGATGATCCGAACCGCCCAAGCTTTCAGGTGCCAAATATCGGCCTGGCCGACGAAGCCGAAAATCGCCGGCTCAGTGATCGCATCGTGTTGCGCAAGAGCCTAGACAAGATGGAGCGTGCCTTTGATCGCGAAGGCGAGCTCGGTGCCCTGGATGAATTTGAAGCCCAGGCAGCTACCTTGCTGACGAACCCGCAGACCCGTGATGCCTTTGACCTCAGCAAAGAAGATGCCGCCATCCGCGATCGTTATGGACGCAATCGCTGGGGGCAACAGCTTCTGCTGGCACGTCGGCTCGTCGAAGCAGGTGTAGAGATCGTGACCAGCAGTCTCGGCGGCCCCCTATGCGGCCGGGTGAACAACTGGGACGACCATGCCGTGAACCAGCATCAGTTTGAAGCCCTGCGTTTCCGCATGCCGACCTATGACCGAGCCGTGTCTGCGCTCATTGAGGACATTTATGCACGGGGTCTCGACAAACGCGTGCTCGTGGTCGTCACAGGCGAGTTTGGCCGCACGCCGAAGATCAGTTTTGACCGGAGCACTGGCGCGGGCGATGCCAGCGGACCCACCGGCACACTGCAACCTGGGCGTGATCACTGGCCCCGCGCCTTCACCAATGTCTGGGCCGGCGGCGGCATCCAGACGGGAGGCATCATCGGTGCCAGTGACAAGCGCGGTGAAGATGTGGTCGAGCGCCCCTGCAACGCCAGCGATTTCCTTGCCACGATTTATCATCACCTCGGAATCGACTCCGCCAAAGTCACCCTCAACGATCTCAATGGCCGCCCCGTTCACATCGTGGAAAACGGCAAGCCAATTGCGGAATTGATCGCCTGATTCTATGTGCAGTCCTCGGTGATGTCGTCCCACGACGGTGGATTCATGGCGAGGACACAGCCCTCTTAGCGCTAGCGCAACTGCCTTTCCCCACTGGCACCTCGGGAGTGAGGCTGAGACCCTGGATTGGCCTGCTTCCTGTCGTCGAGTCACCGAGGTTCTAGCACAAAAAAGAGCGGCCGACGAATCGGCCGCTCTAGCTATTTTGCTTGAAGGATCAGATGACAACGGTGGTTCCGTCGAAACCAGTGAACCTGAAGCCGGAGAAACTTTCGTTGTTCAGCAGCTTGTGATCACGCAGCATCTGGATGGCCACGTCTTCACCGAGTTTCATGCCCTCGACGCCATCGGAGCGCCAGTGAACGCCAGCTGTGTCGCGACCGAAGGAAATGTTCGAGGCGAGTTTGTCGAGTTCACCGCCGATGGTGAGGACGCCAGCATAAGGCACAAGATTGAGCCCGTTGGCGTCTGCCTGAACGGGGGAGGCGATGACAAAGGACTCTTTGAAGAAGGCTTTCAATACCGTGACGCAGGCACCGGCGATGATTGAGTGGCCCCCTGGGTAAGCGGGATGAGTTGGGCAACCTTCCGGATAAGCCAATGGCAGGAGGCTGCTGCCATAAACACTCTGAATGAGTGGCAGAACGGCGGAATTCAGCACATCGGCATGAAGCGGATAAGCCTTGGCGCCGCTGACATGATTGTGAACAAGACCGCCGTAGGCTTCCGGACGCAGGCGACGGTGAACCAGCCATTTTTGATACCAGGCGGCCTTGAGACCGGCAATGGCCGCACGGGCGACGAGGTCGAGGATCATCGGGCCGCCGAAGGTGATGAAACCGGCTTGGTTGGTGCTGCTCTTGTAGGGGTTGTTGTCATCGAGGGCTCCACCACCGAAGCCCAGCAGGATGAGCGCGGCGCTCAGGAAAGCTTGGTAAGAGAAATCGACATGCACATACTCAGCTAGATCGCGCCCATTGGCGATGTAGCGCGGTGTAGGATCGAAGCTCGCGAGCGTGGGAGCGGCGGCACCGTTCTGAACGGCCAACCAGTCGGCAAAGGTCGTCAT
>CAMBPS010000016.1 GCA_945869675.1 Prosthecobacter debontii | reverse complement strand
TCAGTGCCATGCCGCCAAAGGGGGTTACCGGCTTGTCAGAGTATTCAATGGGCAGGTTCACCATCACGGTGATTCTTGCATACTCGTCAATCCCCTGTTCTAACAAACGCTTCCGCTCTTTCCCCGCCTTCTATTGCATGATCCGGGTTTAACCGAGTGTTTAGGTTACGATCACAATAATCTGTGGGGATGCGCATGAAACATGATCTGATTTATGGACTAGACGTCAATTAGTTTGATTTTACCCTAGGCACCACTGCCAGCTGATTTGGCTGAGCGCCCATTTTGACCCTAGTGCCATCGGTACACTTTTCGATCAAAGAACTGGCCATGGACGAGATGGCGGCTTTTAGCCTGATATCATCAGGGTAGAGATCTGCGGCAGTGAGCAATTCTGGCAGGGCCTCGACGGTGATTCCCATGGCATCAAATTCATCTAGGAGAGCCTTGAGGGCTGGCTTGGCAAGGGCATCGATTTCAGCGCGCTCTGCTTTGACGACTGTGGCAAGATCTCCGAGGGCGCGCAGAATGATGATGTGGTAAACAGTGCGCGCATTGTGGGCATCGATCCAGCGACCATTGGGTGCCTGGCCAGGGGCCACTCCCATGTGGAACTTGTGCAGCGCTGCTTTGAGAAAACGCTCATCGTGATGGTGGCGATAAGCCTCGGCAAGCAGGCTGACGGAAAAGGCATTATAATTGAAGTTAGGGCAGCATTTTTGGGTCATGGCCCATTCGGCAGCCTTGAGTCCTGCGGTAGTCCAAGCAGCATCCTTAAAAACCTCGCCTGCTTTGAGTAAAGCCACGCCACAAACACCAGTGTCGAATTGTGAACCGCCATCTGGATCGGCCGTGATGATCCAACCATCTTTGACTTGGACTGTTCGAGCTTGGAGTTGGCGATTGATCATGTCGCCGAAGCGGATGTTTTTCCCACGCAAATCGGGGAAGGGAAGATGTCCCTCAGGTTGCTGAAGAGTTATGAGAATGCTGGCGCAGCCCTTGGCAAGACGTTGCAGATCGGCTAACTCGGCTGGCTGATGCTTGAGCACGAAAGGCTGGATTTCGGCACAGGCGGCGAGGGTGTAGCCATAAAGACGCAACATCTGGTCAGGTAGTGGCTTGGCTTCCATGAGTCGCTTGATCGGACTGCCCAGGCTGTTCAGTGCCTTGAGAAACAATTGGGTCGATTCCGCTTCTGATAGTTTCATTCCTTTGGGCTTTTTGCCCAAGCGGCGTCCATCTGGCAGACCTGCCTGATCGCCTAAAACAGTCAGCATGGCCTGCGTAGCCAGCTTCACTTTAGTCTCGTCATCGCTTGCCATGGCTTCTTTGAGTTGTTGGTCGAGAATCTTTTGTTTTTCGAGCATCTCAGCCTTGGGATGAAAAAGTGGCTGTCCGGCCATGGACCAGCCGCTGGGATCAATGCCGACCTTTGTTTCTAGGACTGCTAATTGGGCCTCAGCGTCGCTGGGGAGCGTTTCCTTGAACTGTCTTCCCAGTTTTTCGACCTGAATGACCAAGCTGCGGTCATTGCGCTCTCGGGCAATCTGCAAGGCCATTTTCAGACGTGCTTCTGCGTCCGCCGGATCCGCGGCTTGAGCCAAAGAAACGCAGGTTAAAAAGAGTAAAAAGAAGCGCACGATGTTTACGGTTTGGCGAGTTGCCTTTCGCCCCAGGTTAGAATGCGTCCGACCCTTTCGGCGTCTTGTTCCTCCTTGGCTTCTTCGAGAGCTTTTTTAGCCTGAATGAACTGGCGGATCAGTGGAAGTGAAATGATGGTTTCGGCCTTGGCCTGGACGTCGGCCAAGCGTTGTTTCAGGACTTCTACATCCACATTTCCGGGTTGTTCCTGAGTAAAATCAGGCAGCTCTGTGGATTCTGGCTTATCGACGCCACTTTCTTGAGTGAGCTTTTCGAGTTCTTCATCTGCCATGGCCCATTTTCCTTGGCGGATCAGGACTTCGATCTCTGCCTCTCGTTTTGTCATAGCTTGAGTGGCCTTAATCCCAAGAGAATCGACAGCAACCTTTAGCTTTTCCGCTTTGGCTCGCACGCTTGGTGCTAGGTCAATTTTTTTGACCAGTTTACTGGAGGACAATTGCATGGCTTTTTTTTGCTGCTCAGGCGTCATGCTGTCGCGCAGTTGGATGAGGGTTCGCAGTTGCAATTGCTTCACAGGGGCCTCGGTCTTTAGCAGTTGGGTGAGGGCGGATTCTGCTGCCGCTGCACTGGTTTCGCGATTTTTTAGGGCGGCGTTAAAGGTTTTCAGCGCTTGTTTGACGGCTGCCTCCAGCGGTTCGGCGGCCGCTTTTGCTTCATTAACAATCGCCAGCATCTTGGTTTCTTGGTCCGAGGTGAGCTCTAGTTCGGCTCTGAGATTGGCAATGGTCTCAGGCATGATGAGGCCATGCTGAAGCCAGGCTTCAGGGCCGGCTTGGGCAGAGAGAGCTAATGCAATGATGGAGAGGCAGAAGAGTTTCATGGTAGATAGATACTGAGGTGAGCCGGAAGTAGGAAATCACTAGGAGCGGAGGAATCCTCTAGGCTGGTGAAGAGTGGCTCTGTCGGGGTTTCAAAAAGAACTGGTAATGCTTTGGTGAGATCTGCTCTTTTTTCCCGATGAATCATGGCAAAGCTAATCAGTAGGCAAGCCGCAGCGGTTAAGGTGATGATTGACCAACTGGGAAGGCAAAATCTTGGCGCTGAGAGCGATGACTGCATTAGGTACTTGGGCTTCCATGCGGGCGCCTCTTCGTGGTCAGCTTTTCGCAGAGCGGCGAAGTGGTGCCGGAGGTCATGATCATTTTCTGGATTCATCGGGCTGAGTTGGAGTTAAGAGACTGCGCAGGCGGTATTTTCCTCTCTCGTAATGCTGGCGCACGGAACCGAGGCTGATTTTCATGATCACTGAGGCTTCGTTTAAAGTTACATCCTGATAAAACACCAAGTGCAGCACCTCGGCCTGCCGCGCAGGCAGTAGGGAAAGGCAGGTGCGCAAATGCTGGGATTGCTCGTCCAACTCTATCTGATGAGAGGGGGATGGGCGTGAATCGCGAGCGTCTGCTCGTAGCTGAAGTATTAATTTTCCCAGCAACGATTCCCGATAGCGCAGTCTGCGGAATTCCTCTTGAGCAGTGTATCGAATCACGCCGAACCACCACGTTTTGAAGCTGGACAAGCCTGAGTGTCTTGTCCGCCCTGTAGCTATTTTGAGGTAAGCATTTTGCAAAACATCCTCGGCCCGCGAATGGTCGCCGGCACAACAATGTAGCGCCCAACCAAAGGCGTCGGCGTGCAGGGATTCGAGTTGATCGGCAAGTTCGCGCTCCATTCATTTCCCAGTGAGTGCGCTGGGCGAGTCCAATGTATGACAAGAGTGGACTATTTAGCGTCAATTTTTTGCAACTGTTGCAAAGCTCGGGCGGTTTCCTGCTGCTAATGAGGCACTGCGGTGCTGCCCTCAAATTAAAATCCGTGATTGCAATTTGGAGCCCAATGCCCAACAGTGAATTCAACTTCGAGTAGTAGTTGAAATTCAATACCTCCTAACGAATGATTCTAAAGCTTTCCATTCTCTTTTTCAGCGCCGTTTGCGTTCTCCTGAGTTCCTGCACCAGTGCTATTTCGTCGAAGGGCACCCGCATTACTTCGGTCCGAACGACCGCTTACACCCATAGTGAATCTGACCACATCATCTATGGTGCACGCACAGCGGTGGGCACTCCCTTAAAGTATGGCATGGTCCGCAGCGCCGCTGCTGATTGGTCCGTTTTCCCAGTGGGAACTATTTTTCAGATCGAAGGTACACCCCACATCTATCAAGTGGACGACTACGGCTCTGCTCTCGTCGGAACAAACACGATCGATATCTACCAGCCAAGCAAGAGCCAGATGAACGCCTGGGGTGTCAAGAACGTCAATATCCGCGTGCTCAAATGGGGCTCATTCTCCAAGAGCGTGGCGATCATGAAGGAGCGCCAAGGTTACGGCCATGTTCGGAACATGGTGAACCGCATTCAGCGTAGCTAGACTTGGCCTGTTGTGACAAAGTCAGAGCGCGTCAGCTATATCCTTCATCGGTTAGAGGAGCTCTATCCAGAAACTCCGGTTCCGTTGGATCACAGCGATCCTTTTACCCTGCTAATCGCCGTTTTACTCTCGGCACAATGCACAGACGTGCGTGTGAATCAGATTACCCCCAAGCTGTTTGGTGAATTAGGCAGAACGCCACAAGCTCTCGCCGCCCAGCCTGTGGCCAAAATTGAAGCCATCGTCAAACCCTGTGGACTAGGTCCTCAGAAAGCCAAGGCAATCCAGAAGCTTTCTCAAATCCTCCTCGATCAGCACGGCGGGCAGGTTCCTTGCGATCTCGCTGCCTTAGAAGAGCTCCCCGGAGTCGGCCACAAGACCGCGCAAGTCGTCATGGCGCAGTCCTTTGGCGTGCCCTCTTTTCCGGTCGATACCCACATTCATCGCCTGGCTCAGCGTTGGAAGCTGACCGATGGGAAAAATGTCACGCAAACTGAACGCGATCTCAAACGGCTTTTCCCTGAATCCTCCTGGAACAAACTGCACCTTCAGATCATCTTTTATGGTCGCGAGTTCTGTTCAGCCCGTGGCTGCGACGGCACCGTCTGTGAGATCTGCACCACCCTTTTTCCTGAGCGGAAACGTGCGCTTAAAACGAAGAAGGCTTGAGTTTGCTTCCCATCCAGCTAGCGGAGACGTAACTCATTTTTCCAAGTTCGCCTTTTTCCCACCATGCCAACCGATTCCGACATCCGCACCGCTCTTTCCCAAGTCCGTTACCCAGGCTTTAGCCGAGACATCATTTCCTTTGGTCTGATTCAAAGCATCAGCATCGAAGCTGGTAAAATCGTTGTGAACATCTCCGTGGCCACACGTGATCCAAACATCCCGCGTCTGATCCACGAGCAGGCCATGGACGTGCTCATGAAAGTCCCTAGCGTCACTGAGGCAAAGCTGAATTTTGACATCAAAGAGCCGCCGAATACTGCGACTGCTAGTGCCGACAAACTGCCCAAGTCCAGCATTCCTGGAGTCAAGAAAATCATTGCTGTGGGTTCAGGCAAAGGCGGGGTAGGGAAGAGCACGGTGGCTTCTAACTTAGCCGTGGCCTTGGCTAAAACGGGTGCCCGTGTCGGTCTGTGCGACTGCGATCTCTACGGCCCAAGCATTGCTCACATGTTCGGCAGCAATGACCGACCTTTCCAAAATGAAGAGCAACAAATCGTGCCAATCGAGCGTTACGGCCTGCAACTCATCAGCATGGGCTTTCTCTTGGATGATGATAGTGCCGTGATTGTTCGTGGCCCCATCGCCACCCGTTACATTCAGCAGTTCTTGCGGCAGGTCGCTTGGGATAATCTCGACTACCTTGTCCTCGATCTTCCACCTGGAACGGGTGATATCCAGCTCACCATCGTTCAGACCGTGGCCCTGGATGGGGCCGTCATTGTCACCACCCCGCAAGAGGTCGCCCTCATCGATGCCCGCAAAGCCGTGTCCATGTTCCAAAAGGTCAACGTTCCCATTCTCGGCATTATCGAAAACATGAGTTACTTCCTCTGTCCAAGTGATGGCCAGATCTATCACATCTTTGGCAAAGGCGGCGGCGACCACGAAGCCAAGCGCCTCGGCGTCCCCCTTCTTGGGCAAATCCCCATCGAAATGAGCGTGCGCGAATCTGGCGACGCAGGTCAGCCCATTGCTCTCGAAGAAACCGCAAAAAGCCTCGCCTCAAAAACCTTCCATGAAATTGCTGCGAAACTGACGGTAGCAGTTCCGTTATCATAGGATTCACACAAAATACGTATCCTCATGGCTATAGGGAGGCGCGCAGCAACAGAGTAGCCGGAGGCGTTCGGTCGCGGTGATTTGATGCCAAGCACCAGATGGAATCAGGATGGCGTCGCCTGGGCAGACGGGACGAATTTCGCCATCGATTTCCATGGTCCCAGTGCCTTCTAGGATGAAGTAGAATTCCTCGCTGAGCTTGTGGTAGTGTCGCTCGGTGGGTTGGCCTACGGGGATGGTGGCTTCGGCGAGGGATTGGTTTTGGACGGGTGCATTGGTTTGATCGAGGATGCTACGGATCGTGCTGCCATCTTTGGTGGTGAATGGCGTTTGTTGGGAAAGCTGGTTGATCGTCATGGCTGCGTCTGTCATCGTCGAACGCTATTTCAGCAAAGGCAAGCCCACGTATGAAGTTCTCTACCCGCGACTGCACCGCCATCATCACTGGAGCCTCTTCAGGTCTCGGAGCCGAGTTTGCACGCCAGTTGGCGCGCGATGCTCAGACACTGATCCTGGTGGCTAGACGGCTGGATGCCATGGAATCGGTCAAAGCGGAACTCTTGAGTTTGAAGACTGAGCTGAAGGTCGAGCTCGTCGTTGCTGATCTGTCTACGGACTCTGGACGAGCGGCCCTAGTGAGCTGGGTGGAACAGGCCGCCGTGAAGCCAAATTTGCTGATCAACAACGCAGGCCTTGGCGACTATGGTAGCTTTGCTAGTGCTTCGGATGATCGACTTAAAATGCAGATCGACGTGAATGTTTCCGCGCTCGTTTTGCTTTCCCGGGCGCTGCTTCCGGTGCTCATGAAAACGGCACCTGCGGGTATTCTCAATGTGAGCTCTTTGGCAAGCACTCTGCCCATGCCGGATTTGGCTGTGTATGCGGCTTCTAAATCTTTTGTCTCAAGTTTTAGCGAAGCACTGGCCATTGAGTTGGAACCGCATCAAATTCAAGTGACCTACGTCTGCCCTGGGCCGACGCCGACTAATTTCAGCAAAACAGCGAAGCGTGACGACGGAACAGATACAAATCGCGATGGGCAGGGGCTGCTGAGAATCCCCTGTAGCCAGGTTGTCGCTGAAACGCTGGCGGCCTTGAATTCAGGGAAAACCTGCGTTTTTCCAGGGCTAGGCGTCTCCATCGCCGCCCCCATTTTTTGGCACATGCCGCGTTCTTTGCTGCGCTGGGTGTTGCGCCGCCGTCACTCCCAATCCAAGGTTTGATTAGCCTATGAAGCCGCGCAAAGACACCACCTCATCGAATCCCGGCCAGGGACCGTCTCCTAGGGAGCCAATTCAGCCGAGAGGTGTGCTAATTTCAATGATTCGCTTGTTTGTGCTCATCATCATCGCCCTGCTTCTGGTGATCCCATTCACGCCCTTTGCAGGAAAAATGAAGCGGAGCATCAAAGAAATCGTCAATGCGGGGCGCAGTAGCACGGAAATTGTTACTCGTGAGATTGAGCGACGTGTTGAGGTGCCGGTCACAGTGGTTAAAGAGGTGATCAAAGAAGTACCTGCACCGCCGCCACCTTTACCCGATGATTTCATTCCGCGTAAGGAGGCCGATGTCTCTACTTTCTTTAACGGTATCACCATTAAGACCAACCTTCTGACGGAGCAGGGGACCTACGCCAGTCTGGAGCGTCTAGATCCAGATGCCTACAAAGCCGAGTTCCAACTTAGTGTCCGTGTGCCAAAGGCCAATCAAACCGTGGCAGAGCTGTCCCGTATCAATCCTTCGCTGCCAAGCTTGCTGCCCGATCTCGCTGCCATGCTGCCCACTTCTAAGGTCTCTGGATTCTACCATAAGCTCTATGAGAACAAGACGAATGGCATCCAGCGCGACATCACCCGTCTGAACAAGATCCTGGATCGACATAATTTTTTCGATTGTGAGACAATTCTGGAAATGACTCATCCTACGAGTCATCGTAAAGCTTTGCTGATTCAGTCAGAAATGGATGTCGTCTGTGATGGAACGGATGGTGACCGCATGGCCACGTTGGACGAATTTATTTACATGTCCGATTACTACCAGCCTTTCACCAGCTATGCTTGGGCAAAGAAAACCAAGACGCCGAATCCATTACTAGCACGATGGCAAGCAAGGCTGACTAAGGCCACTGAGCAATTCAATGTGAAAGGCCTGCCTGCCGACAAGAATCGCGAGCTAAAGGCCCTGATTGACACTCTGAAAGTGGAGATCAGCGAAATGAAAGCCCGTAGCAGCCTTATTGCTGAGAAAGATCCTTTCATCGTGCTTTCACTTCTTTTTCGTGGCTACAGCGGAACCAATAAATACACGCCGCAGATGGGTGACTATGCCGTCGTCATCCATGGAGATCAAATGTATCCTGCCATCTGTGGCGACTATGGCCCCACTCAGAAAATGGGGGAAGCCTCCCTCTTTATGGCTAAAGCTATCAGTGAGAAGGCAACTCCGTACAGGCGTCCAGAAAGCGACCTCAAAGTTACCTACCTCATCTTTCCAGGAACCGCCGAGAAACCGAACACACCGCCCAATTTGAATCACTGGCATGAGAAGTGCAGTGCTTATCTGAAAGAACTCGGTGCCCCTGGTTCTGGTCATGAGCTTCATCGTTGGGAAGATCCCTTCAAGAAACCAGAGCCGATCCCTGCTGCAACAACGGCTGCCGATGGTGCTGCTGCGCTGACCCCGAATGTTGGTCCTGCCGCCACGCCAGCAATGCCAACCATTCCAACAACGCCTGTCGTTCCTTCCGCTTCCAAAGCTCCTTGAGTTGGAGTTGCCGACAAGGTGTAAAGCATCACCTACTGAATCCGCTTTCATGTCTCCATAGAAGAAACTCTGGTGCTGGGCCCCTGATTCATCTGTCTGAGGGTTGAAGCTCCAAGTTTGCTCAGGCGCTAACTCCGCCTTGCACTCTCGTGATTTCCTCCGACCTTTCGCGCCCAATTTTCTGCTATGATTCCTAACGCCTACCGCTCCTTACACTGCAACGCCGTCCGCCCTGAGCACATCGGTCAGACCGTCACACTCTGTGGTTGGGTGAATTCAGCACGCGATCATGGCGGCGTCATTTTCATCGATTTACGCGACCGTGAAGGTCTCACCCAGGTTGTCTTCCGTCCTGAGGAAAACGCTGCCCTGGCTGAGCAAAGTCACACGCTGCGGGATGAAGATGTCATTCAGGTGATTGGCAAAGTCGCCGCTCGGCTGAGTGGCACCGAAAATTCAAAACTTGGCACCGGCGAAGTCGAAATCGTCGCTACCGAGCTGAAGGTGCTGAACAAGTCTGAAGTTCTGCCTTTCCACCTCGACCGCGAGATGTCGAACGAAGACCTACGCATGAAGTATCGCTACCTCGACCTGCGCCGCGAGCGCATGAACAGGAACATTCGCACCCGTCACAAGATCACCACGGCCGCACGCAATTACCTCGACGCCACCGGTTTCATCGAAGTCGAAACGCCGATCCTTTCCAATCCGACCCCAGAAGGTGCCCGCGACTTCCTTGTTCCAGCCCGCCTCAGCCCAGGCAAGTTCTTCGCGCTGCCGCAGGCGCCCCAGCAATACAAGCAGCTCCTCATGGTCGCTGGCCTTGAGCGCTATTTTCAAATTGCCCGCTGCTTCCGTGACGAAGACCTGCGCGCCGACCGTCAGCCCGAGTTCACCCAGATCGACATTGAGGCCAGCTTCATCGAGCAAAACGATATCATTGCACTCGTCGAAGGCCTGCTTGCCAGCATGTTCAAAGCAGGGCAGGGCGTGGACATTCCTGCCTCCTTCCAGCGTATCACCTATCAGCACGCCATGGACGTTTACGGCTCGGACAAACCTGACACACGTTATGGCTTGGAAATCGTCGATATGGCCGACGTCTTCGCGAACAGTGGCTTCAAAATTTTCCGCACTATCCTCGAAGGAGGTGGCGTCGTCCGTGCCATCAATGCCAAAGGATTCGCTGGTATCACGACGGGGCAGATGATCCGCTTGAACGAGCTCGCCATCCAGGCGGGCATGAAGGTTAAGCAGCTCGCCTTCATCAAAGTCGAGCGCAACGCAGAAGGCGTGCTCGAATACAAGAGTCCGCTCTGGAAGTTCTTTGGTGAAGACGAGCAAAAAGCCCTCATTGCCAAACTCGGTGTCGAGGAAAACGATATCGTCTTCTTCTATGCCGGCACCTGGGACGATGCCTGCAACATCCTTGGCAAGGTCCGTCTTGAGATCGCCTCCATGCAAAAGCTCACCGAGGGCAGCACCGCACTGAACTTCCTCTGGGTCGTCGATTTCCCACTCCTCGCCTATAGCCCTGAAGATCAAAGTTGGGTGGCCGTGCATCACCCCTTCACTCGTCCGAAAGCCGAAGACGTGCCGCTGCTGGATGCAGGTGAATACGGTAAAGTTCGTGCTGAAGCTTACGACGTGGTCCTCAATGGCTATGAACTCGGCGGCGGCTCCATTCGAATCCACGAAAGCGACCTCCAGGCCAAAATGTTCAGCGTGCTCGGTGTGACGCCGGAGGAGCAGGAATTGAAGTTTAGCCACATCCTTGAAGCCTTCAAATTCGGTGCCCCTCCACACGGTGGCCTCGCCTTGGGCCTGGACCGCATCGCCATGCTCGTCAGTGGCGAGGAAAGCATCCGCGAAGTCATCGCTTTCCCGAAAAACAACAAGGCCTGTGACCTGATGACCGATAGCCCCACCAATGTTGACTTCAAGTCCCTGCGCGAGCTGTACGTCCAGAGCACCTGGAAAGAAAAGAAGAAGGAAGATGCTGAAGCTCCTGCTGCCTAGTGGGCTCTCTTTCCATTAATCAAGTTGGCTTGATAGTGACTAGCCGCCTCAGTCTTCCTTGAGGTCAATGGCGTGCGTCACGATCTCACGTCTGAAATATCATGAAGGCATTTTTGTCTCGTGTGAACAGCAGGCTGGCTGAGCTTTCGAGGTGGATCGCACACTATCTGGGCGACCCACCATCACTGACGGTGGTTTTACAGTTTACCTTTCATGATCTGCCGCACACCATTGTCAAATTCGACGACAATGACGGATTCGGTGATGACGGCAGGATCCGTGCCTTCTTGAATGGCTTTGCCCAGACCGGTCGCGCCTGCGCCTCCAGCAGTGAGATTGGAGGCGGGAAGGGAGAAGGACTTCACTTTGCTGGGCTGGTTGTCGAATAGTTGGCCCTTACGCAAGACTAAGTAAGGACGGCGCAGAGTGTCTGTCGTTGAGGTCACGGGTAGGGAGCTTGCTCCCTGGAATAGTGCCAAGTCGGTTCCTTTGGCTGCACCGACCAGTGTGGTGAGCACGAGGTAAGTTCCACGATGAGGCTCCACTTCAATGCGGTTGATCACGCCAATGGTTGCGTTGCCACAATTAGGAGCGATCTGCCCTTCACGAATCAGGACCAAGAGTTGGTTTGCCGGATTACTTTGCATCAGAAGCAGAGCCTGATCATTGGCTGCTGTGACGCCGATGCCTGCCAATTGGACAAAAGCCAGTTGTTGGCCATTTGTCTGCCAGAAGGAAATAAACTTGGCAATCCTAACGCCTGAAAGGCCTACAGCCGGAATGTAGCTTGGTGTGGCTATGCCAAGATCGACACCCTTGCGGAGAATCTGACGGGTGGTCACGCCATTGTGTAGCCAAAGCCCTTCGTTTTGAGCCGAAGGAACAGCGGAAGCCGGAGTGCCAGCGATCGTGGCACGATAAAGCACTTGGGTCACATCGGCAGATTCAGCGATGTAGCTAGCAAAGGCGGCACCAGTAATGGGCGTACCCTCTGCATTGTTGACGGCCTGTCCTTTTTGAGAAATCAGCGTGGTGGGTCCGCCAAAGGTTTTGGCAAAAATGGCCTGATCCGCGGTTTTCGGTGCACCACCTGCGACGGCTGTGGCAAAGACGGTTAAGGCATCATGCTGAACCACTCTACCAGTGAATTGGCCGAGAATTGGACCGGAAGAGAAGGCTGCAAAGCCTTCTCGTTTCGTCTCAATAGGTGCCACAAAATTAGAACTAAAGAGACCACTGTCATTGGTGGCCGTCGTGCCGTTCACATTCGGCCGGAGTGTGCAGGTGACTGATAGTAAATTGGCCGAACGGGATTGAACGACTTGGGCAAACCCTAGAGGCACAGCACCATCAGTAGGGTTGGCTCCAACGGGTGTTTCAAAGGTTGCAATGGTGGTGCCTGTGCGGAAAAAGTCGGATGTTCCAAGGCCAAAAAAAATGGACTGATTATTGATGGGGCTAACGGCAATGCTTGCACCTGTAGGAAGCAAGCTTGCTTGATAAATGGCCCGACCGGGTTCATTTAAAAGTGCTTTGGTAACCACATTGATAGTTCCAACACCGTTAGCAAAGCTATTGCGGCCTTTGTTGAGCAATTCAAGACCTGAGGGAGTCAGGGTGCTCCAGACCCCCGTATCTTTGCCGGCGTTCGAGCCTGGTCCAGTTAATGTGCTTGTGAAGGCCATCTCACTGTCGGCGTTGATGTAGACATCGCTAAAAGCATTGAAAAGAGTGCTTTCGGCTCCCGGAGCAAAATCACCCTTGGCGACGACCTTTTTCAAGGGCATTTGGCTGGTGATAGGCTTGATGAGATACACGGAGCCAACATTCGGCCCTGCTGTAGAATCTTTTGACGCAGCGATGATGGCTGTTTCACCCAAGAGGGCCACCGATGAGCCGAAAGCTTGAACTGTGTTTTGCAGAGCCGGGATTTTCATCAGCTCTGTGGTGCTGTTGCTATTGAGGTCAAAGACGTAGGCTGCGCCCTGATTGGCATTTTTGCCACTGGCACCAATCATGATAAGGCCGCTTTGAGAACTGCTGATGCTGCTGCCGAATAGATCACCTACTGCGCTGTCGCTCGGGGTCAGAGTGGTTTCTGCACCTGTCATTAGATTATAAGTCACCACCTTGCCTGTGGTTGGGCTTGCTGCGGTGGTTGCTGACATGATCACCCGTCCCTTTGCCAGAGCGACGGCTGAGCCTGCGGTGTCGCCTGCTCCGGCACCTGTTGGGGTGAAGCGCTTTAGAAGTGCTCCCGTCGTCATATCAAACGCTAGAAAGCCTCCTGTTTTAACCGTTAATCCATCGCTCATATTGGGAGAGCCAACAATCCCGATATTCCCCTCAACCGCGACGCTGGTGCCGAAGCCATCAGCTGCTAAACCCGAGATGTCCGTCAATTTGATCGGAGCAATTTCGGATTTGGTATAATCGTAAATGTAGGCGCTTCCTTTGCCTGCATCATCTGCTGGGCTGCCAATAAGGAGGCGAGTACCAAAAATGGCCAGAGAGCTGCCAAATCGATCACCTGGTGCACCATTTTCTCCGATATCAGTCGGGAGAATGATGGTCGTGATCACTCTGCCTGTATTGGCATTAAAAACATAGACGCTGCCAGCCGTGGCATTGCTGAAATCAGGGGCGCCAACGGCTACCACGTCTCCGAAGATCGCGCAACTCTGACCCAGGCGGATATTGTTCGCTGTAGCAACTGGATAGGTAAGCTTGCGTGCCCAGAGTCCCGTGACTGCGTTGAAGACTTGAACTGACCCTTGATCTTGCGCGCCCTCATCTGCCAAGGGAGTTCCTACGACAATCCATTTTTCAGAGACGGCAAGCGTGCCATGGCCATTGCCCATTTCATAGTTGGCAGGGTTCGTTGTTTGGTTCCATTTGCCGAAGAGTTTTTGGGCACTCAAGTCAACGGCAGAGACCTCTAAAGACAAGGAAAGCGTTAAGCCCGATAACAGAAAGGCTAAGGATCGTTTCTTCGAGGGCGTGGCTAGGTTAGTTGAAAAGAGTGTTTTCATGGCTAAGTGGGTGTAAATCTGGCTGGCTATTTTCTAAAATGGCAATTTAGCAGAACATCGATCATCTCAGGCGAATTCAATTTTACAAGAACTAAAGAAATCCAGATCAAACTTCAAAGATGGGGCCTTACGTTGCGGATGCTAAAGGTAAGTGGATGCAGCGGCTTAAGGTGGTGGACTTATTGCAATCAGCGAATCGCCTCGCCGCGATTTCCCCTATCCGAGACGCAGAATCCTATCGTTAGAATAAATTTCCTCTTTGCACAGGCCTAAAGTCCGCTATTCTGTGCGCCCCCTTTCTCGCCTGATGCCCGAACCTAAAAACATTCTCCGACTTGGTCTGCCTAGTGGCAGTCTCCAGGAGCCGACGCTGGAACTCTTTAAGCGTGCGGGTTTTCACATTGTGGTTCCTTCCCGCTCCTATCGTCCAACCGTTGATGATGCTGATTTGGAACTGCGTCTGCTGCGCGCCCAGGAGATCGGTCGTTACGTGGACCATGGCTTTCTTGATTGCGGGATCACGGGCCGTGACTGGATCGCCGAAAACAATGCCGATGTTGAAGTACTGACGGACATGCGGTATTCGAAAGCCACCTCCATGCCAACTCGCTGGGTGCTTGTGGTGCCGAATGATTCTCCGATTCACTCAGTGAAAGATCTTCAAGGTAAGCGTATTGCTACGGAAGCCGTAGACATGACGAAGGCTTACCTTGCTAGAAATGGTGTTCAAGCCGAAGTTGAATTTAGCTGGGGCGCTACAGAAGTAAAGGTGCCTGAGTTGGTGGATGCCATTGTGGACATCACCGAGACTGGTAGCTCTCTACGCGCGAATAAGTTGCGCATCGTGGATACGCTCATGGAGAGTTATCCGCAGTTTGTTTCCAGCAAGTCGGCTTTTCAGGATCCTTGGAAGCGGCAGAAAATGGAGACATTGGTTCTTTTACTCAAAGGCGCATTGGAGGCTCGTGACAAGGTCGGCCTCAAAATGAATGTGCCTGCGAAAGCCTTGCAGGAAGTTGTCGCCACTCTTCCGAGTGAGCGCTCACCCACTGTCTCCCAGCTTGCTTCGCAGGACTGGGTAGCCGTCGAGACGGTCATTGCGGAATCCGTCGTGCGGGAGATTATCCCGCGGCTAAAATCACTCGGTGCCGAAGGCATCGTGGAGTACCCGCTGAACAAAGTCATTCCTTAACCGGAAGAAAAAAGAAAACAAGAGAACAACCACTATGGGATCACTTAAAAAGCGCAGAAAGACGAAGATCAATAAGCACAAGCGTAAGAAGCGCATGCGCGCCAACCGTCACAAGAAGCGTTTGCGCTATAAATCATAGTCGGTAGTCTCGACTCTATGATTCGTCTCCGTTCAGCGAAGAGAAAACCTCGACTCGCTTGCGGAAATGCATGTTCCGAAATGTGGTGCGGCCTCCTAGGCTGCACCCTTTTCTTTTTGTCTGCGGCACTGTCTCAGGGACAATCTCTACGGCCACCACCGCTACCTGCCCTGAGGTCAAACGTGGCGGATATCTCTGGTCAAGTTCAGGCGACAGGATCTGCCGCCAGTTATAGCAATGATCGGCAAGCCGTCCGTGCTGATCTCTCCTTGCCTGCAATTGCTAAGAAGCTTCCTGCACACCTTCAGATTCAGGCAGGCGCGGAAAAGCTGGCTGAGGCGTTGGCGCATTATTCTGTGGCGCTGCAATTGGAGAAATCAGGTCAGATGCGGGAGGCACTGGCACATTTCCTGGCAGTTTTAGAATTGGACCCTGCCAACCCAGAACTAGCTGCCCATACAGCCGAGTTGGTTTACCATTACCAGGGGCGGGCTGAGGCCGTGGCCTTGCTGAATAAGGCCCTCTCTTTGAGTCCTCATCAACCTGCACCCTATCTTAATTTGGTGAGGTTTCTCACCACTTACACAGCAGAGGATGCTTTTGAGTTTGATCGTGCTAAGCAGGTCTTGGAGGATGTAATGAAACATTTCCCGACCCGGTCTGATGTCTATGCCTTTGCTAGTCTGAGTTATCTAAGCCGGAACATGCGGGCTGATGCAGTGGCCGTTATGGACCAAGCGCTCAAGCAGACCATCACCAGTGCTGCATTCTGGATGGAGGTCGGAATGGCTGCGCAGCAGGTCTGGCCGCTGGCGCAGACGGAGAATCGGGTCGAACACTTGCGCCGAGTCAATGTCTTTTTTGATAAGGCGCTAGCTTTAACCCCAACAGGAAAAAAGGGGGAAGTTGCTCGTCTGGAGGTGGCTCAGTTTTTCTTGCTTAGCAATCAACTTGATCGCGCAAGAATCCTCTGTGAGCAGCTGAATATCCAGACTAGCAATTTACAGGCGCGTAAGTTGCTATATCGACTGTATGAATCTGCTGAAGAAAAGGATAAGTCCTTGGATGTTCTAGAAAAGATCGTTGCCGACGTTCCTAATGATGTGGAGCAGCGGCGACTTCTAGTCAATGCTTACATGCTTCGTGAGATGCCTGCGAGAGCTGTGCCTCACCTCGAGGCGGCGATTCAGCTAGGTGGTGGTGAGGTGAGTGATTATCAGGAATTGGGGGATCTTCTGCTGAAGTCCCAGCTTTATGAACGGCTCATTCAGCTCAGTGCGCGCAGTGTGAAGTTGTATCCTAATGTGCCAATGTTTCATGTCCAGGCTGCCTTAGCCCAGAGGGCCTTATTGCGTTGGGAAAAGGCGATTCAGTCCTTTGAGCGGGCCCATATAATGGTAGAGAATAGTCAGTCTGAGTTGGTCAATCATCGTTTCTATTTCCAATACGGACTGACTCTGGAGAGGGCAGGACGCTCGGATGATGCAGGCAAGATGTTTGAAAAAGCTATTTACCTCACTCCGAAAGAAGAGATCGAAGATGCGGCCAATACCATGAATTACCTCGGCTTTATGTGGTTGGATCAGGAGAAATACCTCGATAAAGCAGGCGAGTTGATCCGCAAAGCCAACGAACTCCAGCCCGACAATGCCGCGTATATCGATAGCCTTGGCTGGTGGTATTTCAAAAAAGGCGACTACTCAAAGGCACTCAAAGAGCTTCAACGTGCTCTGGGTCTAATCAAAGTATTGGAATCTGAAGATGCCGAGATCGTCGAGCATATTGCCCAAACCTATTTAAAGATGAATGAATTGGAGAAGGCGCGTGAATCCTTTGAGCAAGCCCGTTCTCTGCAGCCCAAGGATCCGAAGCTGTTGAAGCGCCTTGAAAAGGGGTTGGAGCAGGCGGTTAAGCCTTAATCGTCCGTAGTTTCTCCCAGACTGATGGTTTCGCTTTCGTCACTATCCTGCCGAGCCATGTGAGCTTCCCGATGAACGTAATAATCGGCCAAAATATCATCTAACTCCAGAAGGCTGCCGATGTGGGTGAAGCGGCCACGGAGGTATTTTCCAGCGGGGATGCTGCGGGTGTAACTCATCAATCGTGAGCGCATGGATCGGATTACTTCAAACTCACCACCGCGAGAACTGCGGGCAATGGCCATTTGACAATGACGGCGCATCAGGGCGAAACGCTGCTCGATGGTGGCAGGTTCGGCGTGGGCGCCTGTTTTAAGATAATGCTTAGCTTCTTGGAATACCCAGGGATTGGCCATAGCGGCACGTCCGATCATCACACCGCGCACATTCGTTTGCGCACGGCGGACTTCGATATCGGTGCCGTTGGAGATGTCGCCATTGCCAATGACGGGAATTTTTACTGCATCCGCCACTTGGGCGATGACGTCCCAGTCAGCCAATCCGCTGTAGCCTTGAGCGCGTGTGCGGCCATGAACCGTGATGGCTTGAATACCTGTGTCCTCGAGAAGTTTAGCCACGGTGACGGCATTGATCGTCTGGGCATCCCAGCCGATGCGCATTTTGGCAGTGACTGGGATTGGCACAGACTTCACCACATCTCGTGCCACGCTTGTCAGCAATGGGCAGTCTTTAAGCAAAGAAGAACCGCCATTTTTGGAGACTACTTTATTGACTGGACAGCCGAAATTGATGTCGATGAAATCAGGCTGCTTCCAATCAATGATCTTCCGCGCAGCCTCGCCCATACGGATGCCGTCTGCCCCAAAAAGCTGCACCCCCAGCGGGCGCTGGGCTTCATCAAAGTCCGTGTAGTGACGCGTTCGGTCATCGCGCTGCATGATGCCCTCGGCTGACACAAATTCGGTGACAACAACATCGGCTCCGAGCTCTTTGCAAAGGGAACGAAAGACCATGTCCGTCACTCCCGCCATCGGGGCGAGGTAGAGTGGGAAGGTGTCATTGTGAAACCAAGGCAGCATTGTGTATTTATAACCGCACTTTCCGGCCATGGCAAGGATGGTGCACTTGACCAGACCGCCGGTATCAGCGAAGAAAGTTCATGATCCAAGTCGAAACCGTTGGTACACAAATCTCTGTTTGGGGCGAAGGCCCCATTTGGCACCGAGATCGTCTGCTCTATGTGGACATCGAGTCTCACAAAATTCATTCCTTTGATCCTGCTTTTGGCGCTGAGCAAACTTGGGATGTCGGCCAGCGTGTCGGCGTTGTCGTGCCGCGGGCTTCGGGTGGGCTTGTCTGGGCAGGCGATACTGGCTTTCATTTCCTGGATGAAACCACGGGTCTCAGCACTTTCATTGGTGATCCAGAATCAGAACTTCCAGATAACCGCTTCAATGACGGTAAATGTGACCCTGCAGGCCGTTTCTGGGCTGGCAGTATTTGTTTAAACAAGCGCCAAGAGGCCGCTCTTTATTGTCTGCACAAGGATCTCAGTATCGAAAAGAAATTCAGCCCTGTTACCAATTCCAACGGCATCGTTTGGACGCGTGATGGTCGCACGATGTTCTATATTGATACTCCGAGTAAGAAAATTAGTGCCTTTGATTTTGATGTGACCAGTAGCGCTATTTCTAACGAGCGCGTTCTTTGGGACACTTCCGACGACGCGACCAGTCCAGATGGTATAACCATTGACAGTGAAGACCGGCTCTGGGTCGCCTTTTGCCATGGTGGAAAAGTCATCTGTTATGATCCTGCCTCACGCAGCGTGCAGCAGCAGATCGACTTTCCTTGCATCGAGACCACAGCTTGTGCCTTTGGTGGGCGCGATCTCGGGGATCTGTATGTCACCACAGGTCTGAAACCAGGCCTCGATGAGTCGAACGCTGGTCGTTTGTTTGTCTGCCGTCCTGGGGCGTATGGCGTGCCTGCTGCTACTTTTTTGGGGTGATTGAGCAGGTTGCTCTGTCCCATTTTGGGTCATATTTCCGTGTGTAATCAGAGGTGGGTGCCTGCATTGTCTCTTGCTTTCCTCTGTGAACTGCTTAAACACCCCCGCTCTATGGCATCCACCCCCGTCATCAACCTCCGTAAAGGCCACGCTGTCCGTCATAACAACGAAGTGTGTGTCGTCTCTGCTTTCGAACTGAAAACTCCACCTCGTATGGCATCCTTCGTTCAGATGTCTGTGAAGGCTCTGAGCACAGGAAAAGTGTACAATCTCCGCATGACTTCCAATGAGTCTCTGGAGTCTGTGAATCTTAATCGTGAGCCTCATGAGTATAGCTATAAGGATGGCAGTGATTATCACTTCATGCACCCTGAGACTTTTGAAGACGTTGTCCTCATGGCCGATCAGATCGGTGATGCCAAGAACTACCTCATTGAAGGTCAGAAGTACACGGTTCAATTGGCAGATGACATTGTCGTCGGCATTGAACTGCCACCTTCCGTCGTTATGTCTGTCGCTGAGGCCCCAGAAGGCGTGAAGGGTGACAGCGCGAACAATGTTTACAAAGCAGCCGTGATGGAAACTGGACTCATCGTTCAAGTCCCACTCTTCATTGGTCCTGGTGATAAGATCACCGTCAAGACAGAAGACAATAGCTACCTCGGGCGCTCAAACTAAGCTTCTTAAAGCAACTTATAACCCGTGCCTGCTTCTGCCTGCACGGGTTTTTTGTTTTGATCTAAGTAGTGAACTACGGCCCAATCGAATCTAGGTGAAGATTGCTGTTTCTAAGGACAGCGTGTGATCAAGGCTAGCCCCCATGGCGGGCCCGATCGGTGAGTTTGATTAACTTTAAGCTCTTGGCGACTTGATGTAAGCTAGGACTTTTTGATCGTCATCACCAGCGGCCCAGACGACACGCAGAAAGTCGGCCGGATGGATGTCGTATTTGGCCAAGAAAGCGCGGTCGCCACCACAGCCAAACATCATGTCAGGATGCATTTCTCCACGTAGTTTGGCGCGGGCTTTGCCAAGGATGCGGGGAAGCCAGACAATCCCGTCTAGCTCGGCCGTTTTGGCAGGCAGCTCAGCCGGCGTAAGGATTTTAAGGCTGGGCACGCCATGCTGGATCGTCAGGAAATAATCGCGGCGGACAGCAGCAATGAGCAGTGCCGCAATGGCCGTAGGGTCTTCACCTCCGGAGTTGACATTGTCATCGACAAAGTCAAAGAACTCGCGTTCGCGGCAGCCGATGGCTTTGAGGAAGGCCTGATCCTCGTCGCTAAACCAAGCTTCGAAGTCATGATTGCCTTCGTCCATCTCATCGACACAAGCGTCGAAAAGTTCAACAAAGTAGGAGTCCCAGGTGTAGTTTGGCATAAGCTTGAGTGGAGTGAGAGGTTATTTAACAAGGGTTTCATAGAGCGCCTTGGTGCGCTCTGCAATGCTGGTCCAGCTGAAACGCTCGACGGCGCGTTTGCGTCCGGCCAATCCCATCAAACGGCATTTTTCGGGATCTGCCATCAGACGGTTGATGCCTTCTGCGAGATCTTTGGCAAAGCGTGCTGGATCAGTGGCCTCAGAGGGGCTGAGCGTCTGCTGATCGAGTGGCACAAGAATGCCAGTTTCATTTGGCACGACGACTTCTTTAATGCCTCCGACCGCACTGGCAACGACGGCCGTTTCACAGGCCATGGCTTCGAGATTGATGATGCCAAAAGGTTCATAAATAGACGGGCAGCAAAAGACGCTCGCATGAGAATACATGGCGATCTTTTCCTGCGCAGGCAGCATCGATTGAATCCAGACAATGCCGCCGCGTTTGGCCTGAGTGGCGGCCACCGCAGTCTCCATCTCCACGAGAATTTCAGGCGTGTCAGGTGCGCCTGCACAAAGAACGATCTGGAAGCCTGGGTCCATTTGCTCGATGGCACGCACGAGGTGGATGATCCCCTTCTGGCGTGTGATACGCCCAACAAAAAGAACGAATGGGATGTCGGGATTGATCCCATGCTGACGCAGAACGTCAGGGGCTTCGATGCGGTGGTATTCATCCGGATCGATACCGTTGTGGATGACGTGGATCTTATGCGGATCGACGTGGAAGAGGCGGGAGATATCCACCTTGGTTTCTTCAGAGACAGCGATGACCGCATCAGCCATTTCGATGGCGGTCTTTTCCAGCCAGCAGGTGAAGTCGTAGCCACCACCCAGTTGCTCACGTTTCCACGGGCGCAAGGGCTCTAGCGAATGCACCGTGAGAACTATGGGTATGCCGTAGTTGAGCTTGGCCAGGATACCACCAAAATGGGCATACCAAGTGTGAAGGTGCACCACATCAGCATCAATGTGGCGGGTATTGAAGTCGAGATTGCGCTGCACTGCGCCAAAGACCGATTTTAAATTGGTGGGGCTGGTCCAGGCGGAGTTATCGAGACCTGCTCCATGAACGGGAATGCCGCCTTGCTCGCCTTCCTGGTCGCCAAAGCAACGCACTTCTATTTCCATCAGCTTGGCCAGCTCTCGCGTCAGGTATTCGACATGCACGCCAGCTCCACCATAAATATGAGGCGGAAATTCGTTGGTTAAGAAAAGGGACTTCATTGGCTTGCTGTTTCTATGGGGATGCCGGGACCGTTGGCAAGCAAAAGACTTGAGACACGATTCCTCACTCCGAGTGATTTCGTCCTTGATGCAACCGCTGAATGGTCTTGGGTGCAGGACATGATTCCTCTCGAAGACTTTTTTAATGATGTGGTCGGTAAAGCACAGCGTGGACTTGGCCTGACGAATGAAGCTCTGGCTGAAAAATCTGATTTGAGCGTGGACCAGATTTTGGCTGCGAAAGAAGGTGCCAAGGATGTGGCCACGCTCCTCAAACTGGCTCCAGTGCTGGGTTTACATGGTCCGGCTCTGGTGACCATGGCGGAAAGCGGGTGGTATCCGCAGCCTGTGCAAATGGCGGGACTGGAGCAGTGCAATACGACCTACCATGACATGACGGTGAATGCTTATCTGCTGTGGGACCCTTCAACACTGGAAGCTGTGGCCTTTGACACGGGCGCAACCGCAGAGCCAATGGTCGCCAAAATCAAGGAGCTTGGGCTGAAACTGAAAATCCTTTTTCTCACGCATACACATTCAGACCATGTGGCTGACATTGAATCATTGGCGGCTCCGTTGGTGCTGATCAGCGCCCGTGAGCCTCTGCCAGCTGCGCAAACTTTCATGGTGGGCGAAATCTGGCAGGTGGGTGGTCTCAGCATCGAGTCTCGCTCGACTTGGGGGCACTCAAAGGGTGGCACAACCTTTGTGGTTCGAGGCCTTGCGCAGCCAGTGGCCGTTGTCGGAGATGCTTTGTTTTCTAGCTCCATGGGAGGCGGTGCTGTTTCCTTTGTGGATGCCTTGGCGACGAATCGGAAGGAGATCTTCTCTTTGCCGGATGAGACCGTCATTGCTCCAGGTCATGGCCCTATGACAACGCTGGCTGAGGAAAAGGCGAACAATCCCTTTTATCCTGAGTTCAAGTAATTCAGGGCGCGAAGCGCACTTCGATGCCTTTCAGGCTGGCGGCGATCTTCAATCCTTCCGCTTTGCCTAAAACGCACATGGCGGTGGCCAAGGCATCGCTGGTCGTGCAGTCAGGTGCGATGACGGAGCAGGCGATGGGTGTCGTTAAACCGAAACCCGTGCGTGGAGAGATGATGTGAGAAAAGCGCTGGCCACCGATTTCAACAAACTGGTAAAGATCTCCTGAGGTGGACACGGCTTGTTGAGTCAAGGTGATCGACGTTTCATGTTGGGCATCTGCGCGCAGCATGATCGGCCATGCGTTCTTTCCAGGCGGGGCATCAGTGACAGCGGTATCGCCACCTGCCTGAACAACAGCCTGAGTGATGCCATGTTTCTTTAAGATACGCTGGCATTCGTCTGCTGCGTAACCTTTGGCGATGCCACCTAGATCCAGCAAGGTGCCTGACTTTAGGGTGACGCCGTAGCTTTCAGGGTGCAGAGTGATTCGTTTCCAGTCAGTGGCTGCGACGGCTTTTTTTAGGCGATCAGTGGGTGGCAGTTTACCTTGTCGTTTGGCGCGCCGCCAGAGTTGGGAAAGGTGACCGCAGGTGGGATCAAAGGCACCTTGAGTTTTTTCTGCTAGCTGTCGGGCCCGCTGGAGGATGTCATAAAGGGGAGCACTGACCCGCATCGGATAGAGTGCTTCCGGAGCACAAAGCCGCATCAGTTCGCTGGTGGGATCATAGTCGGTGAAAATGGTGTTAAGCTCGGCGATTCTCTTGAAACAGGCATCCGCAGCCTGTTCAGCCGTTAGAGCATCTTTGGCATGACAGGCGATGTGAAAAGTGGTGGCCATGCCAGGGCCCGAGAAATCAAAACGCGGCAGTTCTTCTGCCTGAGCTATGTTGACCAGCAACCAAGCTAGCAAAAAGAAGGGCGGGCGTAGTGCCCGCCCTCCAGAATAGTTTAAAATCGGCGTTTTGTTATTCACGGGCGACGCCGTTATTCCAAGCGGAGAACATTTCTTCAACAGTTGGAACATCGAGCGTGCGCACGATGCGGAAGCCTAGCCAGGTTGCATCGGTGAGGTACCAGATGCTCTTAGGGAGCTGTGGGTCCTGCTGCTTCCAGCCGGGCTCGGAAGGTTTGCGTGAAGCACTGCGGCACATGTCTGCATCGTCATCATAGGTGCCACCTCTGGCGACATGCGGATAGGGAGTCTTGGATTTGATCCAAGTATTGCCAAGGCTGCCACTTGCGGCGTCTGTTGCCCAGGATTTGTAAGAGGTTTCAGCGTATTGATCGATGCACCATTCGCAGACGTTGCCATAGATGTCGTAAAGGCCCCATGGATTTGGCTTCTTTTTGCCAATGAGGCTGTATTGGAAGTTCGGCGCGTTTTCAAAGAACCAAGCGTATTCGCTGAGCTTGGAGGCGTCATTGCCCCAGAAGTAGGCAGTTGTCGTGCCGGCGCGGGCGGCGTATTCCCACTCGGCTTCAGTGGGCAAGCGATAGAAGTGGCCGGTTTGAGCACTGAGCCATTGGCAGTATTTGTTTGCCGCATGTTGCGTCATGCAAATGGCTGGGAAACCATTGCGGCCCATGCCGAAGTCCATGGGCTGGTAGGGCGGAGTGGGTTGCGAGATCAGGTCCTCTGGCTTGTCGCTGGCATTCCAAACTTTGCGGCTGCCATCTTTGTTGCGGCCATCGCTGGTGAGCTGGAAGGGCTCGTATTCATCCCAAGTGACTTCGTATTTGCCCATCCAGAAAGGTTTGATCTGCTTTTTCACCTGTGGGCCTTCATCGTCGATACGGTCAGCTTCGCTCTCTGGACTGCCCATGAGAAACTCGCCTCCCTTGATGGCAACCATGGAGTAGGCGGCACCCGTTTTAGGCACTTTGGTGTCATAAGACTTCATGTCGGCCTCCGTTTTTTCTTTCGAGGTTTGGACAATGAAGGCGTGGATCTTTTTGACCAGTTCCAGGGTGTCCGGATTGTTGGTAACGACAGCGCCCTTTTCTCTAGGTTTCAGCTTAATCTCGTCCGGCCAGACGGCACCCTGCTCGATCCAGCCTTTCAGTATGGCGATCTCCTCTTTCTTTAACGGGCCTCCACTTTTCTTCGGTGGCATCAGGTCGTCATCTTCGGCATCCAGTGTGGTCGAGTGATAGAGCGCACTCTTGGCAAGATCGAAAGGCACGATGTTGGGGGCGTTTTCACCGGACTCGAAAGCTTCCTTCTTGCTGCTCAGGATCCAGTCGCCTTTGGCTTTTTCAGGGTTGTGGCAGCTGACGCAGTTCTGCTCTAGGATGGGTTGAACGTGCTTTACGAAGTCAATGCGTGGCTTAACGGCCAAAGTCACGCCAGCGGGCCAGTCAGCACCTTGCTCAATCCAGCCCTTGATGACTTCGATCTGGGTTTTATCGAGCAGACCTTCTTTTTCCGGTGGCATGACCATTTCGTCGTCATGTGGGAGAAGCAGAGTGGTGTATATGGCACTTTTGGTCAGATCTTTGGCGGTCAGACCTGGGCCGTTTTCATTTCCCTTCATCATGTCTTCCTTCGTGTGCAGTCGGAAGTCGCCTTTGTCTTTCTCAGCACCATGACAATGGGTGCAGGCTGCTTCTAGAATGGGCTTCACTTGGTTGGAGAAATCCACTTTCTCTGCCCCAGGGGCTGAAAGGGCTGCGAGGGCCAAAAGGGCGGAACTGAGATAACGGTGATCAGACATGGAGCGCGGATCTAACATGAAGAGGGCTGAGTGGCAAGAGGGGAACGTCGGTTCTCCTCAACTACTCTAAGTGGGGATTAATGCTGCATCGCCGGAAACGGAACGCCATCGATCAGTGTTGCGTCAAAGAAACACGATTGCCGCGACAATGACGCTGATGATGGCACAAATCAGCACGGCGCCCGCGGCGGCGTCCTTGGCGCGGCGGATATGCTCGTCTGGTTCATTGGTGATACGGTCACAGAGGATCTCGAGAGCGCTATTCATGAGTTCGGCCATCCAGACAAGGCTGATGCAGCCGAGAATAGTACACCATTTCCAAGCGCTTAGATTCACGGTGAAACCGAGGCTGATTACACAGAGCGTGGCTAGGGCGTGAATTTTCAGATTTCTCTGCGTATGCAGTGCCCAGCCTATGCCGGCAAAGGCACTGCGAAAGCTGCGAAGCAGAGCGGAGACCATGATCAATTGGAGGCAGGCTTGTCAGCCTCGCTGCTGACTGGGGTCGGGGCGGACTGATTGACCAATTGGCGTAGTTGTTGGACCCAGTTTGGGGCATCAGGATGGCCGGGATTTTCTTTGATGTTTTTCAGCATGTCCCCCATAGCATTGATCGCCGATGGACCTTTTTCATAAAGGTAGGCAGACCGCTCCCAGCGAAGGGCTGGGAGTTCATTTTGTAGCCAAAGAGCATGTTCTGGCACGGTCATGTTTTCTTTTCGGAAGGCTGCTTCCGCGATGATCCGCGAATCCCATAATCCGGGCAAGCTGTCCTTGGCGTCGGCTTCAGCTATCGCTAAAATCGTTTCGTTGTACATGGCACCAATGGCCGTTGGGTTATTGCTCCAGCCTTCCCGCTCCAAGTAGCGGTCTAGTTGAAAGGCTTCCACCACGGGGCTGCCTTGATTACAAACGCGATTGATCATGGCTAAAGCACGGCCTTTGAGCTTTGGAGCAGAGGCGACAAGATCTTGGATGTAAGTTTGGAGCTTGGGCACCATCTTTTTAAATTCTTCTTCTTTGGCCTCATGAGCCTCTAAAGTCATGATGAGATAGCGTAAGCCAAGTCGAATGCCTAGGGCAGGGTCACCCTCGTCGGTCGTGGCGGCACCTTTGCCTTTGCCACCCTCTAGTCGGCGCTCAAGCTGCTCAGCACGGGCGCGGGCTTCGGCTTTGCTTTCTTCTTTGCGCTCGCTGTTGACCACGAGTTCGCATTCGGTGTAGAGCTTTTGTGCGGCAGCATCACTGGCCAAGCCATCATTGAGCTTGGCCATGATGGAAGAAAGGCTCGTGCCGCGCTTGGCCAGAATGTCTGCTTCTAAAACCTTGAGCTGACCAAGCACGCTGGTCACTTGTTGGTCGGTCAGTTTTGGCTTTTCTGCTGTGGGAACCGGGGCCTCTGACACTTGCGCCTGTAGGGTGAAGGGCAGCAGGCTGGGGATGAGTAAGAGCGGCAGGTAAGTTTTCATCGAAGAGAAAGGTGGGCGTAGCTGAAACGGGCGATCCGTGGATTTCATTGGAGGTATTTTCAGATCTTACGGAATTCAGGAGGGCTAGTCATGGCTACAACATTTTGCGCTGCTCCAAGCCCAATTGCGCCCGACGATCTCGGCGCAGGCGGAATTCCTCACGGAAGATGCGGTCGCTTCCTGCGATTCCGTATTCTACCGTCAGGACGATGAGCTGTGGCATTGCATCTAAGGAGAGCACTTGGAAAATGGGCACTCGTTTGCTGCGGAAAAAGGCATGCAGCGGAATGTGCGGATGAGCGGCATTCCAGAGCCAGCGTGCTGGGGGAAAGTCTTCAATTTCTGAGAGTGTCAGTAACACTTCGCGCACGAGGTATTCGCTGTTGTTCTTGAGTAATCTGGCGGCAGCACGCCGACTGGTCACCTGTTCTAAAAGCGCGGCCACTGGATTGAGGTGATCTTCCTCCATCTCGTCGATGATTTCCAGCGCATGGAGCTTCATCGCTTCTCGGAATTCATCACGAGTCATCTGCCCGTTATCGAGCATTTGGAAAAGTTGTCGTGGGCTGGTGGATTGGACGGGCACGACTTCGATGGTAGCCTCCCAAATGCTGCACGCAAGTCGATGCCCCATCCAGATTTACCAGACACTCTTGGTTTTCTAGTATGCCAATCTGTTCCGCTACGCTTTACTTGCGAGGACCTGCATCTACGGCTTGAAACGCTAATTATAGCAATGAACGCAACGCCCAAAAATGTGATTGTTCTGGAAACTCTGTGCCCATCGTGTTTCCGGGATAGATCTGGGTTTCTCTGCATCCAGCCCGATAGCTTTTCACCACAGAGGCACGATGAACACAGAGGGCTGATAAGATTCCTCTTCTGGAAACTCTGTGTTCATCGTGTCTCTGTGGTAAATCTGAGTTTCTACTCACCCAGCCCGATATGCTTTCCAGTCGGAGGTTTGTGCTGGCTACAACAGTAAAAAACGGTGGGGTGATATGATTCATGGATTGGGGGTCCCCCTCTAGCCGTCCTGTTTCACTGCAACCACTGCCCTTGGCCGCTAACCTCAGCGATGGCGTCGCTGGCATCTTCGGCCTCACATTTCCATATTGCTTGTCGACATACGGCGGCGGCTTCCACATGACTGGCAATTCTCCGGCAGGAACAGCGAAGCGCTTCTACCGGATGCTGCTGCCTTGAGGCTCTCATCCACCACATGATTTCCAGAAGTCTAACTTTAAAAAATAGACTTTGAAAATCAATCTCGTCGGCTCGCAGATCCCATAACCCAGCCCGACAGCCGGACTCGCTCGACGAGGGCCATGTGCGGAACGGTGAGTGAAGCCAAGCCGACAAACAGCAACTGAATGATCGCCGCGTTGATGGGCATGCCACCGAGGAAGTGCCAGGCCGTAGCCGATGCCACCAGAACGCCAAGCATAGGCAACAACGTAGCCATAAGGATGAGTCCTGGCGAGGTGTGGTCCGAGTAGTCAATCGTCCGCAAAATGTGGCGGGCGCTGTGCATGGCGCAGAAAAATACGGTGAACGAAATCAGCGGAGGGGCAAGCACTGCCAACACCGCGACCGCACCCATTTCCAAGGCAGTGAGCCAATCTTTTGGCAGACGCTGGATCGCGGCCAGCGCGAGGCCGATCAACCAGGGCCAAGCGAGCAGACTTAAAAACGGTGTGACAAGCGTCGCAGCATCGTTGCCGACGAGCAGCGCGAAAAGCCGCGTAATCTCCCCGACGTAGAGCAATGTCGGTAAAACGATGATTGCACCGCCATAAAGCGCACGCGCCAACCATGGCGTGCCGGCCGCGGGGTCTCCGGAAAAATGCAGCATCGAGATAAGCAGGAAGCCGATGAGAAAACCGGAAGGCGAGATCATAAAAAATCCCACGACGGATGCGCCAAGAAGAACGTAGATCACCCCAAACCGCAACCAGCCTCCAGGCGTCTGAATGCCGTAAAGCTGCCGCGCGAAAATCGTGTCAAGCGCGCCGTGGGGAACCCCCAGCAAGACGATGAGCGTCGCGACGACGATCAATTCGATCTGCGCATCAAAACGCGCAGCAGCCACGGCCAAGACGGCCAGCACGATTGCCCCGATACTGAAGGCAAGGCCTTGAATTCGCTGCGCATTCATCCAATCGGATCTCCTTCCCGTAAGCTTGGTTGAGGCCACAGCACTTGGGGAATTTCCCGCAGAAACAGCCATGGCGGTAGCGCCAAAATGATGGCGGCGTAATCGGCCACCACCGCTTGATCGCTCATGAAACGGATGATCCGGCGCGGATCTTCGAGTGCGAATAGCGCCAAGAAAAGCTCAGGAGCCCGCTCCGGGTGGGCGCGAAGGACGCGGAGAAAGAGCGCATCCATCGCGCGGGTGATCCAAGGGTCGGACGAATGTGACAGCGGCGGCTGGCCTGCAATCAATTCGGCAGCACAGGCGTTCGCCCAGCGCTGGATGCGTTGAAAGGCAAAGCCCGAGGCAGCGCGGGCCCCTCCCGCCGCCACGCCGACCCGGACGTGGGAAACATCCGTACCGCGATCAAAAGCGGCCTGACCCATTGGCAACACCCCATGCTCAGAGCGCAGCACCGCATGACTCGATTCACCGACCTGTCGCCGGATGAAGGCGGCGAGTTCCTCAGTTAGATCTTCGGGTCCGAGCGGGTCGGGCGCTAGAACCGTGACTTCCACCAGCGCACGGCGCGGCGATAAAGGCAGCAGGTAAAGAAAGGTGATCCTGCCATTTTTACTTGGCGAAAAATCCATCAGCCGAGCCACACCGGGATCGAAGCGGTCCTCCTCACACTCGATCTCATGGCCGCTAAAAGACTGCCACAAGACAGCAGCGCCTCGCTGCGGCACCCGCTGGGGTCGCGTGTCGATGAGCCGCTTGGCCCAGCGCGAGCCGCAGCGCGTCTCGACCCGCCACAAGCTACCTTCTTTGCGTGGCTCGCCGATGACTGTCTCATTCATCGCGACGGTGACGTGAGCCGTTTCTGCCAGTTTCTCTGTGGCATGCGCGTAAAAATGCCCCGCCGGAATCATTGCGTAAGGGATGGTGTGGCAATCGACGCTGATCCGGTGTTCGCCGTGCGCGAGCGTGACGATTGGCCAGCGATGCTGCACGAGTTCGCGCAAGTGTGCTGAACCATCGTCCCAAAAGCACCAGGTCCGATCATTGGAATAGTGCGGCCGACTTTCGAGGATGACGGTACTCGGACAATTTTCCCCGTCAGCGGCGAGTCTCAGCGCGAGACTCAGTCCCGCGCAGCCACCCCCAAGGATGAGGATGTCGGACTCAGTTTGCATGGCTGGTTTCGATCCCGGGCAAACCGCGCAAGGCACCATGCAGGCTGGCATCGTGCCGAGAGGGAAATTTCCAAAACGCGCTCCGCAACGGCGTACTCAGCAGCGCTTGGGCGGTGAGCGCCGCTTTCTCGCGATCAGTCACCATAACTCGGCCATTCCAGAATGCGTGGTCGGCGGTGCGAAGCCGCGTGCCGATCGCCCGATAGACGCGGGCTGCTACGAGGATGCCAAAACGCGCTCGGACCGGCAAATACGACAGCCCGCTTTCCCCGCTCGCGTAATACCGATCCGCTAGGCTCAGCAGCGTCGCCACGCATTCGCGAAGCTTCGGCCGCAGCATTTCCGAGGGAAAGATCAACTCACTCGGCAACAGCTCGCCGATCATGGATGCTGGCAAATAGCGACGGCCCGCAGCAGCATCTTCCGCGATGTCACGGGAGATATTGGTGAGCTGCATGGCGATGCCAAGATCGACCGCATAAGCATGAGCCACTGGAGAGCTCACATCCAAGACTCCACACATCATCACGCCCACCGTCCCGGCCACACGGTAACAGTAGCGGCAAAGTTCTGCCTCATCCGCAATCCGCACCATATCGAGATCGGAGCGAACTCCAGCGATCAGTTCCTGTGCGATCTCGGGAGAAATGCGGCATTCCTTCATCAAGCGGATTCCATCGCGAATCACAGGATCGGCAGACATGCCCGTGACGATCGAAACGCTGGCCGCATCCAGTTTCTCCCGCGCGTCTGCCGCAGACGTGCTTTCGTCAGCGAGATCATCGAGGTGACGACAGAATCCGTAGAGGCGAGTCGCTCTCTCGGCATGGGTTTTTCCGAGAAGCCGCCGAGCCCAGTGAAAGCTGCGACCTTTCGCGTTGAGTGCCGCATTGGCAGCGGCGAGAGCTTCGGGTGCATCGATTGGCGGCTTCATTTTGCCATCGCAGCGGGGATGAGTGCGTCCACGACTTTCGCCGAGCACAGCACACCGGGCATACCAGCTCCCGGATGGGTTCCCGCTCCCGTGAGATAGAGGTTTTTAATCCCCTCTGCCCGATTGTGAAAGCGGAACCAAGCAGACTGCCGGAACAAGGGTGCCACGGAAAATCCCGCGCCGTGGACGCTCAGGTAATCGCTGCGAAAGTCTTCCGGCGTCTTGTAAAAATCAGCGGTGATGCTCTCGGTGAGACCTGGCAAAATCGTGCGATCCAGCGCGGCGATGATGCGATCACGCAGTCGCGGACCCTCGATTTCCCAATTCACTTTTGCCTGCAAATTCGGCACCGGACAAAGGACGTAGAAGCTGTCGCAACTGGGCGGCGCAAAGCTTGGATCGGTGGCAGTGGGACGATGCAGATAGAGGGAAAAATCGTCAGCCAAGACCTGGCGATAGAAGATATCTTCCAGAAGTTCGCGGTAGCGAGGACCCATCCAGATGGTGTGGTGCGCCACCTCGGGATAGGTCCGCGTTGTTCCAAAGTAGAGGACAAACAGCCCCATCGAATAATGCGCTCCGGCGAGCTTTAGGCGGGTCGAGGCGGCCTGGTCGGAGGACTGGATCATGTGCCGATAGAGATGCGCCGCATCGGCATTGGAAACGATGACATCTGCGGTCCGCACGCTACCGTCGGCCAGCATGACACCCTTTGCGACTCCGCCTTGCACAACAACCTTCTCAACGGTCACGCCCAGCTCGATTTTGATGCCTTGCCGCTCCATCAGTTCGCCGAGTGCGCGCGTGATCGCGCCGGTGCCGCCCATCGCGAAATGCACGCCATACTCCCGCTCGAGATAGTGAATCAAGGCGTAGATGCTGGTCGTGTCGAAGGGATTGCCTCCGACAAGGAGTGGCTGGATCGAGAACGCTTGCCGGAGCTTAGGATTGGAAAGATGCCGTGACACCATGCTCCAGACAGTTTCATAATTGCGCAGCCCTATCAGCTTTGGGATCTGGCGCACCATCGTCATGAAGCGATGAAATGGCTGAGCGGAAAGTTCCGTGAAGCCGACCTCGAAGATGCGCTTGGATTGCGCCAGCAGGGCAAGGTAACCCGCACAATCCTGCGGGTCGATTCGAGCGATCTCAGCAAGCGTTTCCTCCAGCGTGCCGCCGTAGTCAAAGTAGCTGCCATCATCATAGTGAAAGCGATACCACGGCTTAAGTGGGACGAGCTTCACATGATCTGAAAACCGCTCGCCAAAGAGTTCAAATAGCTCCTCAAACAAAAAAGGCGCAGTGATAACGGTCGGCCCGGCGTCATGACGGAAACCGTCGCGTTCAAAGACCTGGGCACGGCCCCCCAGAGTTGCGCAGCGATCCACCAGCGTGACTTGATAGCCCTTTGCGCGGAGCCGAAGTGCTGCTGCGATTCCCCCCAAACCTGCTCCAATAATGATTGCCTGCATGAAATTGTTTCCTCAAACCTAAAGCCGCTGGCATAACGCCAAGGCTAGACATCGAAGAAATGCGCCGGCTCCGTTCGGGAGACGATCCGCCAATGCGATAGCCGTGCGAAGGTGCCGCAGGCCAATCTCGCGAGCGATTGCCTCGGCGTTCAATCCATGGCCAGCAGCCCTTAAAATCAACAGCGCATTGACCGCACACCGCCCGTTATTGCCTGCGGCATCACTTTCAACATCTTCGATGTCGTCCATAATTTGATAGCCAATGCCAAAAGCCTCCGCCGCGAGCATTGCCTCGCCCATCGACTCCTTTTTTCCGGAAGCCGTAAACGCCAGCTCTAGGGGCAGGCTTAGCAATGCGCCAGATTTCCCAACAGCGATTCTCTCATACACCGCCATGTCAGTGACCTGTTGCCCCTTTGCAGAAAACTCCGCGCATTGCCCGCGGACTACCAACGCTGTGCGCGCGTGCACGAGCGCGATTAATTCCGGTAAAAGCCGAGTATCACTTATCGCTGCAAGCGCACCATAAGCAGCAGACAGGAGTAGATCCCCTGCGCAAATTGCCACTTCGTCGCCATAGGCCACCCACACTGTCGGTTTGCCTCGCCGGAGGTTTTCGCGATCTTGCAAGTCGTCATGCACAAGCGATGCGTTGTGCAAAAGCTCGGCAGTTGCAGCGAGTGCGATGGAGTCCTGCGGTGAAAGGCCGAACGCGACGCATGCTTCGAGAGCAAGGCGCGCACGCACCCGTAGACCGCCTGCGGCCAAATGTCCGACGGCGGCCCGGGCGGAATCCGACAACATATCTCCTCCATCAGGCTCCCCGCGAGTGACCAGTCCACGCATCACCCCCTCCACTTTATCGAGTAAATCGTCCGCCACTGCCGACGACAAACCAGAAGATGTTAGGGGCTGAGCGTTCATGAATGAGAAACAAGAGAATGCCCTACACCGTCAGGTGCCGGCACAAAATGATCTGTGTTTCGTCAAGGTTAGGGAGTTGTAGCAAGCAGCATCCAACTCCCGTCCTTGCGAACTCGATCAAGCTTTGGAAGAATTTAGGACCTTATCGCTTTCGCTCGTCGCAGCGGTCCAAATGATCACTCCGAAGGCGATCTTGTTCACCACGTCAGCAAGGTTGTAAACCACATTCAAAAGTACCATGCTTTTCTCGGGACTCGCTCCGGTGAGATAGCCGAGGAAATATCCGATCGGATAGATCGCCCAACCAATCACAACGATCCAACGCATGAGGGTGAAAGTAGACTGAACCGCTGGAGGTGACGATTTCGCATTGATCTTTCCAGCCTCACCGAGGAAGATTTCCCATAGGATAAATGCCCAGCCAGCCATTCCGATGATGAATGCGAACAAGGCATTCATGTAACCGGCCTCGCCGACGTAACCACCAACAAGCATTACGATTGTCCCGATCATCAAGCGCCAGAATACGCCTCCAGGAACTTTGGTGATTGCTGAGAGAATCAGATAAAATTCGACCATCAGGAGAGGAACCGTGATCAACCAGTCAATGTAGCGGAAAACAGTTGGTGTGTTGCCTGTGGCCACCCACACATCGCGCATGTAGAAGTAGTGCGTGGCAGCTACCATCGTCACCAAGCCTGAAACCGTGAGGGAAGTCTTCCACTTCGGGGTGACTCGCTGTGTCTCCAAAAAGAAGAATGCAGTCGCCGCCACGAGGGCCATCGAAATAATCCAGAAGGAGATTCCGACAATATCGTCAGATTTGAGATCACCACCACCTCCAGGACTAGCTGCAAATGTGTTGCTGGTGAATACTAGGCCAAGCAGGGCAAGCCCGGATGCTTTGGAGATTATGGATTTGGGAGTCAGGTTCATAGGCTGATGTTTTTGTTGAGTTGGGTTGTGGTAATATTATGACGCTGAGGATTTTATTTTGGTTGGACGTCTAAAAAATCTTAATTCAAGCATTCTAGCAAGCTAGAAGTTAAAAAAAGTGGTTGTTGATCAGACAAAGCAGATATTTTCACTCCCGCTGGGTTAGCTGAAGGAGAAATTACTGCTTATTGGACCGATAACGAGCGTGGAAGCCAACTGGGCTTCTTTTTGATCATTCAAATATTTCTGTGTGCCGTGGAGTGGGGCAATGCCGCTGGACAACCGCAGTAGGTGCATGGTTGGGAGAAGCGCCGCTAGCGTCGTCCAGACCTCTGGCAGTGTCGCACGGTCATCGAGGCCGAGTGCCATGTCTGCTCAATGCACGCAGCGGTGCCACAGAAATAGGAGTGGCGTCTTGAGCCAAGGAGTTTAGTCGCTGAAGCAGCTTGTTACGTCTGGGCTGGGTTGCCTGTGGCAAGATGATGGGGCGTGCTGTGGAGAGCAGTCTGGCGCGGCGCAACATTGTCGAGCTGAAGCTCGTGGGCATTCATGAGAAGAGCTATTTACGGAGACGTGAGGAAACTAAGGGCATCAATGATTTCTCGGCAGATCCAAAGGAATCCGTGATGGAACCCACGTTTCTGCCTTTCCTAGGTCTTCAGGTAGAAGTGTTGACGATACACTGCCCAGTGCGAGGCTCAGAACCAGGAAGATGCGGCTGTGCGCTCTTATCTGCATCAGATGACCGCGCAGGCTCGAGTAACCAGGAAGACCGCACTCACGGAGGTGTTGCGACACGAGAATATTGTTCTTGAGGCTAATGAAACCCAGTGTGGTGATTGGCGACAACGCTAGGTACGTTTGAAAATGCGCAGCAATTGCTGAGCGCGCGTCGGGTTCGTGGAGTAGGCGTCTGCGGTGAGTGGAGTGTTCATGAACTCTGAATATCCGGCGACATTCGCAATCTCAGGAGAGTCGAGATCGCAAAATCCCATCGACCAGTCTGGAAACTCACGGTGTGTCGCGGGTCCTTCCAAAAGCAGGTTGACTTGGGTGTGTCGTGGGTCGCGGTCGATTTTTGACGACAATTTTTTTACCGCTTCCTCTTTCCCTTCAAGCACTTGCATAAACTTGCCGTCTTTGTAGAGCAGCATTCCCGTGAGATCCAGTCTTTCATTATTGGTCCTCCACTCCTGCAAGAAGCCTTTGAGCTCTGCGCCATTATACCGTTTTGCAGCGATGCTAACGTAAACTAAAAAATACATGGCGATGTAACGAAGGTGGGCATTGAAGAAATTTGGTCATAGGGCCGTTATCCAAAAGGTTTAACCACCCGAAAGACGCGGTCCTCGGGGGGAGCGCTGTAGTCGGTCTAGTTGGGGCAATAAAACTAAGGTTTCTCTTTTCCGTCCCATTCGAGACCCTCGTTGGGAGCAGGGTCAGCGGTCCATGAACCAAAATCTGCGCCTGATTTGATCCACTTCGCGAAAAGCTCCTGATCTATTTTTGTCCACTGCGGTGCTTTGTCTTTCGGTGGGAAATGCATGTCATCATCGATCGGAAGCAGTGTAACCTGCAACATCCGCGACTTATCAGCATCTCCGGGGACTAGGACTAACTTTTCGTCTTCACCCTTCGCGGTTAGTATGCCCTCTTTGGTTGAAAAAATGATCCCTGCTTTTGGTTTCTTGGTCCGGGTTTGACCGTCTTTGGTCTCATCATAGGCGGGCCGATGGCAGGTCACGCAGCTTGTTTTGATGAGGGGATAAATTTGCTTTTCAAAATCAACCTTGTCTTCAGCCAACAGTGGAGACGAAGAAAGCGTTAGGAGGATAGCACAATAGGGGATTTTTTTCATGGTTGGAATAGATAACGTTCACCGATCAAGTTTGGCCTAAACGGCTGCGAATGGGCGGATTTACACCTTTGAACATTGGGGTGCAAAGAATTTCTGTCGCTGGATACATACGGGGTGTCAGTTGCGAAACCCAAACGACCATTTGAAGGCCCGATACCAACCTTCTGTCCTGATTCATTCCCTCATATTACCCTTGAATAGGTTCGTGAGGTATGAGTTTTGACAAACTCAGGGAATTCCGAGCCGCCAAAAGGTGATCGTTGGGGGCTGTTTTCCTCCCATTGGATGCAACAAAGCGCCAATGTCCGAACCAAAATGTGAGAAAATGGGACTGTGGAAAGGTGATGAACGCAACGCCCAAAAATGTGATTGTTCTGGAAACTCTGTGCCTATCGTGTCTCTGTGGTAAATCTGGATTTCTGCTCACCCAGCCCAAGATGCTTTCCAGTCGGAGGTTTGGGCTGGCTGCAACAGTAAAAACACGATGGGGTGATATGATTTATGAATTGGGGTTCCCCTATGGCCGTCCTGTTTCACTGCAACCACTGCCCTTGGCCGCTTATCTCACAGGGCACTGTCGGCAGCACCTTCTTCGTCAGCCCTCCGCAGGCCAAGGCCGCCGTCACCTCCGTCACCTTCGGTTTCGGTTCCGTGTTAAGTGTTAATTCTAACCTGCGCGGTTCTGCCTCTACGAATCCGAGCTTTGGACTTCTTCCATACGAAGGCGGATACGACGCCAGCAGTTACGGAAGCGTTTATCTGGGTAATACATACTTTACAAATGGCGGCAGGTCTGGAGTTATCAAATTTTTTGGCCAACGGCACTGTTGTTGGCGGCGGGGCCAATGGCATTATGGGAAACGGTTTCTTTTTCGTTTTAGATCCATCCCGGCCATCCCAGGCGCAACACTCCTCTGACCAGCTCAACAAGCTAATCGGCTTTGTGACCGATGAGGTCCACTTTGGCTGGGCCAATGTGAGTTGGGATGCGACAGCAAAAGCTCTGACGTTCCATTCCGCTTACGTCGAGTCCGTGCAAGGTAACACCATCACCGTGGGTGACATCGGTGCCGTGCCTGAGCCAAGCCGGGCGCTGCTGGCATTGGCTGGTCTAGGCGCTGCCACCCTGCGCCGCCGCCGCAAGCAGGCCGTCTAATCGCTGCTTAGCCAAATGGCTCAAGAATCACTCTAGTGCGAGCAGTATTGCCCGCACTTTTGTTTTGGTGCTCAGCGAGGAGTGTTGAATCACCTACGGACTGCCAATCGACTGGGTGTTTAGGGATGCTGTTCTTGCTCACGGAATTTGGATGGCGTGAGTTGGGTCATTTTTTTGAAGTCTTTGCTGAAGAAAAATTGGTCGCTGTAGCCGACTTGTCTGGCGACTTCTTTGATGGCGTCATCACTTTCGATGAGTCGGTGTTTGGCTTGGTTGATACGCTCTCGTCGCAGCCAATCGATGGGGCTTGTTCCGATGGCCGTTTTAAACTGACGGCTGAAGTGACTCTCACTCATGCCGGCGACTTGGGCCAACTCGGCGACGCGAATGGGCGTGTGATAGTAAAGGCGCATTTTTTCCAGGGCCTTCTGTACGGGCATGGGCAGCTCTGGCTGGATCGTCTCTGAATCTGAAAGACGCGTATGAAAAATGAGGGCAATGATGGCCGTCACTGCGGCATTGATCAGGGCGGCATCGCTAGGTCGGTTGCCGATCATGTGTTGAAGGATGAGTTCAAACTCCTGTTTGGCTTTTTCTGGGTCGATGTTTTGGATGACGGGCTGAGACTTCATTTCAAGCAGGTTGGCCACTTTTTCTAAAGGTCTGCCTTCGACTCGAATCCAGTAGAGCTCCCAGGGCTGTTTTGAGTGTGATCCGTAGGCGTGTGGGTGGTGGCAATTCACCCAAACGAGGTCATTGGCGGCTACTTCATGGCGTTTGCCATTCACTTGAATCCAGCCTTGGCCAGCCGAGCAAAAGATGAGTTCATGGCCTGGATAAGTTTCTCTTTGAATCCGGTGTTCTAGGCCAGCTTTTAGCTGTCCACCGCGGACGACGGAATAAAACAAGTCGCGTTGCCACTCGGCTGGTGTGGCATATAGATTCTGAATAAAGACGGTTTCCTTGGCTGGATTTGTCATGATGGAATATGACATAAAGTGGAAATGGATCGATGCCTATTCCTTTTTTGCAGCTTGATCGAGGCTGACACAGGAGGCTGAATTTTGTCATTCTGCTTTCATCCGGGGTTCTGCCGCTTAAAGGCTAGGAAAGAAACTTTATGCCACGACTTTTACTTTTCGATATTGACGGAACATTGCTCGATACAGGCGGCTCTGGAGGCGCCTCTTTGCTAGATGCTGCGGAGGAAATCTTTGGTGTCTCTCGGCAGGAATTGCCGCCGTTGGATTTAGCCGGTGCTACCGATGGCGGAGTGCTACGGCGTTTGTTTGGTCAGGTTGGGCGTGACTTTGTGCCAGAGGCGCTGCAGACTTATTTGACCTGCTATTTGGGGCATTTGAACCGTCGGCTTCAGCATGAAAGTTTTGCGGGTAAGACTTTGCCGGGCGTTGGCGCTCTATTGGCCAAGCTGCATGAACTTGGTGGCGCAGACATTGGCCTGCTCACGGGCAATGTGCGGCGTGGCGCGGAACTGAAGCTGGCCCGTTTTGGTCTGGGTTCATGGTTTGTGGATGGGGCCTTTGGTGACGATGCGGAGGATCGGAATTTGCTCGGGCCGGTAGCGATGCATCGCATGTCGCAGGCCACAGGTCGCCAGTATGCCGTAGAGGACGTGATTGTCATCGGTGATACGCCGAAAGACATTGCCTGTGCCCATGCCATTGGTGCGCGTTGTCTAGCGGTTGGGACGGGGCATTTTCAAGCGGATGTCCTGCGAGTTCATCAGCCCTGGCAGTGTTTCGATCATTTGTTAGAGACGGATCGGGTCTGTGAGCTATTGCTAAAAGCATGACGCCAGCTTCTTCCCATGCCTCCTTTGCCATGAGGCTTTCTTTGATCACGGGCTTTGTAATGCTGGTGCTGAAGATGGGTGCCTATCTGTTGACCGGTTCAGCGGCGATTCTGGGGGATGCTGCGGAGTCGGTGGTGCATGTGATAGCGGTTATTTTCGCCACTTACAGCCTGTGGTTGGCAAGCCAGCCTGCGGATGAGGATCACCGCTATGGCCACAGTAAAATTTCCTTTTTCTCGGCCGGTGTGGAGGGTGGTTTGATCGTCTTAGCGGCGGTCTTCATCATCTATGAATCAGTGCGCCGCTGGATTGTCGGGGCTGAGGTGGCCAACCTCAGTTCAGGTGTCTGGATCACTGTCCTCACCATTGTGATCAATGGCGCGCTTGGCTGCTATCTTTTGCGCACGGGGCGTGGTGGAAACTCACTGATTCTCATTTCTAATGGAAAACATGTGTTGACGGATTGCTGGACCAGCCTAGGGGCCTTGGTCGGTTTGGCGCTCATGCATTTGACGGGCCAGACTTGGTGGGATCCTGTTTGTGGATTGCTCATGGCAGGCAATATTCTTGTCTCTGGTTATGACTTGCTGCGGCAGAGTGTGATCGGTCTGATGGATCACGCAGATCCTGCGGTGACGCGCATTTTGGATCAGACGTTAGCCCGGGAAACCGCCAAACGTGGCGTGACGTTTCACGCTCTACGTCATCGCAATGCGGGTCACGTTCACTACGTGGATGTGCATTTTCTTTTCCCGGATCACCTCTCTCTGTGGGAGGCTCACCGCACGGCAACAGAGATTGAAAGTGCGGTGCAGCACAGCGTCGATCATCAGGTGCAGATCACTACGCATCTGGAATGTGTTGGGGATCATGATGAACTCCATCCAGAGGATCGATTGCCATGAGACGATTGGATGCAGAAGCTCTCCAAGAGGCTTGTGTGGAAGAAGCCTTACCTTGGCGTGTTCAGGTGCTCGATGAGGTTGGATCCACCAGTGATGCCCTGCGGGATGCGGCCTTGGCAGGTGCAGCACCAGGCCTGGTGCTGTTCGCAGAATCTCAGACTGCCGGGCGTGGGCGCAGGGAGAACCGTTGGACTTCTTCCAAAGGCAAAGACTTCATGTTTTCCGTCTTGCTCAGACCAGCGGCCCCCGCTGTGCTGTGGCCAAGACTGACCACTCTGGCCGCGTTAGCCTTAGCCCGTGCGGTGGAAATGGAGTTGCCTCTGAAGCCGCAGATCAAGTGGCCCAATGATCTCTACCTTAATGACCGTAAAATCTGTGGCCTCTTGGCTGAGGCGGTGACGGTGAACGGAGAACTGGCACTGGTTCTCGGGGTGGGAATGAATGTCAATAATCGTGAGTTCCCCTACGAATTGACCGGTGTGGCGACCTCGTTGTTGCTGGAGCTCAATGCGCCATCCGTCAGTGCATTGGATCGTCAATCCTTGGCTCTGACGATTCTGAAACTGCTCCACAAGCAGTTTCAGCGCATGGATCACGGCTTTCATGAGGTCATTGCTGAGGTGCGTGCCCGCAGTTGGCTGTTAGGCCGTCAGATCCGTGCCACGGTTGACGGACGAGAGGTTTTTGGCCGTGCGTTGGATCTGAATGCAGAGGGGCATCTCGTCATTGTACTGCCAGACGGTTCCCTGACGACGCTTAGTAGCGCTGAAGGGGTGCGTCAGGTGATTTAAAATAGGCATCATTTTGGAAGTTCCTTGCTTCCTGAACGAACAGCCGTGCGTTATTTTGAGCTGCGCCAAGCTACCTTTAACGATACACCTCGCATCCTTATGGCTGAAACTCCCTCCACTCGTGTCCTTCCGATCGCCTCCTATGCTCCTGAATTTGAGCTTCCAGATGCGCATCAGCAGAGGTTCACCTTGGATGATCTCCGTGGGCCACGCGGCCTTCTTGTGATGTTTGTTTGCAATCATTGTCCTTTTGTCGTGCATCTGGCAGAAGCACTCAGTGCTTTTGCCAAAGAGGTCGATGGGCTGGGAATCGGCGTCGTGGCCATCAACTCCAACGATAGTCAAAACTACCCCGCAGATGCCCCTGACAAAATGATCGAGTTCGCGGCCAAGCATGATTGGCAGTTCCCTTATCTCGTGGATGAAGATCAATCGGCGGCCAAGGCCTACGTCGCCGCCTGCACACCCGATTTTTACCTGTTTGATGGCGAACTTAAGCTCGCTTACTGCGGCCAGTTTGATGCCTCGCGTCCACGCAATAGCGAGACAGTGACCGGTGCTGACATGCGTACAGCCGTGACCCGAATGCTGGCCAATGAAGAGCCACTGACAGACCAGCGGCCCAGCACTGGCTGCGGCATCAAGTGGAAGGTCTAAAATCGACCGCTTGAGCTAGTCTTTAACCCTTCACGAGGTTAAGGTAAGCCTTGGCATTGGCGTAGCAGATGTTTTTCACCATGCCACCGACGAGAGCGTCATCGTTCGGTAATAAGCCTGCCTCGACATCCTTGCCGATGAGGTTGCAAAGGGTGCGGCGGAAGTACTCGTGGCGTGGGAAACTCATGAAGCTGCGGCTGTCAGTGAGCATGCCGATGAATCGACTGAGCAGTCCCAGATTGCTGAGCGCATTGATCTGCCACTCCATGCCTTCTTTTTGATCCACAAACCACCAGCCTGATCCAAACTGCACTTTGCCTGGTGTCGTGCCATCGGCAAAGTTGCCCGCCATCGTGCCAAAGACATAGTTATCCGCTGGGTTGACGTTGTAGAGAACTGTTTTTGGCAGTGCGTTTTCGTTGTCGAGTGCGTCAAGAAAATGGGAGAGGTTTTCTGCTTGGGAATAGTCGCCAATGCTATCACAGCCAACATCTGCGCCGATTTCACGAGCAAGTCGCGTGTTGTTGTTTCTGACCGCACCAAGGTGCAACTGCATGGTCCAACCTTTCTTGGCATTGAGCCGACCCATATGCATCATCACTTGAGTGGCCAGAGTTCCGATGTCCTCATGGTAAATCTTCCGCACATTGGAGCCGCGATAGCGGTCAAAGACGCGCTGGGTGGATTTGGCGCTATCAAAATGAGAGAAAGCATGAATCAAACCATGGTCGCTCAGGCGGCAGCCAATGCTGTGGAAAAAGTCGTGGCGTTTTTCGAGGGCGGCCAGCAGCTGGTCAAGGCTGTTGATGTCCATGTTGGTGGCGGCACCGAGTTTATCACACCAGGCATTCCAGGCGATTGAGTCAGAGATCGCGAAGGCTTTGTCAGGACGGAAGGTCGGATAAACGCCAATTTCAAAACCATCGGCGGCACATTTTTGATGCGAGGAAAGGTTGTCCACGGGATCATCGGTTGTGCATAGGGCGCGCACCTTTTGAGTTCGCAGAATATTGCGTACGCTCATTTCTGGCTTGGCTAGCGCGGCTTCCGTTTGCTCCCAGATTTCTGGGCCAGTCTTTTCATTCAGCAACGTATCGATCCCAAAATAGCGCTTCAGTTCAATGTGGGTCCAATGATAGAGCGGGTTACGCAGTGTCTGAGGAACGGTTGCTGCCCAGGCCAGGAATTTGTCGCGGGGAGATGCATCGCCAGTAATCAGGCGCTCTGGGATGCCATTGCAGCGCATGGCACGCCACTTGTAATGATCGCCTTCTAACCAAATTTCATGAATGTTTTTAAACTGACGATCTTCGGCAATGTCCTTGGGCGGAAGATGATTATGATAGTCGATAATGGGTTCATCTTTAGCAAAGGTGTGATAGAGCCTTTGCGCAGCAGATGTCTGAAGAAGGAAGTCGTCATGAATGAAGGACATGGTGGCGTTTTAAAAAGGATGTCAGGGAATGAATGAAAGTTTACAAAAAACAGAATGAACAGTAAATTTCAGTCTACACATTATTTCATGTGCTACAAAAGTTTTTGACTATGCGTAAGGGAGTTGTCGTCTTGGTTGGCTTGATAGGTAGTTTTCTATCTTCATGTTCGACATGGCATTTTTACACTCAAGCCATCGCTGGCCAGGCCGAGATCATCAGGAAAGCGCGCCCGGTTGATCAGTTGGTGAAGTCACCGGCGATTCAACCCCGGCTCAAACAAAAGCTTACCACGGTGACTGACATTTTGTCTTTTGCGGAAGCAGAGATTCATTTGCCGGCCAAGGGTCAGTATGATCTATATGCTGATCTTGGTCGCCATCATCTGGTCTGGGTTGTTTTTGCCGCCCCCGAATTCAGCATCACACCCAAGCAATGGAGCTATCCTTTGCTGGGTAACCTAGCTTACCGTGGCTATTTCAAGCAGTCCTTAGCCCAGCAGGAGGCCGACAAACTCAAGGCGCGAGGTTATGATGTCCACGTCGCTGGGGTTGATGCTTACTCCACTCTCGGCTATTTGCGTGATCCCCTGTTAAATACTTTCATAGGCCGAGACGATGCCGATCTAGCCGAGTTGCTCTGTCATGAGCTCACTCACCAGCGTCTCTATCTCCAAGGTGACACGGATTTTAATGAGGCCTTTGCCACGGCCGTCGGACAGGAAGGCGCGCGCCGCTGGCTGCTTGCGCGGGGTCGCCTGAAAGAATGGGCCCAATACGAGCAAAACTTGCGTGCTGAGCGCGCCTTTATTGCTTTGGCCTTAGCGACGCGTGAGGCTCTCAAAAAAATCTATGCTGTCCCAGACCAAACACGCGAAGTGCGGTTACTGCAAAAGAATGCGCTTTTACAGCGATTCAAAACACGCGCTATCGCTTTGGATCAGAACCACCATGGCATTCTGAAGATTGAACTATGGTTTGAAAAGCCAGTCAACAATGCCCGATTGGCGACCCTATCGACTTATTTTGAATTGTTGCCCGGCTTTGAATTCATGCTCCGCCGTGCAGGCGGCAATCTAGAGACCTTCTTTCGCGAAGTCGAATCCATGCGCAAGCTAACCCAAGAAGAGCGGAGGAAGCTTATTTTTTCCTGTTCTAGGCCATGAAGAAAGTTCTTCCATTTTTCACCCTATTGAGCCTAGCCGTTGCGGCTGGCTGGCGCTGGCAGAGCTGTCGGACGCAGATCAGTTTTGCTTTCGCTTGGCAACAGGCGCAGTTTCGTAGCCCTCAGATGGATCGGAAGGCCGTGATGGAAGCGCTTGATCATCAGCGGCGGCTGACGGAGGCAGTGCCAGCGACCTTTAGGCCAGATCTCGATCTCGCGGTGAAAGCCGAATTTGAAATCTGGCATAAGCAGTTTGAAAAAGGAGCAACGGATCTTCAGACTCGTCTCAGCTGGCAGGGGGAGACGAAGGCCTCGCTGAAGCAAACCATCCAAGACGATTTGAGAGCACAGGCTTGGTTAGAGAAGCGGCTACAAGAGCTGGTGCCGCCGATCACCGAGGCCCAAGCTTTGGTCTGGTTTACCGAGCATGCCGAGCAGCTTCGCCTGCCGACAAAGTTTCATGTCGCTCACATCTTTCTTTCGCGCCATGAACCAACGCGCCCCAACCGTTCCTCCGAAATCCAGGCTCTTCATGAACAGCTCACTAGTGGCAAGACGAGCTTTGCGGAGCTGGCCGCCAGGCACTCCGAAGACAGCCGCTCAAAAGATCGGGGTGGCGATCTCGGTTGGCTCAGTGCGACTCGAATGCCCGCAGATCTAATCCAGGCCGTGAACGCTCAAAAGGTAGGAGAAACAAGTCCGCCAATCGAAACCAAGCTTGGTTGGCATCTCTTGCGAGTCTCTGCTCGCCAAGCATCACGACTGCCTCATTTTGCCGAAGTGCGGGAAGAAATCATCGCCATGCTCGGTCAGCAGCAGCGAGAGATCGCCTTGGACCATGTTAACTAACAAGGAACCGCAGAACCAGTCTCCGTTCTTTCGAATACGCCCTGGCGTCACCGTCTTTTAGATTTACGCCCATTACTCTTAGCCTTTGAGTCGTCGCGCAGCGATGAAAGAAAGTCTAGGGTCTACCTTGCTTTGTTAAGTTTCCTCGGAAGCTACTCTTTGGTGATAAGGCATTCCGTTGATCCGCGTTTGAGTATCCTGCACCTTTTATGAAATGTATTTCTTTTGCCTTTGTTGCTCTTTTTCTTGCTGCCTTCACCACGCTTTCTGCGGCTGACAAAAAGTTGATCGTCATGATTGCGGGGAAACCTTCTCATGGGCCAGGGCAGCATGAGCACAATGCTGGAATTCAGCTGTTGAAAAAATGCCTGGAGCAGGGTGCTGCAGAACAGGTGCAAGTCCTGCATCACCTGAACGGAGAATGGCCAAGCCAGGAAGAGCTTACAAAGGCGGACAGCGTGGTGATCTACTCGGATGGCGGTGGCGGGCATCCTGCCTTGCAAAGTGAGAGGCTCGTGCAGCTAGATAAGGAAATGAAGCGTGGCTGCGGTTTCCTGACACTGCATTACGCTGTGGAGCCGACAATTGAAAAAGGAAATAAAGAGTTCATCGACTGGATGGGCGGTGCCTTTGAGATCAATTGGAGTGTGAATCCACACTGGGACGCCAGCTTTAAAGAATTTCCCACCCACCCGATTAGCAGCGGGGTGAAGCCGTTTGCGACCAACGATGAATGGTATTTTTACATGCGCTTTCGCCAGGGAATGCAGGGCGTGACCCCCATCTTGAGTGATGTGGCTCCTGATTCGACGATGAGTCGTCCGGATGGCCATCACAGCGGCAATCCGACTGTGCGTGAATCCGTTAAAAACAAAGAGAAACAGCATGTGGTGTGGGCCGCAGAGCGTGAAGGGGGTGGTCGCGGTTTTGGTTTCACCGGCGGGCATTATCACAAAGGCTGGTCGAACAATGATCAACGTAAATTGGTGCTGAATGCCATTCTCTGGACCGCACATGCCGATGTGCCTGCTAGTGGCGTTGAGTCTACGGTGACTGAGGCGGATATGCTAGCCAATCTGGATCTAAAACCAGGACAAGGTTTGCCAGAGAAAGTGAAGAAAAAGTAGGCAATGCCCTTGGGGCGTTTGCAATCAACTTCGATGAATCCGCATTCGTTTCTGCAACAATATTGTCAGATCGATTGACTTGGCCGATTGGTCGTCTGAATCCAATTGTTGATTTCAATCGTATCACTGGCATTTACAGGCGCTTTTTTCCATTTATCGTGACTCATCCAGCTTTCAAACCATCCGTCGGTTCAACTCTTTTCTTTGCTATTCATTTGGCAGCTGTGGCTGCTTTCTTTGTAAAACCTGACATCACCTGCATTCTCCTTTGTGCGGGGTTGTTTGTGATCCGTAAGTTTGGCATCACGGGTGGCTATCATCGGTATTTTTCTCATCGTTCCTTTAAGACCTCTCGCTGGTTTCAGTTTGTTCTGGCTTTTCTGGGAGGCATGGCGGCCCAAAAAGGGGCTCTCTGGTGGGCTGCGCATCATCGTCACCATCACCAGCATTCTGACCAAGAGGAAGATGTGCATTCGGTAAAGCAACAGGGTTTTTATTGGGCGCACATTGGCTGGATTCTTTCGCCTGACTATTATGCCTATGATGAGAAGAAGGTGAAGGACTTGACCAAGTTCCCCGAGTTGGTTTTTATTGACCGTCACCATTTTATTCCTCCCGCAGTGACGGGTTTGGCGTGTTATTTGATCGCTGGGCTGCCTGGTTTCCTTTGGGGATTTTGCCTGAGTACGGTGATTCTTTATCACACGACTTTTGCTATCAATAGCTTCTGTCATTTACTCGGTAGCACACGTTATGAAACAGGTGAGTCGAGCAAGAATAGCTTCATTCTAGCGATCCTGACTCTCGGGGAAGGCTGGCACAACAATCACCATTACTACCCGCACTGTGCCCGTCAAGGCTTCTTCTGGTGGGAAATCGATCCAACTTATTATGTGCTGCGCCTTTTAAAGTTTGCGGGTATCGTCCATGAAATCCGTGAGCCTAGCCAAAAGGTTATTGATGGCAAAGAAGCAACTGCGGCGCTGGGGTGAGAGTCGCTGCGCGACGTCTGCAATAGTTGGAGGTGGTTTGCAGTGGTTTTTATGAGTGCACACCACAGGAAACTCATTCAAGGGCTGACGCTAACTGACTACATTCACAGGTGTTCCTGAAAGAAAGGCTCTCAGATTAGCAGCGGTGAGTTCGATAAGACGCGCGCGTGCCTCATGACTGGCCCACCCGATGTGGGGTGTGATGAGGCAGTTTTTAGCACCAATCAGAGGATTGCCGTTTTTCGGAGGTTCCAAAGAAAGGACATCTAGCCCAGCCCCGGCAATGCGGTCTTCATTGAGAGCGCGAGCTAGTGCGGATTCGTCAATAAGCGGTCCGCGGCCGGTATTGATCAAGAAGGCGCTAGGCTTCATCAGGGCGAGCGTGTGGTCGCCGACGATGTGCTTGGTGGCGTCTGTTAGAGGACAGTGGAGAGAGATGGCGTCACTTTGGGCAAAGATTTCATCCATACTGGCAGCAGTCACTCCATCTGGGGGAGCGGACTTCCACTCGCGCTTGCTGGCCAGCACCTTCATGCCGAAGGTCACGGCGATCTTTGCTACGGCGCTACCGATGTCGCCGTAACCGATGATGCCGAGAGTCCGGCCACTGAGTTCGATGATGGGGTGATCCCAGTAGCAAAAATCAGGGCAGGCTTCCCAGCGACCTGAGTTTACCGTTTGAGCATGATGCCCC
>CAMBPS010000015.1 GCA_945869675.1 Prosthecobacter debontii | reverse complement strand
CACCTTTTTTCGGGATGCCAAACATCCCCTGAGCCGTGTAATAGTTCTTGTAAGTGCTGCAGAGTTCCTCGCTGCGGCCTGTACCACGCAGGTAGTTCACGCACTCTTCGTCGATCGGGAAGAAGCCCATCGTCGCACCGTATTCAGGGGCCATGTTGGCTATGGTCGCGCGGTCTGGCAGCGGCAGGCTTTCAGCGCCTGGACCGTAGAATTCGACAAATTTGCCAACAACCCCATGCTTGCGCAGCATCTGCGTGCAATGCAGCGCCAAGTCAGTGGCCGTTACACCTTCCTTCAGTGCGCCAGTTAGATAAACGCCGACGACTTCAGGAACCAAGAAGGTCACGGGTTGGCCGAGCATGCCCGCCTCAGCTTCGATCCCGCCGACGCCCCAAGCCACGACGCCGAGGCCGTTGATCATGGTCGTGTGGCTATCCGTGCCAACGAGCGTATCGGGATAAAAAACACCGTCTTTTTCCAGCACGCCTTTAGCCAGGTATTCCAGGTTCACCTGATGCACGATGCCGATGCCTGGAGGCACGACTTTAAACGTATCGAAAGCCTGCTCACCCCATTTAAGGAACTCATAACGCTCGCGGTTACGCTCAAACTCCAGCGCCAGATTTTGATTCAAGGCCGCCTGAGTGCCGGCGAAATCGACCTGCACACTGTGATCGACCACGAGATCGACAGGCACGAGAGGCTCCACAATTTTCGGATTCTGACCGAGTTCTTTCACTTTCGAGCGCATCGCAGCCAGATCGACGAGAAGCGGCACTCCGGTGAAGTCTTGAAGCACGATACGAGCAACGGTGAACGGGATCTCGTAGTCGCCAGGGTTCTTCGCATTCCAGTTAGCCAGATTTTTGACATCTTGCTCAAAGACCTTTTTCCCATCCAAATTACGCAGCAGAGACTCCAACACGATGCGTATCGAAACCGGCAGTCGTGAGACTTTGCCGACACCGGCTTTTTCGAGTTCAGGCAGAGAGTAAAATTGGCCAGTGGATCCGTTGCCGGTGGTGAAGGTCTGAGGGGTATTCATTTTCGGTTGAGTCGAGGGAGCAGTAGGAAATAGCGAGTATAGAACTTTTGACACCAATTTTTTATGCCTTTAGCCCAAAAGACGCCACGAGCCGCAGCGAAAGCTTGCTGCTGGAAGGTAGACTATCCTCGAGAGGCTGCGCCTCCGAGCCAATAACACATGCCTTTCCAAACAGCGCTCAAATATCGCCGTCAGGTGAACACCCGACTCTCTGGCCTGACTGCGAATCTAAGGATGCACAAAGGGTCCATCGCCCCTTGAATGTTCTACCATCATTTCGCTAGTTTCAGCTTTAATGGTTCGGCGAGGGGATTTCCTTTCAGAGGAATGAGACGGGAGATCGAAGTCCTAAGATCAGTCCAAAGCTTCCGAAACGCTTGAAAATTTTGGGTATCTGATGTGATGACCTCCTCACGCTTGCGTCCTTCCAGACTCGAAACATAGCCATTGGCGACTACTAAGTTGGAGTTCGACTCGAATAGCTCGTGAGAGGTCTTCACTCGAAGGTGCTCCGCGCCAGTGCTGAGCCAAATGGAGTGATAGGTGGAATCTGGGACAACCCACGAATGCCTGAACTCGTCGATCTGCAGGACCGACTTCTTCTCGAACTTCTTTAGCAATGCTTGTATCTTGGCTGGCTCAATTCGTGAAACCCGAAATGGAGGCCCACCCTTGGTCGGATCTTCTGACCAGATAATCTTACCGTCAGGCCAGACGGCCATAATGATCCGCGGATACGACTGCCAATCCAGTCTCATGCCGCAACCTTCTATCGACACGGCAATTGCCGGAGGCACATCATCGCTGCCATAGGCGATATGACAGCAAATTAATGCGACGCCGATGGTGAGGAATGTTCGGTTCATGACCTTTGAAGTGAAGTCGCTATTTTGGGAGCCGCTTTCCGGTGATTCTTCGCGCCTTATCGAAGTCGAGAACCTCGAAGCTCAGGTAATCAGGATGGAAGTTCATCACGGCTCGTTCAGCCTTCCCGTCCTTCCTGCGGTTAAGTTCAACGGTTTTGATGTCCTTGATCGTAAATCTGGCCGTGAAGTTGGGATGGCGAAACGTTCCGTCGGGCATGAAGACGCATTCGCGGTCGGGCACAGCTGCGCTGACGTTGCGCCATGACCACTTGTTTGTCAGCAACAGGTCACGGAAATCAGCCGTCGTGCCAATTTTATTGGGCTCCTTCGCAGGCAGTTGAGCCTGAGTGACGAACGCGGAAATGCAGATCAGTGCGACGATCAGGAGATAGTTCATGGATTTGCGGATTGGATTCTGTAAAACAAGCGCAGAGTCAGCTTATTTTCCAATCAGAAACCATGAGATTCTGTTCCTAAAGATTTGTTGCCGACAAATGCAGAGGAAGGTTGTCTCCGGCAGGGCTGCTGCGTAGTCTTGGACTGACTCATGACCGAACCGACTCCAGATTCACTGCCCCCGGACGCCTCTGCGCCCGAAGAAGGGGTGATACCTGCTGGAGCTCCTGAGACGAATGTGGAACTGCCGCCGCCGCCAAAACGTGCGCCAAAAGGGCCGCGTGCCGTAGGCGATCCGCTGACACACCGGGATGATTTGGTGATCCCAGATTACACACTCATCAAAAGGATCGGTTCCGGGGCCTATGGTGAGGTGTGGCTGGCACAGAGTGTGACAGGTGCCTACAGGGCGGTGAAGATTGTCTGGCGGGAGGACTTTGAACTGACCAAGACCTTTCATCGCGAGTTTCTGGGCATTCAGCAGTTTGAGCCCATCTCACGTGGGCACCCCTGTCTGGTTCACATCTTGCATGTGGGCTGGAATGAGACGCGTGGCTTTTATTACTGTGTGATGGAGCTGGCCGATGATGCGGAGGAGGGGCACAACTTTGCAAGTGTGCAGACCTATGTGCCGCGAACTCTCGGCACGGATATGAAGCGCCACGGCAGGCTGGATGTTGTCTTTTGCCGTGATGCAGGTGTGTATATGGCAGATGCGCTGCATTACATGCATCATCGTGGGCTGACACATCGTGACATCAAGCCTTCTAACATCATTTTCTGCGGCGGCGTGTGCAAGCTGGCAGACATTGGTCTGGTGGCTGGCCTTGGTGAACGAACCTTTGTCGGCACCGAGGGGTTTGTGCCGCCCGAAGGACCAGGCACAGCGCAAGCGGACGTTTATAGTTTGGGAAAGGTGCTCTATGAAATGAGCAGTGGAAAGGACCGCATGGAATTCCCTGAGATTCCTTCAAATCTCAGTGATGAGGAGTGGCCTTTCTGGCTGGATCTGAATCGAGTGATTTGCCGAGCCTGTGCACCTGATTTAAAGGAGCGTTATCAAACTGCCGGCGACTTTGCTGAGGCGCTGCAGCTAGTCGGGCAGAAGCGGGAAGAGAGCTTGAGCCGCCGCTTCACGAGGGCGCTTTTTTTCACACTAGTAGGCTCTGCCATGGCGGGTGCGGCCCTGACAGCGACGAAATATCAAAATGAGTGGGCCTACGAACTGCCGCTACCGACAAAACCTGCCCCTGCCCCGATCCAGCCGCAAAATGGAAAGCCTTGGAAGAATATTTATGGTCAGTGGTTTAGCTTCTCCAAAGATCGCCATGTGGCTGATCTGCCAGTAGAAGTGGCTCAATTCCGCTCCTTTTTAGAGGCGACTTTGCGGGCGGCCTCCTTTGATGTCGTGCCTTTTGTTTCTAAGGATAAGCGTACGCTGAATTGTGTGATGGTTCCTGCGGCGGATGCGGACGCATTCTGCGCCTGGATGACAAGCCGGGATCGCCAAAGCGGTAGGCTGGATGTGGACCATGAGTATGCTTGGTTCCCAGCGGAGATCCCGCTACCAGCAGGCATGAAGCCAAGCGCTGGCCGGGAGGCCCTCAAAACCGAAATCGTGAAAGTGATCTCTGGGCGGATCGTGATCGACAGCAATCCACGCGGGGCTGAAATCTATCAAGCGGACCTGCTGATCGGACGCACGCCTTTGACGCAAAACAAGGCGCGAGCAGCTGCGTTTAATTATGAATTGCGTCTACCGGGTTACAAGAGTGAGTTCATCACAGGCAACCTGAAAAGCGGGCAAAGCCTGAGCTTTAATCCACGGCTAAAATCCACGGGAGCTATCGTCTTTGGCAAGCCTTGGGAAAACAGTCTTGGCATGAAACTGGTGCCTCTAGGAAAAGCCATGCTAGCGACCCATGAGACACGGCGCAGTGACTTCACGGAGTTTGCGTTGAGCACCAAACTGGCCAAGACAGCGGGTCGTATTTTGGAGAAGGATCTTGAGTTCCCAGTGACACAAGTTTCCCGCACGGAAGCAGAGCAATTTTGCCGCTGGCTCACGGATCAAGAGCGAGCCAAAGGCCTGCTGGAACCCGATCAGGAGTACCGACTCCCCACAGATGATGAATGGAGCATGGCAGCGAATTTACCGCGTGAAATCGGCGCTACGGCCTCACTGCGCAGTGGCAGTATTGGTGGCTTTTACCCCTGGGGATTCACCGCGATCCCGCCGGCCAAGACGGGTAACTTTTTAGACAAAACGGCTGATCCCAAAGGCAAATCTCGCATTCCTGGTTATGACGACGGTCAGGCGGGAGCGGCTAAGGTGGGCAGTTATAAGATTGATGCCCGAACCCAGCTCTTTGATCTCTCGGGCAACGTCTGGGAATGGGTTTCCGACAGCTGGGCTGCTGCGCCGAATGAGGGCGTAGCGCGCGGGGGCTCCTTCATGACGGCTGATCCTCGTCAGTTACTGGCGTCTTACCGCCGTAAGGTCTTGATCACGGATCAGCTTCCTGACGTTGGATTCCGCATTGTCCTGAGTCTCACCGGACAAACGGCCCGCGAGGAGGAATGACATGCGCCCGTTGAATTGCCTGATGCTTTGCACCGCTGCGCCATGCCTTTTTCTGAGGACCGTGCCACATCTTTGGGCTGGCACCCCATGAGCCACGGTGGCTCAATGAATCCTAAAACCAGTGATTTTCCCCCATGAAACTCTATACTTATCAAGGCTGTTCCACCTGCAAAAGCGCTGCCAAATGGCTGCGTTCACACAACATCCCTTTTTCAGAGATCCCGATCCGCGAGACTCCACCAAGCGTGCCTGAGTTGGTGGCGATGTTAGCGGCGAACGGAGATCAACTGCGGCTACTTTTTAATACCTCAGGCATGGACTATCGCGCACTAGGACTGAAGGATAAGCTGCCGAGCCTAAGCACGGTTGAAGCTCTGAAGATGCTTTCCGAAAATGGCAATCTCGTGAAGCGACCCTTTGCGATTGATGCCCAAAAAGCCTTGTTCTTGGTGGGCTTCAAAGAAGATGTTTGGACGGAAGCCATGCTATAAAGAAGCCATCGCTTGCTCCATTCACTGTGCTCACCTATTTCTAAAAGATGCTAAATGACACCATCGCCGCTGTTTCCACCGCCCTCGGGGAGGCCGCTATCTCTGTGCTACGCATCTCTGGTCCCCAAGCTTTAGAGATCGCTCAGAGAGTTTTTCAAACCAAGCATCCCCTGTTAGAATTAAGCGCCCGCAAGGCTCACCGCGTTCAGGCAGGTGATGGTCAGGGACATGTTTTAGATGAGGGGCTGATGCTGCTTTTTCGCGGGCCTTCCAGCTACACAGGAGAAGATGTGGTGGAGTTTCAAGGCCATGGCGGACTGCTGGTCACGCAAAAGGTGCTGGAGTCATTACTGACGGCAGGAGCCCGTGCCGCGGAGCCGGGCGAGTTCACCCAGCGGGCTTTCTTAAATTGTAAGATGGATCTGACCCAGGCAGAAGCGGTGATGGATCTGATTCATGCCCAAAGCACGCTGGCCATGCGCGCCGCCCATGAGCAACTCGGTGGCGCTATCGGACGAGAAGCCAATGCTCTGCGTGAAGAATTGCTTCCAGTCTTAGCCCATGTGGAGGCCTACATTGATTTCCCAGAAGAGGATATCTCTCCCGATACAGGCGCTGCCTTGACCAGCAAAATGAATGCCGTTTTGGATCGAGCAGGACGCCTCATTGCCACAAGTGAGCAGGGCCGCATTCTACGCCATGGAGCCCGCACGGTCATCTGTGGTGAACCCAATGTGGGAAAGTCCAGCCTCCTGAACCTTTTGTTAGGCTTTGAACGGGCTATCGTCAGTCCGACAGCTGGCACGACGAGAGACACCATTGAAGAGATCATTCAAGTCCATGGCATTCCTTTGCGACTCGTGGATACGGCCGGACTCAGAGAAGGCGGCGGCGACATCGAACAGGTCGGCATTCAGCGCACACATCGAGAGCTAGAGCGTGCGGATTTAATTCTGGAAGTCGTGGATGCAAGCTTGCCACCGTCAGCAGCAAAGAGGGTGCCATTACCCCAAAGTGTAGAGTCACGACGCATCCTCATTTTAAACAAAGCAGACCTCGGAATCGCAGCAGGTTGGGAATCCGGCGTGGCTCTTTCATGCGCGCAAGGAGTAGGCGTGGACCGACTTAGAGATGCCGTACGCGACGTGATTCTACAAGCAGGTCCACTGATGTCCGATCACCCAGTGGCAATCAATACACGCCATAAGATCTGCTTTGAAAGACTGGTGACCCATGTCGAAGCAGCCCGATCAGCACTCAACATTGGGACAGCCCCAGAATATGTGGCCCTAGATCTCCGAGAGGCTTTAGCAGCTCTGGGAGAGGTCGTGGGCGTGATCGATGTGGAGCAGATTCTGGATGTGATCTTCTCCAGCTTCTGCATTGGCAAGTAACGCCTATTCAACCGTGACGCTCTTGGCCAAATTACGCGGCTTATCGACATCACAACCACGAGCAACCGCTGTGTAGTAGGAGAAAAGTTGCAACGGAATGACGGTCAGAAGCGGACTTAAATAGGATGGGCAATCTGGGACATAAATCACGTCATCCGTGAGACGCTCCAGCTCGGTGCGACCTTCCGTGGTGACAGCGATGACCGGACCTTTGCGAGCGAGAACCTCTTCAATGTTGCTGACGTTTTTATCAAAAACAGCATCATCTGGAGCAATAAAAACACTTGGCATATCCGGCTTCACTAGAGCGATAATCCCGTGCTTGAGCTCAGCGCTCGGATGGCCGCTAGCATAGATGTAGCTGATTTCCTTCATCTTCAGCGCGCCTTCCATGGCCACCGGATAGTTGGCCTGGCGGCCCATAAAGAGCATGCCCTCAGCATTCGCATGTTTTTGCGCGATCGCTTTGATCTTATCCGTCTGTTTTAGGATACTGGCAATCTTATCTGGGATGGCTTCCAGTTCGTCGATCATCTCCAGACCGTCGGCACTGCTGAGATGATGAATGCGGCCAAATAACATACCTAACAGCGTGACCATCATCACGGTGGAGGTAAAGGTCTTCGTCGCAGCCACGCCGATTTCTGGACCCGCGTGGATGTAGCATCCACCGTCACTTTCACGCGCGATGGTGCTGCCAACACTATTGACGATGCCCAAGCAGCGAATGCCCTTGCGACGAGCCTCCCGCAGAGCAGCCAAGGTATCAATCGTCTCGCCACTCTGGCTCAAGACGAATTGCAACGTGTCTTTGTCAGATGGGACATTGCGATAGCGAAATTCTGAAGCGATCTCTACTTCTGTGGGAATGCGCGCCAACGTTTCGATCACGTATTCACCGACCATAGCCGCATGGAAGGCTGTGCCGCAACCGCTGAGGATGATGCGGTCGATGCTACGCAGCTCTTGCGGTGACATATTCAGTCCACCTAAAATTGCAGCTCCGTCATCGCGCGAAAGCCTACCACGCATGGTGTTTCGAAGCGATTGTGGCTGCTCAAAAATTTCCTTGAGCATGTAGTGCTCGAACTCACCTTTATCAGCATCATCGGCGGTAAACTCGATGCGACTCACCTTGACCTGAGCGGCACCACCACCACTAGCCATGCTGCTGACATCGTAACGATCAGCGGTCACGCTAACGAGATCGTGATCATTCAGATAAACCACGTCGCAGGTGTGAGCCACGATAGCGGACACGTCTGAGGCTAGATAGTGTTCACCATCTCCCAAACCAACGACCAGGGGACTACCAAGACGAGCACCAATGATAACGCCAGGGACGTCGGCATGCATGATGGCGATGCCATAAGTTCCCTTCACTTTTGCCAAAGCTGATCGAAGCGCCTGTCGCAGGCGCGCGGGGCCATCAGCTTCATCCAAAGCCTCAAAGTAGCGCCCGATCAAGTGCGCAAGAACTTCGGTGTCGGTCTGAGATTCAAAGGTATCTCCCTGGGCGATGAGTTGGTCACGCAGCGTTTGATAGTTTTCGATCACACCATTGTGGACAAGCACGAGCTTACCACTCTGATCACGATGAGGGTGAGCATTTTCATCCGTCGGCGCACCATGCGTGGCCCAGCGAGTGTGTGAGATGCCTGCATTGCCAGTTGGGCTGAGTTCGCCAACGGCTTCACGTAGATTCGCAATGCGACCCGCGCGCTTGATGATGGTGACGTCTGGGCTATCATTCAGGAGGGCAATGCCCGCTGAGTCATAACCACGATATTCCAGCCTGCTAAGCCCATCCAAAAGGATCGGACTGGCCTGCCGCTTGCCGATGTAGCCTACAATTCCGCACATAATGATTAAAGGTGTCCGCCCTGTGGCGAATGCAACCCTAGACTCCAGATTTAAGGGATGCCAGCAAAAGGGCGACTTATGACGAAAATCAATAAAAGGCCCCAGCAGAGAAACTCCACTGGGGCTAAAGCAATCAATAAAAAGACAAAGATCAGACTAACTCAGCGAGCTTAGCTTTGATCGCAGCAAAGTTGGGCAAATCTCCAGGGCTCTCCAGAGCTTCGGCGTATTGGATGACCCCAACTCGGTCAATGATAAAAGCAGAGCGCTTTGGCACACCACCCATGATTAGATTCTTGTCTGGCAGAAAAGCCTCGTAAGCAACATCATAAGCCTGAGTGATCTTATGATCATAATCGCTCAGAAGTTGGAGCGTGATACCCTCCTTGTCGGCCCAAGCTTTTTGCGCAAATGGATTGTCACCACTGATACCGACGACGGTAGCGTTCAGAGCCGTGTATTCATTAATACCTTGAGAGATCTCACAAAACTCGGTTGTGCAAACTCCAGTAAAGGCCATTGGCACAAAGAGGAGCAAGATATTGGACTGGCCGATTTTTTCAGACAGTTTGAAGAGTTCGGGGCCGTTGGCGCCGAGTGTGGTAACAGTAAAGTCAGGAGCTGGGGTTCCTACGGAGAGTGCCATATTGGATAAAGGATTGATGTTTTCTCGGCTAAGCCAAGAACTCACCAAAGACCGCAGATAGCGGCAGGTCAATCACCTCTTTTTATTCAGCTTTAATTAATGCAGACATCATTGACCGGATCAAACTGGGCAAAATGAGGTTCTGCACTTGGGAATAACGGGAAAACAAGTGATTATGTAGTTGCTGATAATCAATTTATGTTAAATATTAGATTTAAGCATAGAGAACTTTAATTACCACACATTCGTTTTTAACTTTATCGGCCGATCGTGGCTCCAGTTTATTGAGTTTTCATGAGATTTTCCTTTCGCGCCCTGTTTCAAGCGCATCCTGACAACGCTCAGGATGCGGAACTTTCTATGCCTGGAAATCTCCAGCCGGCCCATTCTAAACCGGCACAAAATCCCTCCACAGCCATGACAGCCTGTGCACCACCCTTAAATTCTGTATCGCCCTTTAGAGTTCCGCTTTTCAAGTTTGCGCAAGGAGAAGAGGTCAATACCGCTTCGCTACAACCATCTCCATTTGCCGAATCTCGCTCTGCCAGCACCAGCGCAGCCTTAACCGTAGCTGATCTACTTCCGCTGTTACCCCTTGAGATTTCCAGAACTGGCACACTCCCCATGGAACAGCCAATCGCAATCTCTCCCCAAGTTCTCAATGAAGCACTGCGTGATGGTCAGGCAGCACTGCCTATTTTTGAGATTTATCGTGTCTGCCCAGCTCTCTTCCAGACTCCAATCTCTCCCCAGGATCCGCGGATGATTCCGCTACCCGCTTCAAAATTGCCTTACCTTATTGCTGCGACAACTCAAGCATCAACAATGACCGAGCAGCCCGCAATAAGTGCTAGCCCCTTTGCCATGCCTGCACCTTCGCACGAAGCGCCTGCGTTGACCACGACAGTGGCAACATCCGGAATGATTCTTCCGCCCCGCCGCCAAGGCCCCCCGCCGCCATTAGCCGATGTTCCTAATCGCGAGGCTGCAGCCCATCAATTATCGCTCCCGGGGCAAGCTGCTCAAGGTGCCCCGGCTTTCCCGATGAGTCCCTTTGCCGCTGTAGGATCTCAAATGAATGAGATCACCTATGAATCTCAAGCCCTGCCTTTGACGACCTCCTCGTTCGGGCAGAGCCAGCAGCCCACACCCGCTGCATCGCCTTTCGGACAGGCAATTACTCCAGCTGTAGCACACTCTCACGGTCAAAAGCCAGAGACCGGGCTCGCCCCCTCTTCGTATGCCCAGATGCCAAAAGCGGCATCAGCGCAATCTCCCTTTGGACAAGCACCCGCGTCAGCCAATCCGATGCAATCTCCACTGGGATCATTGTTTGGAGCCAACGCGGTGCAAACTGGAGAGCCTGCACCTGATATAGCCCCAGCACGTTTAGCCCAGCCACACGGGAGGCCCGTGGCCTCAGCTTCTAGCGCAAGTGGCCACCTCGTTCGTATTTGCTTAGCCAATCTGCTCAAAGGCTATACTTCCGCCGAATTAGGTTTTGATCCCATCGTCGTTCCAGGTTGGATTACGACAGCTCTACCTTCAGTCATGATTCAACAGCTTGCGTCTTCCCAGATGCCAGTAGCTGAGCTTGGACTTTTCATCGACGGCATCACAGACATCGGCTTCCGTAACGTTCTCAACACAGCCAAGAGAGACTTTCAACTACGCATACTTGCCGAAGATCTGCAAACTGCCATGGCAGGAGTAAGCGCACCGCAGGTCGTGCCAAACCTGACTAGCCCTGGAGCTGCTCCCCAGTTCCAAGTTAATGCACCAGCATTGAGCCAAACTATGATGCAGGCAGAGCCTCTAAACGCGACCCTCTTCCCACAAATCCCCCCCCTTCCTACAGCACTGACAGATCTTTCAATTCCTGGCACCAATTCGCCGTTCCTCGCGCCTCCAGCTCAGCAAGCTGATGCATCACCTAGCGTCCAGCCAAGTCCGTTTACTCCGAGCTTTGGAACTGCAATTACTAAACCTGCCATACAAGCATCAGGTTTCGGCATGCCAGCGGCTGCGCTCCAACCACTAAGCCCAAAAACAATTGACCCATTTGACGAGTCCACTCGGGCGCAAACCAAGCCCTTTTTTACACTCCGTCCGCATCAGCCTGCGCCACCGGCAACATTCCAGCCACAGCACGCGAGCTCTGAATCCCAAAATCTAGAAGCCTCCGCAACGGTCAAAGCTTCAGAGCAAGAGCCTCGAATCTCTTTTTTCCAAGCACCATCACCTCATTCTAATCAACCAGAAGTATTCAAGGCTCCTCAAGCCCTTTTCACACAACCAGAGGAACAGACACAACCAACTTCTCCACAGCCAGCTGCTAGCTTTCCAACCACTAAAACGACAGTCATACCACCTGAACGCCAAAAGGAATCAAGCTCTGCTCATTCAGGCTTCGCGTTGATGAATTCTTCCAATCCCATGGAAGAAGGCCTCACCAGTGATCAGCTACTCGGACGCAACCCAAGTCTTGAGCAAGGCTGGAGTGCGGCAACTATCGCTGCTAGCAGCAGCCCCATGGAGCAATTTGCGGCCTCTGAAGCTCCCGAATATCAATCACCTGCGATTAATTTACCTCAAGAGGCAAGTTCAAGTGCACCCATTACACCTCGTGCAGAGGAGCCTGAGATTATCCTAGCATCAGGCGCCCAAACCACATCAAGAGCACCCGCAGTTAGACTGACTCCTTCACTGAAAAATAATGCCCCAAACTCAAATCTGGGGGTCCAAATGCACGACACCGATCCAAATCAGATCCTGCTACGTGCCCTGCTGGATACGGACACTGATTTGACACCTCAAAAAGTTGTCGAAATGACCTGCAACCTACCTGGCATTACGGCTTGTGTTTGCATCCAAGGAACACACTCCATCTCTCATATCGGAACCCACAAGCCGCAGGCTCGAGAGTTCCAAAAGCAAGCCACTGAACTAGCCCAGCATTTGCGAACGCTCGCTCCGCTTATCGGCATCGAAGGTGCAGAGACCTTCACCATGAATTCAGGAGACCGCCTCATGACCTTCTGTTTCCCAGAGGGATCCATACTTGGAGTCCTCCATGATGCAGAACCCGCTCTCGGATTGCGTGATAAGATTACCTTGATCGCCCGTGAGCTTTCACGCATGGTTGTCTAATGCCCGCCATTGATCACCAGGAAAAAACGATCCGCTTCAAGATCGTTTATTGTGGCACTCCGCTTAGCGGTAAAACCTCTAACCTGCGCCAAATTCATGCCAAGCTAGATCCTCAAGGGCGTAGCGAACTCGTTAGCCTCTCCACAGCGCAGGATCGAACGCTCTTCTTTGACTTTCTAGCCGTCGAAAGCGACGCGATCCCTGACTACCGCATCAGTTTTCACCTCTACACAGTGCCTGGCCAAGTAACTTATAACGCAACTTTGCAGCTAGTGCTTCGTCAAGCTGACGGCATCGTCTTTGTCGCTGATAGCCAGATGGATCGCCAAAGGGACAACGTCCACGCCTTTCAATCCTTGGAAGCGAATCTACGACTCAACGGTAGTGACATCGAACACCTGCCACTTGTCTTACAATACAACAAGCGTGACCTACCGAATGCGGCCCCCTTGGAATATCTTGAGTTTCTTCTCAACAACCACGGAGTGCCGCACCTCAGTTTTGAGGCAGACGCCAAAGGCGGACGCAATGTGCTAGCCACGCTGAACGCCATCTCGCAAGCCGTCCTGACTCAATATCAGGCTAGCCAAGAGCAACAAAGTGAACACATGCATGAAATGGTCGCAGCCTAATGTCCATGACTCAGCTTGTTATTGATTTCTAACAAAGTGTATTCATTAGAAGTCAAGGATCAACGTCCCTATTTGATAGTCATCTGCCTGATCTCGTCAACACTTAAGGCCCGATCAAAAATAGCAATTTCGTCAAGGCGGCCTTCCCAACTAGATTCGTGATCACTGCGTCCACCGAAGAAACAAGCTGCGATCTTTGAGACTTGTGATGTCCCCTCGATCTCAAGATTCCCATTCATATAAATACGAACTCGATCGGCCTCACGGACTAGAACGAGATGCTGCCAGGTCCAGCGCGGGATCTCTGTTTTGCCAAAGAGTAATTTGTCGGTCTGAAAGAGAAGCCTACCCGAGTAGTCACCTTTACCACATAGGCCTAAATGCTCGCCATAAGCACTGAGACCATGATTGTAATCCCGAGAAAACAACCAGCCTGTGATCTCACGAGCGTCATTAGGCATGCCATTCCAGAACCAAAGAGAGGCCGACCATGATTTGCCCACGGTTGATAAATCGGCACACAACCGACCACTGACAAAATGAGGTGCACGGTTCTTTTCGCCTTCACAGAATTGGGAAGAATGAGGCCCTTCAAGATAATAAGCCACACCGCCTTCATAGATTGCTGATAGGTGATTGCCACTTTCATCCGCAGCCAGAGGCCCGGTAAATTCATTCAATCGCCACCAAGCAGACGGCTTCAAACCAGCGATAGCTTGAGTTGCTGGACCTGCACTAAGAGATGGCGTTCTCCGTGGCGCTCCACGGACTTTTTCCAGTAATGAAATGGCCGCCTGAGTGATCTTTGGCTCAGCCATGACCTCCAGACCAGCGGAGCGTGCCGCCCAGGTATTGTAACCACCCCAAGCATGCATTTCTGGCGGTGGAATATAACCATCGCCGCCATTGGCCAGTTCAATCACTATGGTGTTGGGCAACGGACTGGCAGCTTTGATCTTCAGCCCAGTAATTGCGTAAGTCTCATTCGGCGTGGTCGCGATGCCAATATTTCCAAGGCGCAAGCCCTGAACCACGATCTCGGTGTTCTGCCGCTCATGCAGCAGAATCTGCTCACGAGCATAGACCTCCGTCGGCGTTTTCGCCAAACGGTCCCCCATCTCGGTGACGATGCGCTGCGCCCACTCCAACCGCTGCTTGTCCGGCACACGATAGTTTAAAGTCATGCGCTGCTCAGCCATGGCGATGTCTGCGTCAGCACGATACTCAATGCCGCCATAAGCTTTCATGGCGATCTCCAAGAGACCTTGCGTATAGGCTTCAATCGTCGGATTTGGGCGATCCTTTTCAGGCACCGTGTAGTCCACACGGTAAATATCACCACTGCACCCATGAGACATCAGGCCGACCATCTTGCCATTCGGATCGATTCGCTGCTTCAGGCCGTCTGAGAATAAACCGAAGTAATCAGCGCTGATGTCCTTATCCCCGAAGTAGTGCATGGAAAAATTAGCCAAAACAGCCAGCGGTGCTCCTGCTCGAGTCTGGATCGAAATCAGCGAAAGGTCCGGATCTTCAGGACCAGCCTCCCCCACGGCCTCGTCCCAATTTTTTCCAGCATGCATATTGGCTCTAACGGTCATATTTCCAAAAGGATCTTCAGCTAGACGATCCGGCCTCCGAATCCATTGCCGCAGCGCTGTGAATTCAGCCGCATCAGCCTTCCCAAAACCAATGCGGGCAGGCTCAAGCGCCAACTGCGCAGCGCGGATCACCTCAACTAGCTTTTCCTTCAAATACGGCACATAACTTGGATCTGCATCCGTCCCCAAGCACCCCATAGAAGCCGGAGCCGTGTGGGTATGCGTGGCTGAAATCAGCAAGCGGTGCGAAGGTATCCTAGACTTAGCAGATGCCATCGTTTTGGCATCATCCAGAACCTCCCGGCTCATCATGCAACTATCCGCCACCACAATGGCAACCTGGGTTTTGCCGTCACTGAGCACGATTGCCCGAGCTTTGACTCGTGTTCTAATTTTGTCGAGATAGCGGCTCGTCATCCCCCCATTTACAAAAACCGGTAACTTCACTGGCGTGATGTCTACAACCGCCGCCCCAGCCTGAAAATCAGCTGAAGCAGCAGACCCAGAGAAAAGGATTGCCAAAAAGATGAATGCTAAACGAATCATAAGACGAACCATACGGCCACTAACCAGAAACTCTTCCGAGGACCGCATAAGCCTCAGAAGACTTACTTTGCCGGTTGTGTCTGGACTGAATCCTGCTATTTCAGCCCCGCATTTGTGACTTCCCCCGGATGAACACTTGCCAAAAACCCATTACTTAAGTAAAATTAAATAAATCAAGACATGGACGACCTTACCATTGTAGAAGTTATCGCACGCGAAGTCCTCGACTCACGTGGCAACCCAACCGTCGAAGTGGACGTCATCCTGGATGGTGGCGCTATCGGACGTGCTGCTGTTCCCAGCGGCGCTAGCACAGGTGAACACGAAGCACTGGAGCTGCGCGATGGCGACAAGAAACGTTATCTAGGCAAAGGTGTCCTTAAAGCAGTTGATGCAGTGAACAATGAAATCGCTGATTGCATCATCGGCAGCAACGCCGCCGATCAAGTCTCGATCGACAAAGCCATGTTGGAAATCGACGGCACACCGACGAAGTCCAAGCTCGGTGCTAATGCCATTCTCGGCGCCTCTTTGGCCTGCGCCAAAGCTGCCGCTGCGGCCATGGGCCAACCTCTCTACAAATACATTGGTGGTCCAAATGCGAAAGTTCTGCCAGTGCCCATGATGAACATCATCAATGGTGGCGCGCACTCCGATGCGCCAATTGACTTTCAAGAATTCATGATCATGCCAAAAGGCGCACCAAGCTTCTCCGAAGCTTTGCGTTATGGAGCCGAAGTCTTCCATGCTCTCAAAAAAATCCTTCATGATCTTGGTTTGAACACCGCCGTCGGTGACGAAGGTGGCTTTGCTCCAACCCTCAAAAGTGCACATCACGCGCTCGAAGTCATCGCTCAGGCTATCGAAAAAGCTGGCTACAAAATGGGTGAGGACATCTTCATCGCACTGGACGTAGCTTCTTCTGAATTTTACGATAAAGCCAAGGGCAAATACGTCTTCAAAAAGAGCGATAAGTCTGAGCGCAGTGCCGCAGAATTAGTAGCCTACTACGCTGAACTCAAGAAAGACTTCCCTATCATCTCCATCGAAGACGGCTGTGCCGAAAACGATTGGGCTGGTTGGGCCGTTCTCTCCAAAGAACTTGGCGCTACGACCCAACTTGTGGGTGACGATCTCTTCGTCACAAACACCAAGTTCCTGCAAAAGGGTATCGACCAACAAATCGCCAACTCCATTCTGGTGAAGGTAAACCAAATCGGTTCCTTGACCGAGACTCTGGACGCTGTGGATCTGGCTCATCGCCATGGATACACCGCCGTCATGAGTCATCGCTCAGGTGAAACAGAAGATTACACCATCGCCGACCTCGCCGTGGCCACCAATTGCGGCCAGATTAAAACCGGTTCCCTTTCCCGCAGCGACCGTATCGCCAAGTACAACCAGCTCCTGCGCATTGAGCAGGAATTGGGCGAAAATGCGATCTTCGGTGGCCGCATGAAGGTCTAAAAGTCAACACCAGCCGCCCGGCGCGGCATCACTATGAAATACGAAGAATTTCACATCGAATCACCCCAACCCGCTAAGCACGTCGATCGAGCTTTAAGAGGACTGGTCAGGCTCGGTAAATTTTGTCTTCTGCTCTTGGTGGTGCCCGTCGTGGTAGCCGTTTATAAACAACCACTTGGCGAGCAAAAAGCTCAGCGAGCTAAGCTGGAATCCATGCAAGACCAGAGGGATTCGCTGCTAACTAGGCGCGATCAACTTCTTCGTGAGGTTGAATGGATCAAGACAGATACTGACTACCTCGAAACGCGTGCCCGCGATCACGAGCACATGCACAAGAAGGGCGAATATGTCATCCGATTTGAACACTAGCTCGTCGAGCAGTTCAAAGTCCACGAGAAACTAAGCCCACTGGGGCACTCTCAGTTCATTCATTGCCGTCACTATTGACCAACCTTTATCCATATGCGCGCCCTGATTCTGATGCTTCCTCTGCTCCTCACCCAATGTGTGGATCAATACGGCAACCCCATGAGCCCTTTCGGCCCACAAGTTCCACCACCATACACACAACAACGTGAGCAGTATCGTCAGCAAACACAAGATTACTCTCAGCTGCAAAATCAGGCAGCCTATGAGCGGGGTATTTCTGATGCGCGATCAGATAGCTCCGATGGCTTGAGCAAAAGCTACAGCCGTCACTTCCAGAGTTACAGCACCGCCACTCAGACCGCCTACCGAGCAGGTTATGATCAAGGCTACGTTCCTCCTCAGGCAGCGCTTTCAGGATCACAACCGCCTACTTGGCAAAATCAGCCCAATTCACAACCGCCCAGTTACCAGGGTGGAAACAGTTACACACCGCCCCCAGTTAGCGATCCAACCTACAATCAAGGTTACGACTTCGGACTGCGGGACCGTGTCGCAGGACGCCAAAACGATCCAGGCGCTCATACCGGCGTGTATGATCCAAGATTCAGGCGCAGCTTCGAGCGAGGCTACAGCGATGCGTTCAATTCACGCCGCTAGAAACCTACGAACTAAAGATTAAACCTAGATCTGGGAATGAAAGATCGTTGAGTTGCGCCAGGGCTTGGTTTCACAAAGCTTCTTCGACTCGAAGCAGATGTGTCTTGGGTGACACCGCCCGAGAGGCAAAAAGCCTTGCGGAATCAATGACAGATGCAAATCGGCGGTCAGCCATGCCTGAATCTAGCAGACAATTCAGCGTGTTGGGATGTGGAACAAAGAGTAACTTTGGCCGTATGAGTCGGAGACAACAAAGCAATTGGAGACTCCTTTTACAGGAAAACAGAAAGACATGATTTACAGGTCAGAACCCATTCCTGTTAATCCTGTTTTCCTGTTAATCCTGTGATTAGAAACTCGAATCACGAAGAGTCTCATATCATCCATGGCGGGCGGAACATCGCGTAACTCTAGGGCAAGTTAGTCGGGAGGTTAAATCCAAGTTCCTGAAGGAATGACTGTATCCTTTGGGATCACGACGATACCATCGCGAATATAGAATAGCTCACTGTCCATGTTTTCAGGCTTTCCGTCCGGAGTAACAACCACGTTGTCACCAATGTGGACATTTTTATCAATGATGGTCCGCTCTATCCGACAATTCCGGCCAATGCCAGGTGGAGCCTTATTCGGATCCGTACCTGCAGCACCCGCATAATAATCCGCACCCATGATTATAACCTCACGCAAGGTCGTGCCGGTCTCAATGATGGATCTAACCCCAATAACAGCCGTCTCCACGTGAGCATCCGTGATGATACAGCCATCTGAAATCAGCGCCTCTTTGATGTTAGCTCCATTAATCTTGGTCGCAGGCAGAATGCGTGCATGCGTGAAGATCGGCGCAGCGGAATCAAAGAAATCATACTGAGGAACCAGTTTACAGAGGTCCAAATTCGCATGGAAAAAGGAACGGATGGTTCCGATGTCCTCCCAATAACCTTGGAAATTGAACGCATGAACATTGTATTTTTTCAGAGCCGAAGGAATGATGTGCTTCCCAAAGTCCATGCAGTCATTGTCCAAACTTTCGATAAGTGCTTGGCGGTTAAAAACATAAATGCCCATACTAGCCTGATAACGGGGCTCATCTGGTGAAAGCCCCAGTTCGGCAAGCGTTTCTGCAGGCATTTGCAGGCTCTTCAAGACTTCTGGATCCTTCGGTTTTTCCACAAACTCATGGATTCGGCCTGTCGCATCTGTTTTCATGATGCCGAAGCTGGTAGCATCCTGCTCGTTAACAGGAAGTGTCGCAATGGTCAGCTCAGCCTTTGTCTTGATGTGTTGAGCCATCACCTCTCGGAAATCCATGCGGTAGAGCTGATCCCCACTCAGAATCATGTAGTAATCGTAATTGTTTTCCGTAAAGTAGCGGAGATTCTGCCGCACTGCATCTGCCGTGCCCTGATACCAGCGCTCACCGTCTTGCGTCTGCTGGGCGGCTAAGACCTCAACAAAGCCGCGTGTAAATTGATCAAACTTATACGTCCTAGCGATGTGGCGATTTAAAGAGGCACTATTGTATTGGGTGAGGACATAGACCTGACGAACACCTGAATTGATGCAATTACTAATTGGAATATCGACAATACGATACTTTCCAGCCAATGGCACAGCCGGTTTAGCGCGATCTTTGGTTAGCGGGAAAAGACGACTTCCAGCACCACCACCCATAACAATGGCCAAAGTGGAACGACGAAGAATGGCATCAGTGGCAAGGTTGTTTGGCATGGTCGGCGATGGATTTATTGTTTTGCTAGATAAATCAAGCAAAGGCAAGCGTTTCCATCAGAACACAGGTGAAAGAACTCTTTTTGACGTCTCTTACCCTTAGCAAAAAACTCCTTTTCACATGTCCCCCTTTGTCAAAAACCACCTTACTATTGCCATCCTTTTTCTAGCTCTATCCCCCTTGAGCAGCCAGGCCGCCATCAACTTCGAAAAGCAAATCCTGCCCGTCCTTCAAAAGAAATGCCTCGATTGCCACAGCGCCACCAAGATTGTTGATGGCAAGCCCAAAAAACCGAAGGGCGACTTACGCCTAGATGCCGCGTGGGCCATGCTCAAAGGGGCCGAAAATGGGCCATCCATCGTTCCTGGCAATCTAGCAAAAAGCTACATGCACGAAGTGGTCAATCTCCCCAAAGATGATGACATGTTCATGCCCCCAAAAGGTGATCCAATGACAGCTGAAGAAATTAAGCTCCTGAAGGAATGGATCGATTCAGGCGCAGACTTCGGTGGCTGGACGGGCAACATGGAAGGTGCTCCCGCCGACGCCGTTGCCGCATCTGCAGCATCCCCCCCAAAGCCCGTCAAACCACGCGAGCATGATCTGTTTTATAAAGAGCTTTCAAAAGACTTAAAACCTGCTGCAGAAGCGGACATCGCCAAAGCTACAGCAGGTGGCGCCCAAATTTCGCTACTCAAGGCCGACGGACCTCTTCTGCGGGCCGATTTCCTGACAGGCGTCTCCAAATGTGATGATTCAAAAATCACGCTTCTATTACCATTGAAAAACCAGATCGCCCAATTGGATTTAGGACGAACCGTTATCACAGACGCAAGCTTAAAAACGGTGTCTGAGTTCTCTCATCTGGCTGTATTAGATCTACGCCAGACAAAAATTACGGATGCTGCTTTAGCCGCACTTACTGGCCTTCAAAAGCTTCAAACGCTCAACCTGTATGGCACAGAAATCACAGACACTGGGCTAAAAAGCCTACAAGCTCTAAAAAGCCTAAAACAAGTCACTGTTTTTCAAACCAAAGTTACTCCTGCTGGAGTTAAACTCCTGACCGATGCTATTCCCAGCTTACAGGTCACTCTAAAGTGATCTCAAGACAATTGGATGACTTTGATCTGATTTAGAATCAAACTTGAGTGAGCTTAGCTGAAAAAGTTAAATTTCGATCATATTCAAGCTTGCTTGTCGCTCAGGATTGATTATCTGATCTGCCCCTTTCGCGCGGGTAGCTCAGCGGTAGAGCAGTTGGCTTTTAACTAATTGGTCGAGGGTTCGAATCCCTCCCCGCGCACTTGGTGGTCTCAATGTTAGTTTGTTAGCTTTGCCCAGGTAGCTCAGTGGTAGAGCAGTTGGCTCTTAACCAATTGGTCGTGGGTTCGAATCCCCCCCTGGGCACTTTTTCTGTCATTCGGAAAATGTGCCATTTTTAACGCAGTCAAGACAGACATCTGAGCGAATCAGTCTTCTTTGACCCGACCGCGGTTCTTTTTCACCTCACCGCGATTTTTCTTTTCCTTCAGAATGCGTTGCTTGAGCCCACGAGGGCGCGAACGATTCTGACGCCGAACTTTTTCACGCTCATTTTGAATAGCCAATTTGGCTAAATTGAGAATGGACTCGATCCGGTCGCAGAGTTCCACTCGGGCCCAGTAACGATTCATGATCTGGGAACGCTCACGCTGGCAGCGGATCTCGACTCCACTCGGAAGATGCCGTAACATCACTGTGGAGGATGTCTTGTTAACCTTTTGCCCACCTGCACCGCTACCACGAATAAACTGTTCCTCCAGATTCTCCTCACGTATACGCAGTTTTTTCATACGCTTTAAGAGCCCTTCATCATCTGGCAGTGGCATATAAAAGTCTTTTAAACAAGGACAAATTGAAAGGCAAAAACATCAGAGTAGGCGCTCCGCCACAGCCAGAACGGTCTGGAAATGTGGGCTTTGAGATTCTCTATGGACGACATTCGTCTCAACATTTAAAAAACCAGCCTGCTCAAGCATCTCATGAAGCTCACTTTCAGAAAAACCCAACCAAACGTCGGCATAAAGCTCACGTGCCTTCTCAAACTGATGCTTCATAAGATCCAGAATGGCAATCCGTCCACCTGGCTTTAATAATGCAAAAGCAGCCTTCAGGGCCTGTGCAGGCCGCTGCGCGTGATGAAGCGCCTGACTAAGAAAAACAAGATCAATGGTTCCAGGCTCAATCGGCGGGCTTTCGAGATCTCCGAGCCTGTATTCCAGATTTGTGAAGCCATGCTTTAAGGCCAACTCAGAACCATATGCGACCATTTTTTCACTACTATCAACCGCAATAACACGCTTGGCCCTTTGTGCCAGGAGCTGAGAAAGAGTTCCCTCACCGGCCCCAAGATCCGCGATTACCAGCGGCGGCATGAGTTTTAGAACGGTCTCTCCTAGACCTTTCCACGAGCGGCCAGGAATGTAGTGCCGACCAAATTTACCGGCAAGAGCATCAAAGTAAGCCTGTGCTGTCCGCTCGCGCTTCTGAAGCACCACTTTAAGAGCCGTGGCATCTTTACCCACCTCGCGCATTTCAGAACCAGCAGCTTCCAAAAGCGCAAAAAAATGATGCCTAGCGTCCGCCTCCTGCTTGACGGGCTCTTCAAGTCGATAGAGGCGATTCTTCCCACTTCGCCGATCATTGACCAATCCGGCTGCTTTGAGCTTACTAAGCTGAGCTGAGATATTCGACTGAGGCAATGACAACACTTCCTGAAGTTCGGCCACGCTTAACTCCTCCTGTTTTAGCAAGAGCAAGAGGCGCACCCGTGTAGGATCTGCAATGAGACTGAGAGATTTAAGAAGTGAACCCAAAGTAATTACCAATCTAACAACGCATTCCGTTTCTTCAATGCCGAAGATCCCCATTGCTTAAAGTTGTAGTAATACGTTATTTTTCAATTCAACACTTCCCTGCAACTACCACTCTAAAATTGTTCGTAATTAAACAACATTAATCGATCTTGTTATGTTCTTCCTTATCATCATTCTCACCATGCTTCTGTCCGTATACGCTTCATGGAAAGTAAGCAGTAATTACCGCAAATACTCTCAAGTTCCCGCGTCATCAGGAATGACGGGCGCTGAGATCGCTCAGAGAATCCTTGATTTGAATAACATTAGAGATGTGGCTATCCACTCAGCGCAAGGTGAACTTGTAGATCACTATGATCCATCCAACCGTCGATTGGTACTCTCCGAGTCCAATTATTACGGCCAATCTGTCGCTGCCCTGGGTGTCGCAGCCCATGAATGTGGGCATGCTATTCAACACCAGCAACTCTACGCTCCATTGCAGTGGCGCATGGCGGCAGTAGGCATCACCACAATGGCTGGCACCATCATTCCGATTGTTGGCTTTGCAGGCATGGTATTCATGCCGAAACTAGCGATACCAGTGCTTGCTGTTGCTTTTGGAATTGTCATGGTCTTTCAGCTTGTGACTTTACCCGTGGAATTCGATGCCACAGCCCGAGCCAAAAAAATCCTACTAGCGACAGGAGCCGTGACCCCTGGAGCTGAATTTGATGCCATGAATAAGGTCCTCAGTGCTGCTGCTCTGACCTATGTTGCAGCTTTTCTTAGCGCTTTGGCCCAGTTTGCTCATTACGCATTCTTGCTACTCGGTCAGAAGCGTGACGAAGAATAAAAAAGGTCCATTTTTATCCGCCAGGTTTTAAATTGGGTTCATTCTTGCTCTTTATTAGTTTTAAGGGTCCCCGATTGAGCAATTTTATGGAAGAACCTAGAAATTTCCAGCTACATTGACCCATGCTGCGTCCACTGCTAGTCATCATCACCTTCTATTCGGCCATCGCCGTAGCTCAAGAACCCGCTGTGGCAGTGGATCCACTCAAGCAAATGAAGGAAACGCAACAACGGATTCAAAAACTATCAGCAACTGAGTATCTTTTAGATGGCATCAAAATCAAAGCTGACACTCGAGAAGTCAAAATCCCCTGTCAGGTATGCCTGAAAAAGGCACCCATTGAGTATATGCTCACAACCGACACCGGCAAGACCCACGAAACCGTTTTGACCACAGCCGTGAGCCCAACAGCTATTCAGGTCGCCATGCTATTAGTCAATTATGAACCTGCTACCGAAGGTCTGCTTGCTAAGGTGCCAGAGAATGAGCGTCCAAAAACATGGAAGGACGAACCACCCAAGATCAAAGGCGCAAATCGCGTTAACATCGCCGTCGAGTGGAAAATTGGAACTGCAGTCCAAAGTGGAGCTTTATCCCAGTGGGCTCAAAACGCTGATACACGCAAAGCCCCCCTTGATCTAGACACCTGGATTTTTAACGGCTCCTACATTGACGAGCGTGGATTCATAGCTCAACAAGAAGGCTCAATCATCGGCATTTGGCTAGACCGAGGAGCTATCTTTAATTCACCTGCAGAAGGAAATTGGAGAGACGATCTTTGGATCTCACTACCAGATAATATTCCGGACGAAATGACCCCAGTGATGCTCATCATTACCCCAGCAAAACCATGAAACTCCAGACCACATTTGCTCTCTGCCTAGCCGCACCACACTTTCTGTTTGCCCAAGCCACAACGCAACCTGCGCGGCATGAATCTTTGAAACAAGAGATCCGCCTAGCCTATGAGCGCGGCCTAAGTTTTTTAAAGTCGCAACAAAATCCAGAAACCGGCCAATGGGGAGATGCAGAACCCGTAGCATTCACCGCCTTAGCCATAACAAGCTTATTGTTAACACCAGAAAGAAAGGCGACAGATGCACTGCCGGTCGAAGTTCAAAAAGCCATCGCTTTTCTCATCAAAAATGTGCAACCTGATGGCGGCATTTATGTGAAAGCAAGAGCCAATTATAATACCTCTCTAGCATTGACCGCACTCATGCTAGCACCCAGCCTTGAGCGTGAGGCCACGCTACTTGCTGCACGCCGATTTATCATTGGTCAGCAAAATGATTTTGATGAAAAGGGGAAGCTCGATAATCCCAATGATGGAGGGGTCGGATACGGCACACCAAAACCCAACAATCCAGCCCACGCAGATCTTTCAAATACTCATTTCGCCCTCGAAGCGCTTTACTATTCTCAAGCCCTGCTTGCCGACAAAGGAGAGGCAGGTAAAAACGAACCCCGACTCAATTATTCTGCAGCGATTCAGTTCATTCAAAACTGCCAGAATCGTCCTGAAACAAACAAAGCAAGTTGGGTGAGCACAGATCCTAAAGATGCAGGTGGATTCATTTACAGTCCTGGAGAAACGCGCGGCGGTGAAACCAAGACTGCAGACGGCCGCACAGCCCTTCGCAGCTATGGCAGCATTAGTTACGCAGGAATTCTGAGCTTCATTTATGCTGGCCTAGACAAAAATGATCCTCGACTTAAAGCCGTCATGCAGTGGATCACAGAAAACTATACCTTGGATGAGAATCCTGGTCTTGGCGCAGAGGGCCTATACTATTATTACCACACCATGGCGAAAGCATTAACGATTGCCGATGTGGACTTCCTGAAAACAAAAGATGGGAAAATTGTCGATTGGCGCGTCGATCTTTCAAAGAAACTCCTCAACCTGCAAAAAGGTGATGGCTCATGGGCCAACAGCGCTGGACGCTGGATGGAAAGCGACACAACCCTAACAACCGCCTACATGCTCATGGCACTGGCCCGCGTTCACGACACTCTTTGAGAGCAAGAATTGATTGGAATTTCAAATTTAGGCCATAACTGGTTTCTTAAAAGTTACTGAAGGGCCTTTTGCGGCTGAGTTGAGACTGATTTTCACAAGGGTGATTCTTCTCTTGACCCTAAATATGCCTGCCCTTAGATTTTGCTTGATTAGAAACTTGTGCCAGAACGTGCTTTTTGTGAATCTCAAAAAAAGCCGGAGGCACCCGTCATGGATATAGTTTTTATTATTTTTCTTCAGTAACTTTTCAAAATTCTAAACAATGTTTGGCAAATTCTTCGGCTTCGTCGCCAATGATATGGGTATCGATCTCGGTACTGCAAATACTCTCGTTTACCTCAAGGATCACGGCATCGTACTTCGAGAACCCTCGGTTGTTGCTGTAAAAACCGGCACTAATGAAGTGGTCGCTGTGGGCGACGATGCCAAACGAATGCTCGGCAGAACCCCCGGTGGCATTACCGCAATTCGTCCATTGAAAGACGGTGTTATTGCCGACTTCCGAGTCACGGAGGCTATGCTACGCCACTTCATTCGCAAAGTGAACAACAATCGCCGAGCCTTCCGGGGGCCACGTGTGGTGATTGCTGTGCCATCAGGTATCACTGAAGTGGAGAAGCGTGCTGTCAAAGAAAGCGCCGAGCAGGCTGGTGCACGTGAAGTTTATCTTATCGAAGAACCCATGGCCGCAGCTATTGGCGTCGGACTTCCAGTTCAAGAGGCCGCTGGTAACATGATCGTCGATATTGGTGGTGGCACGACTGAAGTAGCCATCATTTCCCTAAGCGGCATTGTTTACAGCCGCAGCGTTCGAGTCGCAGGAGATGAACTGGATGAATCCATCATTAATTACATGAAGCGTGCTTATAATCTCATGATTGGAGAGCGCACGGCGGAAGAAATTAAACTCCGCATTGGATCGGCCTTCCCACTCGGCAAGGAAACAACCATGGAAGTCAAAGGACGCGACATGGTTGCTGGACTTCCAAAAACCATCACTATCACCAGCCAGGAAGTGCGTGAGGCTATGCTTGAACCCTTGAACGCTATCATTGACGCGGTCCGCACCACGCTTGAACGCTGCCCGCCTGAACTTGCTGCCGATTTGGTCGATCGCGGCATCATGCTCGCTGGCGGCGGGGCTCTGCTACGTGGCCTCGATAAACTTCTACAGGAAGAAACTGCGCTACCAGTCCATATTGCTGATGATCCATTGAGTGCTGTGGGTGAAGGTGCAGGTCGAGTTCTAGGCGAACTTGAATTCTTAAAAAAGGTCAGCACGACCGAGGTTTAACCTAACGAATAATGTGATTCTTCACAGCTGTTAGGTCAGAGCTATCTCTGAACTGATCAATCTGGCGACAAGGCATCCATGAAAAAGCTTAACATCCTGGCGCTGCTCATGTTCATAGTGGGAGTCATCTCAGTCTTCATGCTGGACACACCAACGACTCGTATGATTCAGAGTCGTGCCATGGCGGCACTCTCGCCTTTTGTTCACTCAAGCGCGGCCATTGCAGATGGTGTCTCAAATACATTAGCGGCGCAGCTTGATCCTCAAGAGATGAAACAAGAGTATGATCGCATCCAAATCGAAGTGGAAAGACTGCGCATTCTCTCACAAAAATACACTCAAACTCTGGAAGAGAATAACAAACTACGTGGACTTCTTGAGTTCAAACAAGCATCACCCTATAAGATGATCGCAGCACGTGTCATTAAACGTGTCTCAACGACTTGGTGGAATGCCATGATCATTGACAAGGGCCTACTGGATGGCCTTGCAACAGACACACCTGTCATTAGCGCGACAGGTCTTATCGGTAAAACAGGTAAGATGGCCCCACACATGTGTGAGGTTATTTTATTGACTGACGAAATGTGCCGCGTCTCAGCCAAGATCGAGGGAACGATTGAACAGGGCATCATCTCTGGTGAGCGCGCAGGGCTGGACATGCGACCTGACCTGCGGTTGCGCTTTTTGAATCGTAATGCGATTATCAATCCGGGTAGCAACGTCATATCTACTGGTGAAGGCGGTGTCTTTCCCGCGGGCTTATTAGTTGGGCGAGTGAAGCGCTTTGAAAACAAAGATATTACTGCAGATGCTGTAGTTGAACCAGTTGTCGATTTCTCCATTTTAGAGCATGTGTTTGTTCTCGAGGCTCCCTCCGAAGAGACTCAGCCAAAGAAATGACTGACCTGTAAAATTCATGATTTTTTATCCGGTCACCATCCTACTACTTCTGCTCACATTTGTGGTGCAAGAGTTTATTCCTGGATTGTCCATGGCCCATTACGCCACGCTTCTTTTACCTCCAGTGTTTTTCTTTGCCTCTGCTGTAGCAGTTCCCTTCCCAATGATGCTTTTTATGGCGTTCATCACAGGCTTTGTATGGGACGCCCGCTACCTACCAAGTGCGTCTAATACAATCAAAAGCGCCTCCGGCAGTCTTATCTCGGGATCTCTTGCGACTCCAGAACTTGTGTCTGCGAGTGGCTTTGGATTCGGCGTCTCGATCATCCTGTTTGCTTTTTTGGGAACCTTTCTTCAGGGGGTTCGCCCTTTATTCAAACGCGGAAGACTTGAGCTTCCTGTTCTACTCGTGGGTGTAACCACCTTCCTGTGGCTGCTTTTAGAGTTCCTCATGATGACCTTATTACGCGGCAGTCTGTTCTTCCCCGGCGCCATCTGGTCAAAAATGATCACAGACACTCTTTTAGCTATGTTAGCTTCTCCTTTGCTTTTTCTTTTACTGTATTCCTTAGCTGGACTGTCTAGATATGAAATCAAGTATGATGGACTGAGGTACTCTTTCGATGGTCGTTAAATATCGCTTCCGACTTTACCTGCTAACCCTCGCCATTCTGTGCGGGTTTGGAGTTCTCGTGTACCGACTCTGGTGGTTACAGATAGAGCACCACCAAGAATTCGTCAATAAAGTCCCCGAAGCCAAGAGAGAACGCGCCCGTATTCCCGGTGTTCGTGGTGAAATCAAAGATCGCAACGGCATCGTTTTAGCCACTAACAAAGCCACTTTCGAAGTGCGTGTGAACCTCCGTGAAGTGCATGATGAATATGCACGTCAATGCAGAATCAAGAAAGTTAATGTTCCAACGGTAGGATTTGAGTTCAAAGATCGTGGCATCATACGCCAGAAGGAAGAACCTGATATTGTCACCATGTTCAGGGAACTCATCGAAAACCGACTCGCTGAGATGGACCTCGCCGGAGCCGATCAGGATGAGCAGGATCTACGAGTGCATTACCGCAGCTTTGGTGGCGTCATCCCTTACGTTTACAGAGATAACCTAACCTTTTCTGAATTCAGTCGGTTTGCCGAACATAACCTCTCCCTGCCTGGAGTAACTGTGGCTGAGCGCGGCAGTCGCGTTTATCCCTTTGGTGCGCTTGCCTGCCACATGCTGGGTTACGTCCGCCTTCCAGATGATCAGCGAGTCTCTGCAGAGGAACGCAAAGGCTGGGACTACTACATGCCTGACGACTTTGGTGGAGCCGGCGTTGAAAAAAGCTTCGACTCATACCTGAAAGGTCGCCCCGGAGTCCGCACCATGCAAAAAAATGAACGCGGACGAATCGTTGGCGAAATCAAAGGCAGTTACGAAGCACCGCGCAAAGGCAACGATGTGTATCTAACCCTTGATGCACGCATCCAATTCATCGCTGAAAAAGCACTGCGCGATGGCAACATCGGCCGAGGATCCGTGGTGGTCATCAATCCACAAAATGGTGAAGTCTTAGCCATGGCCACGGTGCCGAACTACGACCCAAATCGATTCATTCCAAGCATCACCCAAAAAGACTGGGATGCTTTAAACGACAATCCCGTTTTCCCCATGCTGAATCGAGCTATTCGCGGTTTTGCGCCTGGATCGACTTACAAGGTGCCTATTGCCCTAGCCGGATGTGTCGCCAAGATTCAAAACAATAGTTATAACTGCAGCGGCAGTGTCACTTACGGCACCAATGCCATGCAATGCTGGATTCAGCGTCAAAGTGGCGGATCTCACGGATCATTAGGACTGAGCGATGCCCTAATGCGCTCGTGCAACTGCTTCTTTTACCAGTATGGCAATGCAGCAGGCATCGATAACATCACCAAAGTCGGGAAAATGTTGGCTTTAGGCGAACGCACTGGCATCGAACTCGACGAAGAAGATACAGGCATTCTACCAAACCCTGAGTGGTTAAGATTACACAGCCCTCAAGAACGCTGGAGCTCTGGTTATACTGCCAACACCTCGATTGGCCAAGGTTCCGTTTTAGCTTCTCCACTGCAGATGGCCTCTGTCGCAGGTGCTGTTGCTTCAGGAAAAGCCTACAAGCCCCACCTTCTCTATAAAGTCATGGATGGCGTAGAAACTGTAGAACCTCACAAGCCTCAACTTCGCGCCGACTTGAACGAATATTTTTCAGACAAAGAAGTCGAGGTCGTGCGCAAAGGTATGTGGAAAGTCGTCAACGATGCCAGTGGCACAGCCAAATCAGCTCGAATCCCTGGTATTGAAGTCGCAGGTAAGACCGGAACCGCTCAGAACTGGAGAAGAGATGATCGTGGCAACCGACTGGAAGATAATCACACCCTCTTCATCAGTTTCGCTCCATACGTGAATGCGAAGTTCGCAGTTTGCATCCTAGTTCAGGGCGGTAAATCAGGTGGCGGATGCGCGGCCCCCGTCGCCCACCGAGTCCTTGAGCAATCCTTAGCCTTGGAGAATGGTTACAGCCCCAACATCGAAGCCCTAGCCGAAGTAACCGGTAACTTTAATAAGATCGATTCCGTCAGCTATGCTGATTCTGGCATCCCTGCTTTAGCTGCTGCTGATGAAGACGGTGACACAGGCACCGATGCGCCTGAGCGTGAAGCCACCGACGTCGTCTCCCAAGTCCGCACTACGGCACCCAATATTCGTAAACAGCCTGACTCCAACCGTAAGACTTCGACGAGCACGCCCCGACGGGCGGGCATCTTCAGTCGTGGACCTAGCTCTAGCGAATCATCACAACCTTCTGGAACATCCAACGGTGGCTTTTTCCGCAGGTTATTCCGCGCGCCGCAATAACGGCAAAACAACTTCCAAACTCACTTCCAATCCAACCCACAATAAATTTATGGCCCTCGGCATCGTTCAAAGAATCAAAGAATTCATTACTGGCAAAAAAGATCTTAAAACCGGTACACGCCTCGTTATTAATTGCGAAAGGCTAGAAAATCGAGTCGCTTTGCTCGATAACGGTGCCCTGGAAGAATATACCATCGAGCGTGTCGGCACGAGCACCATCGTCGGCTCCATTTTTAAAGGCCGCGTCAAAAACATCGAGCAAGGACTCAAAGCCATGTTCATCGATGTCGGCCTAGACAAAAACGCCTTTCTGCATTTCTGGGACGCCATCCCAGAGGCGCTTTCCAATCAAGGAATGGAGGAAGTCACCCGAGGCGGTGCTCCTAAAAAGCAGAAACGCATTAAGGCAGAAGACATCCCGAGCCTTTACCCTGTGGGATCAGAGATCATGGTTCAGGTCACCAAAGGGCCTATCGGAAACAAAGGTCCGCGTGTGACTACCAACATCTCCCTAGCAGGTCGACTCCTTGTCCTCATGCCCCAGAATGATCAATTTGGTATCTCCCGCAAAGTCGAAGATCCCAAGGAGCGCGCACGCCTCAGGAAGATCATCGAAAAAGTCAATCTGCCGGAAGGAATGGGCCTCATCATGCGAACGGAAGCCTCCGGCAAACGTGCACGCCACATCATCCGCGATCTCAGCCTGCTTATCGAACAATGGAATGACATCGTCACCAAACGAGATGGCAATAAAGCACCCGTATGCTGCTTTGAAGAGCCAGAACTCATCGAGCGCACTGTTCGTGACTTCCTCACCGAAGAGATCGACGAAGTTGCCTGCGATGACCGTGAAACCGTCGAACGCATGCAAAAAATGGCTGCTCAAATTTCCCGCCGCGCAAAGAGCCGGATCACCTTTTATCAGGGACAAGTCGCCCTGTTTGAACATTACGGTATTCAGAAGCAAATCGACAATGCCTTCTACCGTCAAGTTTGGCTCCCCTGCGGCGGTTACATCGTGATCGACCAAACGGAAGCTCTTGTCTCCATCGACGTCAACACTGGCAGAAACAAAGGCTCAAAAGACCTCGACCGCGTCATCGTAGAAACCAATCTCGAAGCCGCTCAAGAAGTCGCCCGTCAGCTACGTCTCCGTAACATGGGCGGACTTATCGTCGTGGACTTCATCGACATGAAACACCGCCGCGATCAGCAGGCTGTTTCTAAAGCCATGCAAGAGCACCTCAAACGTGACAAAGCCAAAACTCAGGTTCTACCTATCAGCCAGTTTGGCCTTATGGAAATGACTCGCCAGCGCCTCCATGAAAGCTTGAGTAGCGCCCTCTATGAGCCATGCCCATACTGCAAAGGTAACGGCCAGGTGAAAACCACCATGACCATGAGCGTCGAACTTCAGCGTTCCCTAAGCGCCATACTTGGCCGCGGTAAACCCGAGCAAAAGTCCCTGGTCGTTATTGTTCATCCAGAAGTGATGCAACGCCTCAAAACTGAAGACGGCGAACTGCTGGTCGAACTCGAGCGTAAATATGAGGCACGCCTCACCTTCCGCAGCGATCCAAACCTACATCGTGAAGAAATTAAAATCACAAGCACTCAAACCGGAGAAGAAGTCCGCGCTTAGTTTTTGAAACCAGTGTTTTTCAGAGGACGATTTTCCGCCCAAATTGAACAGACACCCAATTAACGCTTGTCACATCTCCTGACATGAATCCCACTTCTTCACGCAATCGTCTCCTTCTTATTGCTGGCAGCGTCCTCATCATCGTTGCTCTCTTTTTTGGTTGGCAATGGGCGGGTCAGGATAGCGCTAAGCCAGCACAAAAAAAATCAACTTCGACAGTCACCAAGCCTGAACCCATCAAATCAGCCGACGCTCCATCACAGAGTCCAGCTCCGGCCATGTCTGCTGGGGGAGACAAGCTCACTACAGTGGAAGAGGGTGACCTCAAGATTGATGAAATACTACGGTCTAATAAAGAAATACCAGCCATGGCGAAAGATCTCCATGACCTAGTCAAAAAACTGAACAGCGAGGCCCAAGTCAATGCCAGCCGCCACCTAGTCAACCTCACCAGCGACGACGACTATGGATTGATTGCTGGTTATCTCGTCGATGCCAAAATGAATCCAGATGTCATTGAAGTTCTTTTTTCAGACCTGATGAATCGGAAGCGTGAACTCCAATTGCCCTTATTCGTGAATATTCTCAAAAATTCGCAGCACCCTCAAAACGAACAAGTCAGAAATGTCATGACTATTCTCGCCGGACAAGACTTCGGGCAGGACTTTGGTGCTTGGGACAAATGGTCCAATGAAGAAATTAAGAAGGCGCAAACGGGGGAATAATCCCCTTTAGGCTGGGAGTTAGAAGAATAATCGGCAGATTATCATAAAATAATCGTCTGCGAGGTCTAAGTGATTCTGTGGGAATAGCCTGTATTGTTATTGAAATTAAAAATAAACCTTGAAATCGCACTGCTGTGGCAAGCGTTACGACTGCAAAGACTTATTGAGATTGATTCAATGATCATCCAAAATTAATATTTCACGCCTCACGCTGCAGTTGCCACCACATGCCCTATCTGGCTTTTAATCTCAACGACGGAAATGAATTTGTCTTCGACATCCTCGAAGAACGTCTTTCCATAGGTCGTGATGCCAAGAACGATATCGTTATCGACAACAGTTACATTTCTGGCTTCCACGCAGAGATGACCAAACACGTAGATGGCGGCTACGAATTGATCGATCTAAAATCTTCCAATGGCACCTTCGTTAATGGCCAAAGAATCGAGCGTTCCAGGATCAAAGGAGGGGATAAAATCCGCTTTGGTCAGTTAGACTCTCGCTTTCGTGAACGCGCACCGAAAGGAACAGCTCCCTCCGCTGAAGTAAAACCCGGATCAGGAGGCAAAAGATTAGAACCCAAGACCGATGGACGCAGTGGAAATACAGACTCTATCCCAGCCCGTGATGCGCCCGCTAATGACTCAGGCGACACAGGCACCATCCTGCCAACATGGCAGCCAATAGCTCGAACAGAGACTGGTAACAGCCCCAAGGCTCTCTCAGCTGTTAGTTTGCCAACTCAACGAGCCGAAGCCATTGACCCGACGCATAAAAAGCAATCGGACGAACTTCAAGAAGAGCTAGCCAAGCTCAGAATCGAGCGTGATTTACTGCGGACAGAGAACGAAAAAGAATCTCAACGGCGCGATGAATTCCATGCTTTAGGAAAAGAGTTAGAAGCACGTCAAACCGAAGCCACGGTAGCTGAGGATAATTTAGCTAAACTCAAGGCTGATTTAGCCCATATTCAGACTGAGATCGAAACTCTAACCATCAAGCGCCGTGAATCTGCTAATCTTGATAGCCAACTAGAGTCGAATCGAACTGAATTAAGCAAAGTACAGGCAGACATCAACATAGCAACAAGTGGGCTCCAAGCCCTGCACCGTGATGCCGAAAAAGCTCAAAAAGACCGCCAAAAATCAGCTGCGCAGTTAGAAGAGCTCAAATCCCAACTTCAAAAGTCAGAAGCCCATGCCCAAGAACTAACAGCTGAATTAAAAAACTTCACTGAACTTTCTCAAAAGCTTGGTCAGTTGCACGCAGACGCGGCCAGTAGCGATGCTACCTTAAAGGCACTGGAAGCCCTCATTAGCTCCAAAAAAGACGAATTAAGCAAGATTGAGATCAGTCTTAAAGCCGCTCAGCAAACCGTTCAAACAACTCAGTCTGAAGCACACAACGGAGTTGCTGAATTAACCACTCAAAAGCAACAACTCGAGCAGCAAGTCACCGCCCTGCGTGCGCAGCTTACCGATGGCGAAAAAAATCTCGCCTCAATCCAGACGAAGCATGCCACCATTGAGCTAGCCTTAACCGCTATTCTAGCCAAGCAAGAGTCTGCGGTATCGACGTTCGCGTCACTAAACTCGCAAACTGAAAGCATACAAAAATCTCATCAGGTAGCAATTGCAGAGACTCAGTCCTTAGAGCTGTCACTAACAGAACTCAGAGCAGGCATTGCGGCTGCAAAAGATGAGCAGATTCACCTTAGCACCAACGCGAACGCCTTAGATCAGCAACCTCAGAGTAAAAAGAACGAACTGCATCAACTTGAATTTCAGATCAAGTTACTTACGACACAAGAAGCAGAGACCAAAGCGCGGGTCGCTAACTTTACAGTAACGGAAGCCCAAGTAAGCAAAACTAGTCAAGAACTTCAAAATCTGGAAGCACAAAAAACCGAGCTTGAAGCCTCATTATCTAAGCAGCAAAATCAATTCAATGAGTTGCTAGAACAAAGCAAGCTTACCTCTGGCGAACTCGAAACAAAATCTAAGGATCTAGACGAAGCGATTAAGATCAAAAGCAGAACTTTACAAAGTTTGGAAAGCGAGCTCGTTCAATTACTAACAAAGTCCGCAGATCTCACCCAAAAGCTAGACGATTTAGCAGGAGCAGACGCCAAACTCGGCAACGCCAATGAAACTTTAAAGGTGGTTGAATCTCACAAAGCTGAACTGACTGCCGCGATTCAGCAAATGTCTGCTCAGTGTGATACGCTCACTCGTGACCTATTGGAAGCGACAGAGCAAGGGCGCGCACAGCATACACTTACGCAAACTCTTAGTGTCCGCCGCAAAGTTCTCGAAAAAGAAATCCTCTCAACAGAAGAGCAAAAAGCAACCCTATCAGCTGAACTCGGAAAAGTGCGTGAAAGCCTGCGCAACACGGAGATGTCTTTCGCGGACAAGAAGAAGGAGCTGTCTGAGGCAGAAGCTAAAGCTGAGCAAGCCCTGAAGCAGACTGCAGAGGCAAGCCGTCATCACGATCGTCTGCAGACTGAGATGGAGCAACTACGTGAAAAAATCACCAGTAGCCAAACTGAGTTAGCAGCCATTCACGCAGAAGCTGAAAGCAAGCGTATTGCTGCCGAAAGCGCCGCAGCCAGCCATGAACAGCACAATACGCGGCTCTACGATTTACAGTCAAAAATCAGTGGGCTTGAAAGCCTGCTAACCACACTAGCCGCCACACATTTAGCCAGCCAGAATGAGCTCACCAGCCTAAAATCTCAACATCGCGAGGCCACCGAACTACTGACGACGCGTCAGCAAGAGATTGCGGCCTCTGAAGCACGCTTAACAGAATTGCGTGGCCTAACTACCAGCTTTGAGGCCCGCGTTATTGAACTGACTGCGACCGAGAATAAACTCGGAGAAACCAAGGCAGCGCTTATTTTTGCAACCCAAGAGTTTGAAAAAGCTAAAGCGGAGGCCCAACGGCTCAATGATGAACGCATTGACCATGAAAAGCGCCTTCCAAGCCTGCGTGAGGAAACGTCGAAACTGCAAATGGTCGTTGCTGAAAACCTCAAGTTAATCGCCACAACAGAGGTGCGTATTAAGGGGCTCACTCAACAGGCGAAAGACTTAGAAACAAAGATTGTCGAGTTAAACAACGCGGAAGCGAATCTGGAAAAAGCCAATCTGGAAGTCATCAAACTCCGCAGCGAAAAAGAGACCATCAACGATTTTGTCGTCAACCTTCTAGCCCAACGCGAAGAACATGAAGCGATCCTGCCAGGCTTAAAAGCAGACGTTGAGGTGCTAAGAACAGAAGTGCGCACCTTGGGCCAAGACAAACAAAGCACAGCTGCAGCCCTCGAAAAAGCCCAAGTTGACCGCCGAGCAGCCTCGGAACAAGCCGAAGCTCTGCGCCTAGAAGCCGTCAACTTGGACAAGCTGTTGAACGATAAACGAAACAATCTCGAAGCTGAAACAAAAACCAAGTTAGCTGAGGCCAACAACGCGGAAGCCAAACTCCGTGAAGTGATTGCTAAAGTCACTGCTGCAGAAAATCGCGCCTTAGAACTTGCCACTGTTGAAAAGCAACTGGCTACAGCCGTCCAAGCCTGTAAAGACAGTGAAAAGTTACGTCAAACTGAAGAAATAGCTGCGGCAGAGCTCACCTCTCAACAAGAGAAGTCACGCAAAGATTTGGCAGTTATGGAGCAAACGATAAAAGAAACCAATCTTCAGATCGCGGAACTCACCAAGAAGCTGAAGTTTGAAGACGAACGACAAGCTGAAGCTCTTAGCCGAACCGAAAAAGCCAACCAAATCCTACAAACTGTTGAAACCAAGCTTCAGGAGGCTGAATTGGCCACCCTCAAGGCACGTGAAGAAGAGAAAAACCTGCGAAAAAGCATTCCTGCTCTGAATACCGAAATGGCTGGAATCCAGACCATGCTAGTGGCTCTCAGCCGTGAGCGCGATGAAGCCTCTCAATATGTCACGCGCCTCAATGTCACCACCGACAGCTCCAACAAAAAATTAGCTGAGCTCCAACAACAGATTTCTCAACTCGAAGAAGCCCATCGTCTTCGTGAAGAACGACTCCTTAAAGCCCAAACTGAAGTGGACGCTGAAAACACTCGGCTAAAAGCCGCACAGGACCAATGCCGCGCTGCTGAATCCGCGCTGCTGGAAATCGAGCGTGAAGTCAAAGAGGTACGTCCCAAAGCAGAAGCTGCCCGCACTCAAGTTAGCAATCTGGAAGGAGAGCTCACTGAGCGCTTGGATCGTGTCCAGACGCTCAAACAAGAAGAAGATCGTCTCGGCAAAGAACTTGCTTCGCGACAAGAAGCCCTTGAAAGGGCCGATGCCACCTTGGCTGAAACACGCGATCAAATTTCTATCGAGCAACAGCGAGTCGTCGAGTTCACGCATGTTGGAAATCAAATCCTGACGCTAGGGGCGACACTTGCCAGCTTAACAACTCGACAATCGGAGACAAACAATGCTCTACGCGAAGCGGCGGAGCGTGAGCTTTTCCTGCAAGTGAAGATCAATTCACTCCAAGAAAGCTGTAACCGGGACTCGGCCCGTGCTGAAGCTGCGAAAAAAGAGCGCGTGGAAACGGAATCGGCGCTTGCTGAGATGATCGACAAATCACAAAAACAGTCTGCTAGCCTGACAGCTCTCGAATCCGAACAACGCAAGCGCCTTACAGAAATCGAAAAAACATTATATGATCACGTCACTCAAACTGAGTGTGTGAAACTTGAGCTTTCAATCCTGCAAGAACGACGTGCCGAATTTGCCCAAGCTGAAGTGCAACTTCGCCATTGGCAGGAAATCGAGTCACGCCTGCGGGGACAGCTCGTTGAGCTAGAAGAGAAACATGAAATCATGCGCCGTGGATTGCCTGCCGATGAAGGCATAGTGATCATGTTTGCCAATGATCTGATCAAACGTATCGATCTCATTGATGCGCTAAGCGCACGCTACAGCGGCCGTAATGAATGTGATATCTCCGCACAACTCGGCAAGTTACGCGCTTCCTTTGAAGATATCCTACTACAACATGCTGTGAGCGAATTTGACATCGCCGCCGGAACTGAAGTCGATACGCAGTTGCGCAAACGCATTGCCGTGGTGGACAGTCTTCCAGGAAAAGAAAAGCCACGCGTCATTGAAACTTGCCGTTCCGGCTTTATCTATTCACGTGAGGAAGGCCAAGAGGTCATCCTGCGAAAGGTTGAGGTGCGCACCTCAAGCCAATGATTACTTTCAATTAACGCTCCACCCTCGCCCCCAAACCTCCTATGGCTGAATATGTAGGCATCGATCTAGGCACCACGCTCTCGGGGCTGGCCTATCTGAAACCTGATGGCAATCCTGAGATTGTTCCGAATTCCGATGGTGAACGACTCACCCCATCCGTCGTTTTTTTCGAAGCGCATGAAGATGTGAAGCTGGTCGGCAGTGCTGCCCGTGATGGCGGTGAACCAGACCGGACCGTATTTCAAATCAAACGCTACATGGACGATCCCGAGCATCTCGTGGAGATCGATGGGAAAAAGTGGACACCCGCAGAGATCTCCGCGCTGATCCTTTCCAAACTGAAACGCGACTGCTCTAAGATCATTGGAGAAATCAAAGAGGTCGTCATCACTGTTCCCGCCAACTTCAATGAACTGGCTCGTAAAAGCACCATCGCAGCAGCTGAGATGGCAGACTTAAAGGTAAAGCGTCTGGTCAATGAGCCAACTGCTGCTGCCGTCTATTATGCCCATAGCCAAGGAGTGCAGGGCCGCATCCTCGTTTATGACCTCGGTGGTGGAACGCTTGACGTGACTATCCTGAATGTCGAAGGCGACAATATCCGCATTTTAACCAGCGAAGGGGCGCGTCATCTCGGTGGTAGCAACTTTGATGAAATGCTGTTGGAAGCCTACGCTGAACAATACAGAAAGCAAACTGGCGCCAAACTCTTTACGGATGAGCGCCACCGCCGTCGCGTTCTCCAGACCACCGAAGATGCTAAGAAAATGCTCTCCAAGCTTCAACGTGTGAATGACACCGTGGCCAATGATAAGAATGATGGCATTGCCCGCATCGATTTAACTCGTGAAAGCTTTGAAAAACTCATCCGCCAAATGCTGACGCGAACTGTCATGCTGGTAGAGCAAGCCTTGGATTCCGCCAAGCTAAAAACAAGTGAGATCGACCACGTCGTGCTTGTAGGCGGCTCCACTCGTATCCCAAAGGTCAAGACCGTTCTGGAAAAGCTCTTTGGTAAAACCCCAAAGTCCTGTGGCAATGTCGATGAATGTGTCGCACTGGGTGCTGCCATCTTCGCCAAACGATCCGCCCGCATTCAAGAAGTCTGCAATGCCAGCTATGGCACTCTCGCCATGGTTTACAATGCGAGGACTGGCGACGAGAAACTGATGAATTCCATCGTGATTCCCAAAAACACGCCGATACCCTGCTCCCGCACTCAGATTTATCAAACCAGCGAGGATAACGAGCGCGTCATCGAAGTGGACATTACTCAGGGCGAAGATGAAGATGCCAAGTTTGTCGATGTCATCGGTCGTATTACCCTGGAAGTGCCCCCCAACCGCCCGAAAGGCTGCGAGATTGCAGTCACCTTTAGCTACGATGAAAATCAACGCGTCCGTGCCCTGGTCGTGGATAAACTATCCGGTCGCAGTCGTGAAGTCGCCGTCAGCTACAAGGGCGCAGGTGTCCTCTCGGAAGAAGATTTAAAACGCAAAAGCGCTCACCTCAGAACGATGCGGATCGAGTAGTTTCATTCGTTTCTTTGTTCGTCCTAACTCCAACTCACAGCTTCTATGTTCAAGAAGATCCTGCAATCCCTCTCGAGGTCTCAGACTGCAAAGACTGAGACTGCCAAGCAAGTTCCTGCGAAAAACCCAGCACCCGCAGCCCATCAAGCCCGTGGTGTCCTGAATCAAATCGCACAACCGGCAGCCACACCTTCCAAGTCACAAACTCCGGAGGAGCTTTGTCAGATCACGCCGAAGATGTCCAAAGATCAGATTAAGGCTCAGCTCAAGCTGCTTTATCGCCGTTACAATCGCAGCGCTTCCAGCCTAGACTCAAAGATTCGCAGTGAAGCTGATCAGATGCTGACGGCGATCGTCACCGTGCGCGAAAAAAACTTTGGAGAAATCTGAATAAGATCAGATCTCAACTGGAATTTCATGAGCATCAGCGGCAAAGCTGAGACGTAACACTCGTCTCTTGAACACGCTTTCCCATACCCACGCCGCCCTCATCATCATTGGTCACGGATCCACCGTGAACCCTGACTCCAGCGCCCCCACGCATCTCCATGCTGATGCCATTCGCCAGCGCGGCCTTTTTCGTGAGGTCGCCTGTTGTTTCTGGAAAGAAGAGCCCACCATGCGGGAAGTCTATGAAAGCGTCGACAGTGACATCATCTACATTGTCCCCAATTTTATCAGTGAAGGCTACTTTTGCCAACAGGTGCTACCACGAGAATTACGCCTCTCAGGTCCTACGACGGAGCGTGATGGCAAAACGATCCACTACTGTGATCCCGTCGGCATTCACCCGAACATGACCCGTCTGCTCTTGCAGAGAGCTGATGAAGTGGCCAGCGGCGTTCCTCGTTCTGAGACCAGCCTGATCATCGTCGGTCACGGCACAAACCTGAACGATAACTCCACCAAAGCGATCCAGGACCAGGTGAAGCTGATTCGCGAAGGCGGCTACGGCTTTGCTGAAGTGATCGACACCTACATGGAGGAGGCACCCTTTGTGGCCGACTGGCACACCCTGACCACAGCTCCAAACGTCGTCGTGGTCCCCTTTTTCATCGCTGATGGTCTGCATAGCTTTCAGGACATTCCCGTTCTTCTGGGCATGGAAAAAGAAGTGGGCAAAGCCCTGAGCCAGATGGAGGTCTTCCGCAGTAACCCGATCGAACTGCAGGGTCGCCACCTCTACTACAGCAGCGCCATTGGCACCGAGCGATTGATGGCCGACGTTATTTTAGATCAGGTGAATGATTTTGATCAAAAATGGTCGATTCAGCAGACCGCTGACATCCCCGTTCAAGATGAACTCAAACAAGCACTTGCCGCTTGGCTAGATGTTGGAAAAAACGTCATCGGTCAGGTGCGCATTTTAGGTTCTGCCACATCAGGCTTCAGCCTGCGTCATTTCGACGACCAAAACACCCCCGAAGAAGCCCTACAAAAACACAGCCAGCCTGAATCAGCCCGCGAGATCGCTCGAAATGATGTTGCCGGAGAGTTCCGCGCCATCAAAACAGCCCCAACGCTCAAGAGCGGCTGGCAGCTAGATCTAGCAGACCTGACCGAGCTTCAATTAGCCCTGGAATTCTTTTATCCTGCCGCCGTCGGCATGGCGATGGCCCAGGAAAAAGGCAGCCTTCAGCCAGTCCCTCTGCGTGACCTTCTTGGGCGGCAAACAGGCATGTATCGTTTTGCCAACGGCATCACCGACCCACAAGCCAGCGAGATCATTGGCAAATGCTGCGCCAGTGCCACCCACTGCCTTCGCCGCATCGTTTACCCGTTGGATGCGGGTCAAACCCTCAGTGGCCCCGCCGCATCCAAACTCGGACATGAGGCAGGTCAGATCTCAGGCCAAGAAAACACCATTCCCCTGCTCTGCATGGAAGCCTGCAATCACATCGTCTCCGTCGCCCGCAAGGTCGCCCGCGAAAACTTTGAAAAGAAAGCTGCCGAATCGGCCTAAAAGGTCAAATTAGATAGGATACGTTTCTTCATGGACAAAGACTGCTTGCACCTGAACCTGGCGTGAAAGTGCCTTCAAAGAAGGTTCGACTATAAAGATCAAGATTCATTGAAACACCTCTGAGGCAACCACGCTCGGGTCAGAGAACATTCACTGCAGCACCGCCGTCCACGACGATTCCCTGCCCTGTGATATAGGCTCCGGCTTCACTCGCCAGTAAGAGTGCAGGGCCGGCTAGCTCACGAGGCGCAGCCCAGCGCTTCAAAGCGGTGCGATCGGCAAAGTATTGCTTCTCTTCGTCATTCAGTAGTTTCCCGGGCATGTCGGTCAAAAAGGGTCCTGGGCAGAGGCAATTCACCGTGATGCCGTAGGGCCCTAGATCAAGAGCACTGGCACGCGCAAGGCCGATCAGTGCTGCCTTGCAGGCACAATAAACGTTTCGTTTCAGGCGGCCACCCACGCCTAAAACACTGGAGATATGGATCACGCGCCCCCATTTTCGCGCCTTCATTCCAGGCACCAGAGCGCGGGTAAGTGACATGACGCTGGTCAGATCCACCTCCACGTTGCGATCCCAAACGTCATCGGTAATTTCATCAATGGCCTGGGGATTGTTGATGCCCGCATTATTGACCAAAATATCGATCTTCCCAAGTCGGCTCTCTGCCTCGACCGCCAGAGCACGCACTTGCGCACGATCCGCCATGTCGGCGACCATCCACTCCACACGCACGGAAAGTCCCGCACCGATTTCAGCAGCAGCGGCCTGGAGTTCCTCCGCGTTTCGACTGGAGATGAAGACATCTGCTCCAGCTTCAGCAAACCCCCGAGCCATGGCCTTGCCAAGCCCTTTACTACCGCCGGTTACAAGCGCACATTTGCCGGAGAGATCAAAAAGAGGAGATGCCATAGCCTCTCAAATAGCACGAAGCCAGTTGATGCAAAGATAAGATTTTAGGACCTTCCGCAGCTATTCATTCACACAAATAGCCATGCCAGTTTCCAGTTCGATCCTATTTTTTGATGATAAAGATGACTTGTTTCAGCCCTGAAAACTCCTGAACAAGTCTCTCTACAGGCTGGCCCAAAAGGCGCTTTAAAACGTCACACTCGATCTCTGCCAATCCTGGATACTTATCCATGAGAGGGGCTAGAGGCAGATGATAATCCACCAGTCTCAGTGCACCAGTCTGCGATGATTCGACCATGCACATGTGGCCATCCACCGTGCGTAGTCGGGCAAGCATGATCGCTCTATTCTCAATTGAGATCTCTTTTTGCAACTTCACAGCCCAGATGTCTGCCTTACTTTGGAACCATGAGTGTAGAAGTTTTTCCGGTGCCGTCGGTCCAAAATTACGTTCCGCCTGAACCAGCAATTCCAAAATCATCTCACAACCGACCGCCGGAAACAAAGAATTCATTTTCACTGTCAGTCGATACAGTTTTTCAGGCCTCCCATGCGGAACCGCGCGTCGGAAACTATCTAGGTAACCATTCTTTTCCATCTCAACGCAGTGCTGCTTCACCCCCATGTAGCTCATCTTCATGCGCTCTGCTAACTCACGCACTGTCATCCCATGAGAAAGCTTAAGGTGATGAATGATATCCACCACAGGCGAATGAAAAAGAGAGCGAAGAATCGTCAAAGCCATGGTCAAAGAAGGTCAGTCAGCATCATCTAATATATTTTGGTACATCTTAGTCACGCCATAATGGTCTTAGCAACTCTAGCCGATTCGTCTACTCCTGATAATCGCTCTAACAGGGTAAGCCCAAATTCCAAAGCAGTGCCAGCACCGCGAGAAGTGATCAGATTTCCATCAAGCACAACACGCTTATCTGGCTGTGCTTGCAATAATTCCGAGTAGCTAGAGTCATGCGCTGTATAGGCTTTGCCATTCAGCAAGCCCGCATCATGCAAGATTAAGGGTGCCGCACAAATCGCAGCAATCACTTTCCCAGCAGTCGCAAAGATGCGGACAGTGCTTGAGACTCGCACATCCGCACGCAGAGCCACGACCTGCGGTCCACCGGGAAGAAACAAGAGATCAAACGAGCTGACATCGATACCCGCAAACATGGCATCAGCATGTAAGGTGATACCACTGCGGCCAGTCACATGAATCCCCTCTCCTAATGAAGTGATGATGACCTCGACACCACCGCGGCGGAGAAGGTCCACGGGAGTGATGGTTTCAATTTCTTCAAAGCCATCAGCAATCAGGCAAAGGACACGTTTACTCATGGATGTTCATAGCACGAAATGCAGATGAATCAAAAGACTGTCGTTGGTAGAAAGACAGCCATAGCCGTAATGAGTCACAAAAATATCCAGAGCCGCCAGTTTGCGAGTAGCGAAGCAGCGCCGAAAAGCTGATAATAGAAATGCGTTTATCGACGCACACTCCCCATGGGCAAAGAATTCGACACTATACCGCAAAACGTCCCGCACGTCTCGACCCAATACCGCACGATCTGCACACCAGTGCCCCATCCAGACTCATTGCAGCACATTGAACGCAGCCGCAAATTTGAACCCCTCTCCATGCGCGGCATGCCACCCATTGTTTGGGATCGGGCAGAAGACATTTCCATTTTTGATAAGTATGGTAATCGCTGGCTGGACTGGAGTAGCGGTGTGCTGGTCACAAACTGCGGCCACGGCGTCCCTGAAGTGCGTCAGGCCATCATTGACCAGGTCAACAGCGGCCTAATTCATAATTACGTTTTCCCCAGTGAAGAGCGCCCTGAATTGGCTGAGCTCATCGCCAGTTTATCCCCTGCGGCATTGCAGAAAGTGTTTCTTCTCAGTAGCGGCAGTGAAGCCACGGAATGCGCCATTAAGCTCTCCCGTGCCCATGGAATCAAAGTTGGTGGGCGCGATAAAATTGGCATCATTGGCTTCGAGCGCGGCTATCATGGGCGCACCATGGCTAGCCAGCAGGCTGGTGGCATGGCAGGTCAAAAAGCTTGGATCGTTAATCTCGACCCAGCCATCATCAATGTTCCTTTCCCCGATCAGTATTGGGAGGAAGACAGCAGCTTTGAGGGTTTCCTCAAAGGCATCGAAACAAGCGGACTTAAGCCCAGCCAAATAGCTGGAGTGATCATGGAAAGCTACCAAGGAGTGGGCCCTGACTTTGCGCCTGTAGAATACATCCAGAAGCTTCGGGCGTGGTGCACAGAACATCAGGTCGTACTGACCTTTGATGAAGTGCAATCAGGCTTTGGCCGAACCGGTAAGTTTTGGGCTTTCGAACATTATGATGTCGTGCCAGATCTCATCTGTTGTGGAAAAGGCATCTCCTCTTCCCTTCCACTCAGTGCCGTGATTGGCGGTGCTGAGATCATGAACATGTTTCCACCAGGATCCATGACAAGCACCCATTCCGGAAACCCTGTCTGCTGTGCAGCGGCCATTGCCAACATCCGCAAACTTCTGCGGGAAGATCTGACTGGCAATGCTGCAAGACTCGGACACATTTTGCATGAGGGCTGCAAAAGCATTCAGACCAAGCACCCCGATGTGATCGGCAATGTCACCTGTACAGGTTTTGTAGCGGGGATCCAAACCGTAAAATGTGGCACCAAGGTCCCCGATCACGATTTGGCACATCGGGTCATCGAACTCTGCTATCAGAAGGGGCTACTGCTCTTTGCTCCAGTAGGCGCTTGGGGTCAGACTGTCAAAATTTGTCCTCCACTCACCATGCCTCGTGAAGCCCTAGAAGAAGGACTGCTGGTGATGTCCCAAGCTTTTGATGAAGCCGTTGCCGAGATGACATCGGCATGATTCACTTCACCAGCATGCCTGGAATGAGCTCCTTGATAAAAGCTTTTGTATCCTCAAGGGCTGCTATCTCAGCATAGGCATCATCGAGCCCGCCTACCGATTGCTTGATCGGAACAAAAAACATCAGCAGCGCCCAACGGTGATTGATGTTTTTAATAAACGCATCCGTGTAAGTCCTGATGACATGTCCTTGATAACTAGCACTTGTCGCGTCGTCTGAGCCTTGATACCAAAACAAACTTAGCGCCTTAACGCGCATCTTCTGACCCGATTCATTCTCCACCTCACGATACATGTTCATGAGTGTTACGGTGATTTCTTTCCCCGTTCCAACATCAATAGAGATAGGGGTGGAGCTAGCAATTTTCCACCCTTGAGCAGGCAAACACACATCAGGTGGGTGTAGCGATCTTTTTTCTCCACCACTCAGAACCACTGAGGCTAGGATCACTCGATCAGGTTTCGTAAAGAGCCGACGCTCAATCTTCACATCTTCCGCGAGAATGGATTGCTCACGAGAGGTCATGGGTTGATCACTGCTAGCATAATCACCCAGCAGACTAGGCATCTCGGCTCGTATTCCAGCAGGGGCTACTTGATAACTGGAATCTGACATCATGCAGATCACGAGTCCGCCCCCCAAAATAAGCAGCATTGCAGCAAAGGGTAACCATGGCATCGCAGGCTGGCTAAAATCAACCTTCGAGTCGATGACCGCTGATTTAATACTACGATCCAGTCGTCTCTCCAGCTGCGTGCATAGCGCGAACATACCTGACAACGCAACCCCAAAGACTGCAAAGCCTGCCATGCTATGATAAAAGCTCATTTCTTGCTGCCCATCAATGTTCCGGCCCACCGCAAATTCTGTTCCGAACCAAAGGCTACCCAGCGCAAGGAGAACCATGCGCACCATATTTCCCGCCATGGCCAGAGGAATAGCGCTGGCAAAAAGAATGCCACGCGGCAACCAACTCTTTAAAGAGAGCCATCCATAAAGCGCACTGATCATCATCAATGAAAAAAGAGAACGAATGCCACTGCATGGCTCTTCAACATCCAACTGAAATAGCTGCCCGCGGGCTAATCCACGAGCCGTATCTGCTGCCGAGTGCAACCCAGTGCCTTCCCTCACCACATCGACACCAATCAGATTCAACATCACGCTAGAGGCCTGCGCAGTAAGATGACGCAAAGGCACGGCCATTAAATTTTCCAAGGGTAACATCGGCCAAGTAAATACTAAAAAAGCCCAAGGAAAAAAGAGCTGCCGAAACCAAGCCCACCCACCGATCGCCAAGATCAATCCAAGAGTGATAAGCTGAACCGATAGATAGCCCGGATAGGCGGTATCCACTTTGAATCCGAACCAATAAAAAACCATTCCCAGCGTCAACACGGGAATCCCAAGCCAATGAGCGCGCATCGGTAACAGCGATAACCGGACCCGCATTCTCCAAACAAGCCAAGCCACAATGAAAGGAGTAAACAAACAGAACCACCACTCCGCATCCTGATTTGCCTTTCGAATAATGCCGCCAATGATACTGCTGCGCTGCACAAAATCCCAATGCTGATAGGGCCACACTGCAATAAGAAGCACGAGAAATACAGCAGCTACGCCCCACAGGCAACGGCGGCGGAAGAGTTCTGTGGGAGAAAACTGTGGGCTTATGGAAGGGGCAGGCATGAATGATTGGTGAGAATGCTAGCGGCAAGAATACTCAATAACAACAGATCCTCTGCTAGATTTTTGTTTCAGTATGGGGTTGTTTGAGACGACCATGAATCCATTAGCACTTTCTGAACATGACTGATATCGCCAAGAGTCAGCAAAAAAAATCCAACGCTGCCAACAGCTATCATAAGCAGACGATCGCGCCTGATTTTAGCCCGGCCAAACGGGACAATCATCGCCAACCTCGCGTCAGTTGGCCAGCCTTTGTGATGATTCAATTTCTCATTTTGGTTGGGATCGTGATGTTCTACAACTCAAGTGTCGCGCCAAAAATCAATCCAATCTCACTAACTGCCGATCAGGCACTAGGACCCAAGTCAAATCTAGAAGCCAGTCTGAATCGCGCAGAATCACAAATTTCAGCACTACAAAAGCAGCTAGACGCACAGGCTGAAGAAAAAAAGAAAACCCAGGCACAGCTACAAGAAATGACTGACCGCCTAGCATTGCTTCTCAAACAGTCATCCTTTCTACCATCCGGACCAACAACAAAAATGGGGACTTCAGACGCTGCTGAGGTAGCCAGCATGCTCCCCTCCGTCTCTCCCAGCACCAGCGAACTCATTTTACTCAAAGAACGCAATCGGCTCACTGAATATGCGGACAAAGCCATCGCCATTGGCAGCCGAGATGACTTACAGGCGATTGTGGATGCCATGTTCGACCCAGCGATGAAGCATCTCAATCACGCCTGCCAGGCTGAATTCAAACGTGTTCAGAACTACTACGAATACAGCCTCAGCATTGATCCAGGATTCACGCTGCCAGTGCAGGACATCTTCAAAGACGGTTCCATTCGCGCAGAAGCAGATATTACACCTACTCAGCTGACAGGTCTACTTCAAGACTCGAAGCAACCTTGGGAATTTCGTCTCAGAAGCGCTTTCCTGCTCCGCGCTAGCACTGACAAAAGCACGAATGAAATCCTTTTAAGAGCAATCAAAGAAGATCCATCGCTTGATGTGGCCAAGCAGGCCCAAACAACTCTTGAAAAGCGCGTTGGCCGTAAATTCCGGCTCTTTGATTTACCCACCATCGAAGCCTGGTGGGAAAATCAAAAAGAGAAATAAAACCAATCAATCAGCCACTTTGATCCGCAAAGTCGGTGGTGAATTCCGTTGATTCTCTTTGCTGGCAAAAGCATGGGCCAGACCATTGCGATCCGTTTCATTCGTTTCGCGACAAAGGATAAGTGTCAAACTGCTGTTCGTGTCGCTGCGCAAAGCTTTAGCAATCGCAGCGCTTTTCACCGAAAAAGCACCGCGCGTAGTGCCCTGCGGAATCGTAAATGAACCAACACAGAGAGCCTGTCCAATAATGGCAGAAGTTCGATGTTCGGGCAGATCATCGTGAGCAGGAGCATTACTCCAGTTAAGCTCTGCCTCACGCCAGTGGTCCTGATCCTCTCGCATCAACACGTAAACTCGAAAAACCGCATCGGGAACGAGTGACGCAAAACCGAGATCACTTGGCTCCACATTGATCACGAACTCAGCCTCCTCGATCTGCTTCCCTTTGAAACGGGAAATATCAAAAGCCATGTAAGCTTTTCGATCCAATTTACCATCAAAGGTCGAATATTTCACACGCAAGTAAGATTCCTGACCTGTGACTTTGACATTAGGATTGGATTGAATCCATGAGTCCCGCCCTTCACCAAAGGCAGTCGTAACAGCTTGCCAGCCATCACCGAGATCTTTGATTGTTTCAGGCAGCCAGCGACCAGGCTCATCTTCGCGGTCTGCATCAGGATTCACGGCACTCGCCAAAAAACCTCCGTAATCAGCCCGCTCTCCGGCACGCAGTTCCTTGGATTTAGATTCACCCTTGCGTTGCACTTCGACGAGACCTTTGATCACCTGCACCAGGCATTTGCCATCGTCGCCAGCGCTCACACCAAAACGAGTTCCCCAGTCCACCACTTTTGTCTCTGGCGTGTAAATGGTGAAGCCCTTAGCCTGCTCCGGCACATCCGCAACGACGGTTCCTTTACGCACTCGGCACTCCATGCTGGAAAGAACTTCCAAGCTCACAGGGGCCTCCATCACCACCTCAGCACCACTTTTGAATTGGAGCGTTGCCATGCCTTCCACCAGATCCAAGAGTCCAGGCTTTAAAAGACC
>CAMBPS010000014.1 GCA_945869675.1 Prosthecobacter debontii | reverse complement strand
GGGGTCAAAGAAGCTACCCGCGCCGTGGATGGTGCCGTAGAAGCGATCGAAGCCACGCTGGAGGGGCCAGTTGAACTTATCGGCATCGCTCTTCGGATGAGTGACGTTGGTGACGTGCCACTTGCCGACGACGTAGCTCTTGTAACCTGCCGGTTTGAGGGCCTCCGCGATAGTGACGCAGTTTTTGTTGAGGTTCCCCGTGTAGCCTTCGAGTTTCCGATCCTCCATCATGTGGCCGATGCCCGCCTGATGGGGATACAGGCCCGTGAGCAAAGCCGCGCGAGTGGGGCAGCAGCGAGCGGTGTTGTAGAACTGGGTGAAGCGCAGTCCGCCCTTGGCAAGCGCATCGAGATTCGGCGTGTCGATCTCGCCACCATAGCAGCCGACATCGGAGAAGCCCATGTCATCGGCTAGGATGTAAAGGATGTTTGGCGGAGCCGAAAAAGAGGATTGAACAACGAGAAAAGACGAAAGGAAGATGAGCAGGCGCTTCATGACTCATTAGAACGCAGCCATAGGGGCCACCTTCCTCCTCTTTTTGTTTTCCTGATGGATGAAATTTGAGACCGATGGCGAAGGATTTGATCTACGTTTTTAAATGGCAAGGACAGTTCGGAAGATTTGTCGCCGGTGATGAGATGCCTTTCTGTGCCGTCTAACACTTGCCAGAAGGCGTATTCCAGACGAAGAAAAGCTCTCATCCTTCCCCACCATGTCCATCTGGAACTACGCCAACCCACAGCTGAAAGACCTTGTCGCCTACGAACCCGGAAAGCCCATCGAAGATGTGGCGCGTGAATTAGGATTGCAGCCAGAGAACATCATCAAGATGGCCTCAAACGAAAACCCCCTCGGCCCAAGCCCAAAAGCTATCGAGGCCATGCGTGATGCGGTCAAAGATGTGCACATTTATCCTGATGGAGCGTCTTGGAAACTTCGGAATGCGTTGGCCGAAAAGATTGATTTAGAAATGGGCAATATCATCATTGGCTGCGGCAGCAATGAGATCATTGAGTTTATTGGTCACGCGTTTTTACAACCAGGCGACAACATCATCACCGCAAAACACGCCTTCGTGGTCTATAAATTGATGGCCAAAGTTTTTGGCGCGGAAACCATCGAAGTGGATGATCCTGGCTTCATTCACGATCTGGATGCCATGGCTGCCGCCATCACGCCACGCACGAAAAAAATCTTCATCGCCAATCCAAATAACCCAACAGGCACCCTGGTGACCCAGGAAGCCATTGACCGCTTCATGGACAAGGTGCCGCCGCATGTGGTGGTGGTGTTTGATGAGGCCTACTACGAGTTTTTGGATCAGGCCCCTGACACCCTGAAATACGTGCGTCAGGGTCGCAATGTGGTGGTGCTGCGGACATTCTCCAAGATTCAGGGATTGGCTGGCACCCGAGTTGGCTATGGCATTGCCAACAAGGAACTCATCGACATTCTTCAACGCACGAGACAGCCGTTTAACATCAATTCGATCGCCCAAGCTGGGGCTTTAGCAGGCCTCTTAGATCAGGAGCATCAGGACAAGACCAAGGCGATTACGGATGAAGGCCGCGCTTATTTGCAGGAGCAATTTGCTGCGATGGGACTGACCTACATTCCGAGCTACGCCAACTTTATTCTCGTTCAAGTAGGTGACGGCAACGCTGTCTTCAAAAATATGATGGCTAAAGGGATCATTGTCCGCGCCATGGCATCCTACAAACTTCCCGATTGGGTGCGTATCAGTGTCGGCACGATGCCACAGAACCAACGTTGCATCGAAGAACTGCGTGAGGTGCTGAGCAAATGAGGTCCTGCTAACGATCCTTCTTGAAGCCCTCATTGTTGAAGGCTTCTTTTGATGACTACTGCTTGGATGAGTAGCTCGGATATTTCTGCTTGAGGAGTTTTTGAAATTCGGCGGCCTTGTCAGATTGGCCTGCTTTTTGCAGGGCCTGTGAGGCCTTGTCCAAAGCTTCGGGCGTAACTTCCTCGTCATCGAAGAACTGGCTGGGGATCATGAACTTGGCCGCAGCCTCGCCATGCCTAGCCTTAGCCGCATCGGCCTGTCCTTCGGCGGCGAGTTTGTTACCTATAGCGCTAAGAACATCTCCTTGTAGGATGAGCAACAGAGCTTGAGGCTTGCCATCTTTGGCGAAGCCAAGTCCTTCTTGGACGACCGCATCCGCAGCCTCAAATTGGTTGAGACCCAGAAGTGCCCTGCCCTTCGTTACAAGGCCTCTGGCACGAGCAGCGCTTTCAGGCGTGGCTTTCAGGTAATGGTCCGTGGCTTTGACGCAGCTCTCGTAATCTTTGGTTTCCAGAAAGGCTAGGCCCAGATAACTCCACACGCGAGGATCGGTGTTTTCAGGCGCATCAGGTGTGGAGGCCAAGGACAGGTATTGGGCACAGCGCGGAAAAAGCTTTTGATCGTAGAGCTTCAAGCCGAGCCAAGTCAGCACGGTTGGTGGGATAGCGGCGTTTTGATTGACTCTCCGGTAATCGTCGATGGCTTTTTGCAGAGCTTCCGTCTTTTGCTGGACATACTGCGCCTGGATGATCATAAGGCTAGCCTGATCTAGATAGGTCTTGCGGTTTGTCGCCACGGCTTTTTCGAGGGCTTGGACGGCTTTATCCCAAAGTTGCAGGGTGTAACTGGCACGGCCGATGCCAAACCATGCCTGGGCAGCGGCGGGACTGTTGGGGAATTTTTTCACCAGGATTTCATAGGCAGCAATGGTGGCCTTGGGATCACGCTGCTCTGCGGCGATCAGTCCGAGTTGGAGATACGCTAACTCCACAGCCTCCGAGTTCGGGTGATTTTTAATGATCGACTGAAAGTCATCCACGGCTTTGGCGAGGTCGGTGGTCTCAAGATAAGCTAAGCCACGGCGTGCCAGGGCTTTGGACGTGAGCTCATGAGTGGGATAGGTGTTCAGGAACTCCGTGAAGGTAGCTACCGCATCCTGAGGGCGCTGGGCCTCAGCCTGGGACCAGCCTTTGTTAAACAGGGTGCCGGGCTGTAACTTGGCTGGTAACTTTTCCATCTTCACTTCGCCGAAACTCGTCGCTGCATCCGCGTAGTGCTGTTTGTTGTAATGGAAGTCCGCACGAATGAGTCGCGCCAGATTAAGAAACTCATGATCAGCATGAGTCTGGAGACTCTTTTGAATGAAGGCCGTGGCAAAATCAGCGAGGTCTTTGTCATCGAGAAGATAAAAGCAATAAAGTTTCCAGTAGCCCGCCTCAAAGGCTGCATCGGTATTCGGAGACTGCTCCACCATGAGATAGACCTCGACGGCACGAGCGTAGCTCTTTTTCATGCGATAAGCGTTACCGACCATAAGCAGCATCTTGGGTCGCGTATCACCTTCGGGCAGGACCGTGGCGTTTTGATTGTAGTGACTGATGACGCCGTCGTAGTCACCTTTAGCAAAAAGAGACTGCACCACACCGACAAGGGCGATGGCGCGATTAGCAACCGTGGTTTCAGGCAATTTGAGAGCACGCTCGAAAAGAGCGACGGATTCTTCAGGCTTCCCCATTTCTGCGTGTAGAACAGCGGCTTTGATCGCTGCCTCCGCAAGGGTGGCGTTGTCCTTACTGTTTTTCAGCAATTCAAGGAAGATCGGCAACGCTTCTGCTTTTTTGTCCGCAGCCAAGAGTAAGGTGCCAAGACTGAGCATGGCTGGTTCTCGATACGGATTTTCCCCCGTCACAGCGACGACCGCATTCAGAGCGGCGAGTTGGCGCTTGTTGTCACCAAGCATTTGATATGCCCGCGCTTTGTTAAACGAAGCAGCCAACTTCACTTGAGGCCGTGTGGACTTTGCTTCGCAGAAGGTGAAGAACCGTGCCGAGCGATCAAAATCTTGGTCATTGAAAGCCAGGGCACCCAAACGATAGGCCGCTGATGGCGCGCCTTCACTTGTAGGATAACGATTCACCACTTCTTCGTAGTATGTCTCAGCCACCTTCATCTGCTTTTGATTCATGTAACATTCACCGATGCGGAAGAGGGCCAGCGGCACGTGTCTGCCGGATGGATAATTTTGCAGATACTGACCTAACGATTGGGAGGCTAAGACGAATTCGCCACGCTCATAGACGAGGCTGGCGTAGTCGAAAAGATCCTCATCGGGGCCCTTTGGCTTATTGCTGACAGGTGCAGCAGGGAGAGCCGGCTCGACGGGGACAGCTTTAGGCACGGAAGGCTCTTCTTCCTCAACAGCCACAGCGCGGGGTGCCTCTTGGGCGGTGCTAGATTGTGTGAAAAAGAGCCCGAGAGCCACCAAGGAAAGCAGGCGGGTAAACATGGGCAAATGGATCGATCTAAAACTCATGTCTCTTCACTTTTTCGGGGCTCCAGCATCCGGTTTGCGAGTGGCAAAAGCAATGTTCCAGATGCCCGCCTTTTGGCAGGTATTCAGGACAGCGATCACATATTTGTAATCCACCACTTCGTCTCCGCGCAAAATCACGGCTTGGTCTTTAAAGATGGTCACGATGTTCTTGAGCTTCAACAGTAATTCTTCTTCAGTGAGTTGAGCTCCATTCACGATGATCTCACCCTGAGTTTTAATGTTGATGATGATCTCACCGACATTGCGAGATTCGTTGTCTTTGCCTTCATCCGCAGCTGGCACACTGATGTCCATGACCTGCTCATTTTTAGCATAATGTGAGGTCACAGCAAAAAAGATCACCAACAGAAACAAGATATCCACCAGCGGCGCGAGCTGCATGGGAGAGGGTTCGATGGAGTGTTGTTTGCGAAAGTTCATGTTAAGGAAGGCTCATCATCACTCACCTCGACCTGCTGCAGCACGGGCCGCCCGTTTGTATTGTACGGCTAACAGTGCCATGAGGTGTGTCGTTGCTGACTCCATCTCTGAGATCAGGCGATTCACCTTGCCTCGGAAGATCGCATAAAAGATCAGCGCTGGGATGCCGATCACTAGTCCTGAAGCCGTGCAAAGAAGAGCCTCCGAGACGCCCTGGGCCATGCCCAGTTGATTGCTGCCAGCATACTGGGTTTTACCAATTTCTTGGAAAGTCGTAATCATCCCTAGGGTCGTGCCAAGCAGGCCCAGCATCGGTGCCACCGCACCCACATCCCCCAGATAAGCGATTCTCGCCAGCAGAAGGCTGGATTGGCGATTCCCCTCGGCTTCCGTGACTTCCTTAACCTCTTCAAAACTTGCTGTCGGATTACGCGTAGCAAAGTCCAAGGTCTTGGCCGTAATGCGCGCAATGCATTCGTTGCGCCGATTGCACACAGCCAGCAGACCCAGGTAATCCTGTTTCCGAATCAAGGCATCAGCACTGTTCATGAAAGCATCACTGACGACGGTGCCCTGACGCACCGTAAAGGTAAACAGTACAATGAAAAAAGCCGTGATCATGGAAAGGATGATGAGGGGATAGGCCATAACACCAGTCCTCTGCACATAGCCGTCTAACGTGAGCGCACTAGGCATCTCTTCTGTAACTGCGGCTTGTGCTGAGGTCATCTGCACAGAACCTGTCGGTGCTGCTGTCTGAGCATTGATCTCTGTCGGCATGCAAGTGAAGAAACAGACCAAGAGGGCGAGGGCGAAAATGAATTTGCGATCCATGAGTCTTGGATATTAAGCAGTCTTTGCCCACTGACAAGGCTGGTATTTGCTCTCAAACCATGTCTTTGTGGCTACTCCCATGCAGTTGCCCGCCTCCACTCCTACCTCAGAATCCATCATCACTCTGTTATTAGAGAACGATATCCTCGGCACTGATGAAACGATCAACGCGGATAGCAATCTCTTCACTCTCGGTCTCGATTCCTTGGCACTCATGCAATTGCTACTGCATCTAGAGATCCGCTTTGCCGTGACGATCCCCACGGCCAACCTCATCAGCAGCCATTTCTCAACCCCGTCACGACTCGCTGATTGGCTGTGCCAGCTTCAGGCTGTGTCGGATCATTGATCGTCGATCAACTTGCACGTCCGTCTGCCCTGTGGCTACATGAGCCATGTCTTCTCTGCCCGCGAATGTCATCGAACTCTGTCAGGCTCTCGTACGCATACCCTCCGTCAATCCTGATGGTGATCCCGGCACCCCCCATACAGGAGAAGCAGCCTGCGCAGCCTACATCAAAATTTTTCTAGAGGCCTGTGGTGCCGCAGTCACCCTTGACGAAGTCGAACCAAATCGCCCCAACGTCATTGGTCGCTTTCCCTCCCTGCCCACTGCGGACGGACAAAACAAGCCTCGCATCGTCTTTGCGCCGCACACCGATACCGTCAGTGTTGGTGGCATGACCATCGACCCCTTTAGCGGCGACATTCGCGACGGCTGCCTTTGGGGACGTGGAGCCAGTGATACCAAAGGTCCGATGGCTGCGATGCTCTGGGCGCTCTATGAAATGCGCAGCCTCATCCCTGCATTGCCAGTTGAGATCCACTTCGCTGGGTTCATGTCTGAAGAAAGCGCTCAGCTTGGCTCTCAGCACTTTGCCGCCCATTACGGACCTTACGACTTTGCGATTATTGGCGAACCCACTTCTTTGAAAACCGTCTTCAAGCACAAAGGCTGCCTTTGGGCAGATATCCACACCCATGGCGTCGCGGTGCATGGAGCCACCCCTGAGCGAGGGGTGAATGCGATTGTCAAAATGGCCACCCTTGTTCAATCCCTCGATACGGGCTTCCGTAAACACCTCACTACTTTAGGCGGAGACGACAAATGGCTCGGGGCCAGCAGCATCAATCTCGGGATGATCCGTGGCGGCACCCGCTCAAACATCGTTGCCGACCACTGCACTCTTCGCGTGGACATAAGGACGACGCCCGGCCTCAATGACCATGGTGGGGCCTTGAAAGTTCTCGGCGACTTTGTTCATGAGATTGATCCTAGCGCCACCATTTCGCCCATGCCTGAAACCTACCCTTTAAATACCGATGCCGAGAATCCCTTTGTTCAGCAGCTCATTCGCTGCGGAGCCGATCTCACTGGTGCACCTTGGTTTTGTGATGCTGCCTTTCTCGCCGCTGCAGGCACCCCAGCAATTGCCATTGGTCCCGGCAGCATTGCCCAAGCACATACCAAGGACGAGTTCATTGCCACTCAGGATCTGCTAGACGGAGCCTCGTTTTTTCAGCGTTTCATCGCTCAACTCAGTCATTTTAGTAAAATTCAGTCATCAAGTCCGCTGGTCAAAGTCTAGAACTGTGCCAAAGAAGGCCCTCATGAAAGTAGAACGCTTGAAATATGTCATCTGGGCCGCCGATATGGATCGCGCCATCCAATTTTACACCACCGTCTTTGGTGGAACCATCCTGAAACAAAACGAGGTTATCAGTGAAGTTTGCATTTGCGATGGAATCATCGGCATTCACGGTGGCGGAGAAGGCAAACGCACCTGGACAGGTCTGAGCTTTCAAGTGCCCGATGTGATCGCTGGGGCTCAGGAAATCGTCACTGCAGGCGGGCAACTCACTCGTGAGCCTCAGCCGGAAAACGGTGAACCTCCGCATCTAGCTATGTGCACGGATACCGAAGGCAACGAAATCATGCTCAGCCGTAAACGAGTGCACTGATTTCGGCATTGACGCCAAGCCTTTGGAGAATACTCTAGAAGTCTTGACGCATCAACGCATCATCATTTGTCCATATAAACTAAACGACCCACACCATGTCCCGCTCTTACATCTTCTCGTCCGAGTCCGTCGGCGAAGGCCATCCTGACAAAGTTGCCGATACCATTTCAGACGCTATCCTCGACGCCTGCTTGGCAATCGACTCCAAGAGCCGCGTGGCCTGCGAGACTTTTGTGAAGAGTAACATCGTTGTTGTCGGTGGTGAGATCACCATCCCAAAGTTACAAAACAAAAAGAACGGCAGCACCAAGCCAATCGATGAAGTTATCAATGTCGGTCAAGTGATCCGCAATGCCGTCCGCGGCATCGGTTACACCAATGTCGATGACGTCTTTCACGCTGACCAAATCTTTATCAATAACTATCTTACCATCCAGAGTCCAGACATCGCTCAAGGTGTGGATGCTGCCGAGGCCGATGGCAAAAAACACGCCGAGCAAGGCGCAGGCGACCAAGGTATTATGTTTGGTTATGCTTGTGATGAAACTCCCGAATTGATGCCAGCACCGATCATGTTTGCTCACCGCCTCGGCCGTGAGTTAACCAAGATCCGCAAAGCTGGTAAAGTGGCCAAATGGTTGCGCCCAGATGCTAAGAGCCAAGTCTCCGTCGAATACGTCGATGGTAAACCAACACGCATCGTCAACGTCGTTATCTCCACGCAACACAGCGCTGACGTTAGCCACGCCGAAATCGAGAAGTTCTGCATTGAGCAAGTCATCAAAAAGGTGCTGCCGAAAGACATGCTCACAAAAGACACCGAGTATTTGATCAACCCTACTGGCAAATTCGTTGTTGGTGGCCCACAAGGCGATAGCGGCCTCACGGGTCGTAAGATCATTGTCGACACCTATGGCGGCATGGGTCGTCACGGTGGTGGTGCCTTTTCTGGCAAAGACCCATCCAAAGTGGATCGTAGCGCTGCCTACATGGGCCGCTGGGTCGCTAAAAACGTCGTTGCAGCAGGTCTTGCCTCCAAGTGTGAGGTCCAGTTCGCTTACGCTATCGGTCACCCACTTCCAGTCAGCGTTCACATTGATACTTTTGGCACAGGCACCCTCGGTGACGACAAAATCCTCAAAGCCGTCCTGAAAGTCTTCTCTTTCAAACCTGCCGACATCGTCAAGCAACTCAACCTGCTCCGCCCGATCTATTCCAAGACCACCAATTACGGTCACTTTGGCAAGATTGACGACGCCGACATCACTTGGGAACTCACCAACAAGGCCGAAGCCCTCAAGAAGGCGGTGAAATAATCATCGATTCATTTCGCTGTCATTAATTAACCTCGTTTAAGCCGCGCAGACACACCTGCGCGGCTTTTTATTTGGTCGAGAATGCCACCTTGAGCTGTCAGTTGGGACGTTGCGACCATTTTAAATAGAGCGACAAACCCAACCATGACATTTGCCGATCTTCCCAATCTCAATGCCTAGCCTTTGAGATTGCCATCTCATCATCTGAGGCAGCCGCGAATGTTGAGATGATTAACGAAAATTGAGAAGCCTCTTTCAGGATGCTGCAATATTGGCCAGGGCCGTAGCCGCACGAGCTTTGGCTACTTCGGCTTTTCGCAAAATTTCATCAGGAGACGGTAAAGAGGCCAAGACATCGGCAGGAATAAAGCCATCACCGACAAGTTTGGTGAGGCACTTTTTGCGCTCATCGAGAGCTTTATCAGGGCTGCGTTCTTTACCAAAACGGCTTTTGGCAGCGGCACTACGATCTTTAAGTGCCGAATAAATATCACCACCAAGCAGGGATGAAATGTCTACTTTAATCTTTTCACGACCAGCTTCAGCTTCATTAATCTCGTCACCATTGATCGGCCCGGCCTGATATTTGGGGAACATGATGGCCACCTCAGGGCAAACACGGGAACAGGCGGGACAGTTGGTCTTGCAGTTGTCATTGTTCTGCACTTGGATCTTGTTGTCTTCGCTGACACCATAGACATCAAAGAGGCAAAAGCTCAGACACTGCATGCAATTGGTGCAGCGTGAATAGTCGATCACAGGGAACCAAGGCTTCCATTTGCCAGGTTCATTCATCGGTTTGTCACCTCGGGTCTTTTCCACCAGCGAGACGATGTCCTCTGCGGCTAGGCCTGTGATGTCGCGGGTATCGATCTTGATCTGCCCCTGTGCGTCTTCGATCTCAGGGGCCTTTTGTTCGGGGAAAGAACCGAGCAGCAGCAGATTACGGTCATCATGCGGCATGGCTGGGGCACCGCTAGCCGCGCGGGTGACGGCGTAGCCTTTATCCAAAAGAGCGGCCATGACTTTGGCACGAGCTTCGGCATGGAGTGGGATAGCGCCTTGACCCTCGTAAAGCACGACGCGGAGAGGACGATGAATGTGAGTGATCATGACTGGGATTCTTCAATGTGTTTAATGGGCTCTATAGCTAGCATCTGTCCGACAATACCTTCGGCTGTCTGATTTCGCATATTCAAAACGGCAGCATCCGCAGACAGTGGCGTGCCTGCTTGCTGAAAGAGGCCCTTCACGGCCCTGGGGTAACAGGCAGCAATCCGTAAAGATGAGCACTGAGAAAGCGCTGCCAAACGAGGATCGCGATGGGCCGCCATCTCACAGAGATCGGAAACGGTTTCAAAATTCACCCCAGCGTCACAGAGTCGCTGAAGCACTTCATTTTTGACTCCAGATGGCACGACTTGAGCATAGGCACAGCGGCAGTAAAGAAGAGTTGGCGAACTATCAGGCATGGGTGTCGTCAAAAAAGGACCAATAAAATGAATGATTACTGAGATGGAGAATGGGCTTTGGGGTCTAGCTTTGTATAAACTCCGAAGTCGTTGTAAAAATAGCGTTTGGCCACCTTGTACATCCAGTGTTTCTCCGGGATCTCTTCCTCCTCACGCCACTGACTAGTCCTTGGTTGCATGGCTTCCGTTTCCGCCATGGCTGTCTGACGGATGGTCGTGTCCTTAGCCCCATGTCTTAGGGCCAGTTCCTTTACCAAATCAGGCCGCTCTAAAACAATGCAGCCACGGGTATGCTGGGCAGCTGTTTCACGGAAGTCTTTGAGGAAAGCAGACTTCGTGAAGACCTCAAAGAGGTCGCGATCGGTGCGAATGTTCTCAGTGGCAAATTGAATGATCGGACATGGCTCCAGTCCGCCCGTAGGGCCAATGTGATGGCTGATACCAGTCGCCATAGGGCAGAGAGCCTTACCATTATGATCGTAGTAAGCATCCACAATCGCAATGGGCATCTCAGCTCGCATATCGGTGACGAAACGGCGCACTTGCGTGATTTGATCTGGGCTCAGAGCGAGTTGATCATTGATCTTCGGACCGACTGGACGGTAGGTGTGATACCAAGTGTAATGCACGCCCATGTCGATGAGCTTTTGCAGCCATTCACGATTAAGGAGGTCATTGATATTGGTCTGACAGAGACTTGTGGCTACGCCCGTGAGAAGCTTGGCATTCAAGCAGTTTTGAAGTCCCCTCAAAGTGCGATTAAGAACGTCTTTATTACCTCGTCGTTCATCACTGACCGTGCTATTGCCTTCAACACTTACGAGAGGTGTTGCATTGCCTAGCTTGCGCAGCGTTTGCGCAGCTTTTTCGGTGATCAGCTGACCATTGGTGAAAATTTGAAAGTAACAGTCGGGATGCATTGCCAGAAAGTCGAAGAGTTCTGGATGCATGAAGGGCTCTCCACCGAGCACTCCAAAGAAGGAGTTTCCGTGGCGTTTGGCATCGTTTACGATCTTATTAAGTTCGTCGAGTTTGATCGCTTCACGGGGCTTATCCACATCTACCCAGCAGCCTTGACAGCGCAGGTTGCAGGAGTTGAGGATGGAGATGTAGAGAAAGGGCGGGAAAAATTCTCCTTTTTCCATCCGCTTTTTAAACAACAAGACAGAGCGTGCGCCCTTGTAGCCAAAGTTCCACCCTACTTTGGCGAGGCAGAGGGGATCAACAGTGCGCAAAATGCGCGAGGTTAGAGAAAAAATCATGAGCAAATCAACAGGAGTAAACTAAGAGAACAAGTCACAGAAGAAAACGTTTTAAGGACCATCAAAGATCGTTGGACTTCCATTTGGCAAGGCTGCGGCAGCGCCCTTAAGGTGAACGAGTCCATCTTGTTTACGCTTTCTAGCTTCAGTAAAAAACTCTTTCAGAACGTGCACACACTCATCGCCCAAGACGCTAGGCGTAATCTCGCAACTATGGTTGAGATTTGGGGCTTGCAATAGATTCCAAAATCCACCTGCGGCCCCACCTTTTATATCCGGACACCCAAAGATGACTCGCCGGATTCGACAGTGAACGATAGCTCCCGCACACATCGGACAGGGCTCCTTGGTCACATAAAGATCGCACTCATTGAGACGCCAGTCACCCATGGCACTTTCAGCCTGAGTCAAAGCCAGCATCTCGGCATGAGCCGTAGCATCTTTCAGAGTTTCCACCTGGTTCCAGGCTCTGGCAATGATATTGCCCTGATGCACAATGACCGCACCGATAGGCACCTCATCTTGCCGAGCAGCCTTCCTAGCTTGTCGCAGGGCTTCCCGCATAAAATGGTCGTCTGTGTTGAAGGATATTAGCTCGGGCTCAATCATTGACCGATGGTGCGTCGGGTTGTCTAAGAGCGCAAGACAGCAGTGCGAAATCTTAGGATGGCGGATAAAAAAACGGCGTGAATTACTCCACGCCGTTTTTAATTTTCTACTCAACGATTCTTGATCTTAAGCAATCCATTCGTTCATGATGCGACCACCATTAACGATGTCAATCGGGCGGCCACCGTCAGCAACGATACGCTTTTCGCTATTAATGCCGAGGAGACGGTACATGGTTCTGGCCAAGTCTTCTGGGCCGACGGCATCACGATCAGGCTCACCACCAAGAGCGTCAGAAGCACCGTGGATGTAGCCTTCCTTCACCCCACCACCAGCAAGGGCGACGGAGAAAACCCGTGGCCAGTGATCACGGCCATTGGTGCCATTGATTTTCGGGGTGCGACCGAATTCCGAACTTACCATAACCAAGGTCTTTTTGAGCATTCCGCGATCTGAAAGATCTGTGATAAGTCGGGCAAAAGCTTGGTCGAAGTTCGGTGCCTGACCATCGAAAGCGCTCTTGATATTGCTGTGGTGATCCCAGCCACCGTAGTTCACAGAAACCATGCGCACGCCTGACTCAACGAGACGACGGGCCAGGAGGAAACGCTGACCGGCGGTATTGCGTCCGTATTCGTCGCGAAGTTTATCGGACTCCTTGTTCAAGTCGAAAGCTTCACGTGCCTGAGTGCTGCTGAGCAGGCCATAGGCGGCCTGATAGAAGCTGTCCATAGCATTGATGGAATCGGCTTTTTCGATGCTGCGGAAGTGGTCATCCACTGTGCCCAGCAGACTACGGCGACGGTCAAAGCGCTTCTCATCGATGTCTTTCGGTGAGAGCAGATCGCGAACACTGAATCCTTTATCTGCTGGATCACTGCCCAGAGCAAAAGGTCCAAAAGCACTGCTCATGTAACCGGTGCCTTGATCAGGGGCCACCATGTTCGGAACAGCCACATAAGGAGGCAGATTATTGCGAGAGCCCTGCTCATGGGAGATCACCGAGCCAAAGCTTGGGAATTTAATAGCTGGGCTGGGGCGATAGCCAGTAAACATGTTATGTGTGCCACGCTCATGGGCAGCTTCACCATGGGTCATGCTGCGGACTACCGTCAGCTTATTCATGATTTTGGAGATATTCTTGAACTGCTGCCCCACATACTCTCCAGGAATGGAGGTTTTAATCGGCGTGTAAGGGCCACGATAATCAGGGCTGGCGAAAGGCTTCGGGTCCCAAGATTCGTGCTGAGCCATTCCACCTGGAAGGTAGATGTGAATAATCGAGTCAGCGATGGGTTTAAACGTTTCCACATCAGGCATCGCCGTAGAGGCCTGCAGGCGAAGCATGTCTGGAAGTGTCAGACCCAAACCCCCCAACATTCCAGCATATAGGAAGTCTCGACGGCTGACACCTGAGCGTAAATCAAGATGATTACCTTGGCAGTTAGGATGCATTTTCATGGCGTTTATTTGCGTGTATTATTAGCTTACAGTGGACATTACGCCCAAACAGGAGAGTTCTTGCAGTTACGAAAAAAGTTTTTCACATTTTATTGCAGCGCAGAAAAATCGTCACTCACTGCCCGAAGAATTCTTCGTCGATGCTGTCACCCAACCTGAAACCACCAGTTCGGTGATCCACGCTTGATCATTGCCCGATGATTCATGGGAGTAACATAATTTCACCGTTAGCGCTGCTAGCTCACCACCGGAGCTGCGCAAATGATAATCAATTTGCCGATCGAGATCATTGCCGCGTGGTAAATAACCATAAACAGGGGCAGCTGAAGGATTTCCTGCCGGCACCATCTGCACACAACGAAGCGCGTCTGCATCACTAAAGTGTCCTGCAAAATGCACCGCAGGTGCAGCTAAAACGCGCATCAGAACAGGCGTCGTTGGACGTGATTGCTTCATTTGCTCCCAGTCAAGATCTCCTAGTGCCACAAAACTCGGCCAATCCACCATTGGCCCCTCTGGTGTCGAGACTACGGCTGCAAAGCGTTTTGTGCCATCTTTTAAAACCACCCGAAATTCTGTAAAGCTCTCCTGACTTTTCAGGCCATATTCAATCTCTTCATACGGAATAGAACCCGCAGGATGCTTCTCGTAATAATGACGCACAGGCTCTTCTAATACTGAGGCATTTGCCACCAACTTCATCCGTTCCTCAATGGAGTTCGCCGCCAAGAATTTCTCTAGCACTAGGCGTGGTTCAGAAGTCAGCGCCAAAGATTCGTCTTTTTTCTGAGTTGAAGTAAAACTCAGCTTTTTGATGTGCGCTGCCACAGCCACTTTCTTTGCAACTTTGGCAGGCACACCCATGGCTAACTTAGGAAGAACTGCTTCTCTAACTAATCCAACCTCTTCACGACGATCTACGACAACGGCAGCATTAACAGAACCCTTAGTCCAAACCCCCGTCCATTGCAAAACCGAAGCAATCGCAATCAATGCAGCCACGGCTACGATAGAGCCAAAAAACAAACGCCGCATCCATTGAATCTGTGGGTCAGCACACATTCGCTCAAAGGCATTCCCTGGGAGTTGCTTGGGCACAAAGGAGATTTCTGGATTATCCATCATGACCGTCGGAGACGTCGTCCCGACAAGCAAAGCTTTCCGCTTTGTCCTACTTTCCCGGCCCGCCACTTGCAACATGATCGATTTTTCGCAGACCGGACAAGGGCGTGAGCGCGTCACTGCCGTCATCTGTATTTCTACAGGTGATTCGCAATGAGGACATTTCAACGCAGCGACAGGCATAATCAAAAAATGCTAGGTAAGATGAAGGCAAAAGTGCAAATCGCAACAGACTTGATTCTATACTACGAAGGTTTCTGGGGAATTCCCATCTGCATGGGCACGTCAATAACAAACAGTCTTTGATCTGCCCTATGCAAATCGATGGATTGAAGCTTCTTTGAATTGATCGTTGCATCGACACTGACGATCATGTATCACGGCTAAAATCTACACATTCATGGGCGAAACTACTGGCACACGAAAATTCAGGCGCGTTCTGCTTAAACTCAGCGGCGAGGCTCTCCGAGAAATCGGCAGCACAGACAATATTAGTCCTCCCATCGTGGAAGATATTGCCGCGCAGATCAAAGCAGCACATCAAACCGGGCTTGAAATCGCAGTCGTTGTCGGGGGTGGCAATTTCTGGCGTGGCGTCAGTGCCAGCAATAAGGGTATGGAACGTGCCACAGCTGATTACATGGGTATGCTGGCCACGGTTATGAACTCACTGGCTCTACAATCCATGTTAGAGGCCATGGACGTGCCGACACGCGTCCAAAGTGCCATTGAAATGAAAAATGTTGCTGAACCCTTCATCCGCCGGGTCGCCATGCGACATTTGGAACTGGGGCGAGTTGTCATTTTTGCTGCTGGCACGGGCAATCCCTTCTTTTCCACCGATACAACTGCCGCACTGCGCGCTTCAGAAATGGGAGCTGATTGTGTTTTTAAGGCTACCAAGGTCGACGGCATTTACGATAGCGATCCGAATAAAAACAAAAATGCTGTCCGTTATGACAATATCAGTTTCCACGACTGCTTGACTCAACAGCTTAAAGTTATGGACTCAACGGCGTTTTCCCTTTGCATGGAAAACAACATGCCGATCATCGTTTTCAGCATGAATGAGTCTGATAACATTCGCCGAGCCCTTGTCGGAGAAGTCATGGGCACTCTCGTAAATGCTGACGGCAAGGCCTAATTCCACAGGCCGCGTTACAGTTTACGGCCTATGCGCGAATTCTTTCCAAAAGATCGCCCCGTCTTGGTTCTGGCACCCATGCAGGACGTGACGGACCTGCCCTTCATGCGCCTCATGGCCAGCTATGGAGGGCCGGACATCTATGTTACGGAGTATTTCCGGGTCACGGCCGAATCGAAGCTCGATAGCAACACCCTTCGCTCGATCACTGAAAACGATACAGGACGGCCTGTTTTAGCCCAAATGATCGGTCAGGACATTCCTGCATTGGTTCGAACCGCTAAGTCACTTGAAAAATATCCTGTGGCAGGCATCGACCTGAACCTAGGCTGTCCAGCGCCCATCGTCTGCCGAAAAGATGCCGGTGGCGGCCTGCTGCGTCAGCCTGAACGTGTGGATGAAATCCTGCGCGCCCTGCGTGAAAATATTCAGGGGCGATTCACGGTGAAATGCCGTGTTGGCTTCGCCGATAAAGCCGAGTTTCCACGACTGCTTGAGATCTTTCAAAAACACGACATCCAGATGCTGACGATCCACGGTCGAACCGTTCGGGATGCCTATAAAACTCCTGTGCATCCAGAATGTGTCCGTCTAGCTGTGAAGGCCATGTCTTGTCCAGTGATCGCCAACGGTAATGTCGTCGATGTCCCCACGGGGCTAGCTTATCTTCGGGACACCCAAGCCGCAGGCCTAATGCTGGGGCGAGGGGCAGTTCGTCATCCCTGGCTATTCTCTCATCTGCGCACTCATTGGCAAGGCGGCTATTCGTCTTTGCCTACGGGACGTGACATGCTTCGCTACATTCAGTCGCTCTGGGATATGACAGCCGCTTTTCACCCTAGATTTGATGTGCGCCCACACGTGCAGAAGATGAAGCGATACATGGTCTTTATCACCACAGGTATCGCTGAAGGCCAGCTAGAACATCGCATCCGCCGAGTGAGCACGCAGGAAGAGTTTTTTAGTGCCGTGTTCGAGTATCTGGATCACGATGATCCCCTACCTCAACGTCCGCCTGAGGATTCCAGTGTCTTCTGTGGCTTTGCCGAATTGAAGTGAGCTGCCTGGCGAATCCTGAAGTTCTTCTTTTTTCCTACGTGCAACGGCGTGGCTTCTGCTTCATGACAGACAAACAACATGTCCTCTTTCCCCGCCCGCTTCACCTCGACTCCTGGTGTGTTCATCACTGAGGCTGGTGCTCATTTCTGTGTTTTCTCCCGCCATGCCACCATGCTGGATCTCTGCTTGTATGATGCAACCAATCCGGCGTTTGAAACCACACGGATAAGAATGAGTCGGGGTGAAAAGGACATCTGGCACGCCTTTGCGCCTAGGGCAAGACCAGGCCAACTCTATGGCTATCGCGCTTATGGACCATGGATGCCGCAGAACGCTCTGCGCTACAATCCCAACAAGCTACTGCTTGATCCCTATGCACTGGCCATCGTCGGACAGGCAAATGGCACAAGTGCCATGCTCAGCTCGGATGGACCCAATAGCTTTCCTGGGGCCCAGGACAATGGGGCAGAGGCCCTAAAATCGGTCATTGTGGATGGTTGTTATGACTGGCAAGATGATGCCCTGCCAAAAGTGCCTTGGCAGGATACGATCATCTATGAACTGCACGTCAAAGGCTTTACAAAGCGCCATCCTGACGTGCCTGAGGAGATTCGTGGAACCTATGCGGGCTTAGGGCACCCGAAAATCATTCAATACCTCAAAGAACTGGGAATCACCAGTCTGCAGTTGCTCCCAGTGCATCAGCACCTTGATGATCAATTTCTTGTGGAAAAAGGACTGACTAATTACTGGGGATACAATACCATCGGTTTCTTTGCTCCTCACGCTGAGTATGCATCCGCAAAAGATCCGCAGGCAATAGTCCGCGAATTTAAAGACATGGTCAAAGCACTGCATTCCGCAGGGATCGAAGTGATCATGGATGTGGTTTACAACCACACTGCCGAAGGTGACGAACGCGGTCCCACTCTCATGTTGCGCGGGTTGGATGACCGTATGTATTATCGACATACTTTTGATGAACATGGGTCCAACTACATCAATGTCACAGGCTGTGGGAACGCGGTGGATTCAGCCAGCGGCCCGGGGCTGAAACTGATCATGGATAGCCTGCGCTACTGGGTGACTGAGATGCACGTGGACGGCTTCCGCTTTGATTTAGCAGTGACGGTCGCTCGCGATCATCATGACAACTTTGACGCCAACGGCCAATTTCTCTCCGCTGTGGCCCAAGACCCCATTTTATCTAAGGTGAAGCTCATCGCTGAGCCCTGGGATATCATGCGCATAGACAGTTATCAGGTCGGTGCATTCCCTGAGCCTTGGCGTGAGCTCAATGGAAAATATCGCGATACTGTGCGGCGCTTCTGGGCAGGCGATGATGGCAGCACTGCGGAATTTGCCAAGCGTCTTTGTGGCAGTCAGGACATCTATGGCAGCACCCAGCGCCCAGCTCTGAGCAGCATCAACTTTCTCACCTCTCACGATGGCTTTACACTACTCGATCTTGTGAGCTATGCCAGTAAGCATAACGAAGCCAATGGCGAGGAAAATCGTGATGGTGACAATCACAATCACAGTGTCAGTTGTGGGGTCGAAGGCGTCACTGACGACGCCAGAGTTTTACGTTTGCGCTCGCGACTCCGCCGCAGTCTCCTGGCTACCTTGATGACCTCAGTCGGTGTGCCGTTTATCAATGCCGGGGATGAACGCGGACGCAGTCAAAGGGGTAATAACAACGCATACTGTCAGGACAACGAGCTAAGCTGGATCGACTGGACTCATTGTGATGAAGATATGCTGAACTTCACCCGCCAGATCATCGCCCTCCGCCAGAGCACTCCTGAATTAAAAAGAACCACCTACTACGACGGCGCTTTCAATCCGGTCAGTGGCATGCCTGACGTCGCTTGGCTAGAGGGGAACGGCAGTTTGCTCTGCCACGACGAATGGCATGATCCCTCACGCACGCTTTTTGGCGCCCTCCTAGCGGCCTCATCCCCCTTGGTTTTTCTCTTCAATCGTGGTGATTTACCCCAAAACTTTGTGGTGCCAGGTTCGCAAGATTCTCATTGGCAGTTGGTGTATGACACTTCCCTAAGCGCCGCCTTCCCAACCGATGCCCTTCCCCTGATTTCGGGAGTCACCAATCTTCCTCTAAAAGCCCACAGCATCGTTTGCCTGCGGTTGGCAAAAGGCATGTTAGGTTTGCAACTAGCGTGCTAATCTGATCTCCTCAACTCTGAAGCAATTTACTCGAAAGTGGGAACGTTTCTGCTAAACCATGCTTCGTCTTCTTTTTGTCTTCTGCCTCTCAACACTTAGCGCTTCGGCGCAATTGATTCCCCCCACGCAAACGACGGGTGAATGGATTCACTCTAGGGGTAATGAGGCCATGACAGGGCTCTCGCCAGTCGACCTACGATTTCCGCTGGAGTTGGCTTGGCAGCATCAGTTCATGGAAAAGCCCAAGGGGCAGGCCGAGATGCTGGTCAGTAGCGCTGTGGTGCGCGCCGGAAAGGTCTATGCGGGCTGCAAGGATGGAAAGTTCCATTGTTTAAATCTTACCAGTGGCGAAAAAATCTGGGGAGTCGAGGCAAAGGGTGCCTTTGATGGTGCAGCAGCTTTTGCTGGGGATCTGGTTGTGGCGGGCTGCCAAGATGGCTTTGTCTACGCTTGGAACGCTGAAACAGGCAAAGAAGCCTGGAAATATGAAACCGACGCTGAAATCCATGCAGCCGCCAATGTCTGGACTTACCCTAAAAGCCAGATTCAAAAGATTCTGATTGGTAGCTACGATTACAAAGTCTATTGCCTAGACGCCAAGACCGGCAAACAAGACTGGGCGGCGGAGACAGGCTACTACATTAATGGAGGCGCTGCGATTGGAGAGGGCATGGTCGTCTTTGGTGGCTGCGACAGTGTGATGCATGTGCATGATGTCACCACGGGAAAAGAGGTGCGGCAAATCGAGGTAGGCTCCTACATTGGGAACAATGTGGCGATCTCAGATAGCGTTATCTATGTCTCTCATTACGGTAATCGCATCGGTGCTTATGCCCTGATGGACGGCGCTAAAATCTGGGAGTATGGGCAGCGCGAATTCGAATTCTATGCGGCACCAGCCATTTGGGAAAAAGTGGTTTTTTGTGGCAGCCGAGACAAGCGTTTCCATGCCATCGACCGCACTACTGGTAAAGCTTTATGGGAATTCCGCTGCCGAGATCGGATTGATAGCAGTGCCGTCATCTGCGCAGGCAAGGTGGCTCTGTTTGGAAGTGACGATGGCTACTTGTATGCCTTAGATGTTAAAGACGGCAAAGAAGTCTGGCAAAATGAGATCGGCGCAGCGGTGAAGACCTCTCCCGCCGTGGCTGGAGACTACGTGATCGTGGGTGCGGATGACGGCAGCTTGTATGCCTTTAGATCTGCAGCTGCTACATCAGCGCCAACGACTAAACCTTAAATTCCTGCACGCTGCATCAATATATCAAGTTGCTGCTGGAAGAGTGGGATATCGGCAGCTGGAGGTTGATAACCCTTGGGGGCACCTGTCAGAGAAAGACGCCCCGTCTGATCCATATGCCAGGAGGCCATCTGGCCATCACTAAAGCTGACTTTTCCGCTGATAATAGCCCCAGGAATGGTAATATGGTCGGCCACCAATTGCACCGAACCAGCGGCCATGGTGTCGGCAGCATTAAGGTCAGTATCCACACCCTCAGGAGACACCTCGGGAGCGGACTCTGAAGCTTTAACTGCCTCCTTGGGTCTATCCTTGATTCTTACACCTACATCCAGCATTAAAAGACGGGCATCTAGATATGTCAGATTGATGCCAAATTCCGAGCGCAGTTGATCTTGCACCTGATTGAGGTTAGCGCCATCAGAGGCCCATTGTTCGACGTGAGCCAATTGTTCGGGGGAGAGTTGTGCCATGATAAAAGGGTAAAGGGTATCGAAGAAAGATCAGTTATTCATCGGATCAGTCACGATGTGAGAAAGCACTGCAGCTTTCGCTGCTAAGACCGCAGCCTGTTCAGCGGTGAGACCTTTGCCTTCCGTTGCTATCATTAGAGGCGTCATAGCAGCCAAGCCTTCTTGGAGAGCTTTGAGCGTTGGGTTGGTTTGGTGTGCGGGGCTAAGATTCGCTAGACCTGCAGCATAGTATTCAGCGATGTCGGGGCGCACGAGCCGACATGATTTTTCTTCAGTGTAATTATCAGCCACGCTACGTGTAGCGATTTCAAAGGCTCGTAGCCAACCACCGAGACTGACAAGATGCGCGATATCGACATCACGTAGCTGAACCATTTCGGCTTCGACATCGGCTTGAGTTAAAGCCAATTCACTGCGCAGGTTATCCCAATTCCCATCAATGCTGTGCTCAAAAAGACTCTGTGTGTGGCGATTCATCCGAGCACCAGCACCAATGACTTTTGCATATTTGATGAGAGCACGTCCGACATCTTCCATGGCTTCCACCTTCTCACACTGCACGATGAGAAAACCGTCAGCGATCAGTGTGCCAAGCCCCAACGAAACAAGAACACGGTCCGAAGGTGTCTGACGGTTGATTGGCCGCTTCAGATTGTCATAGGATAGCTTGCCGAGCCCATCCAGCATTTCAAAGAGCTTACGAATGCTTGGCGTGGTGAATTCGTTGACGCCGAATTCCTCACGAACATGCTCGTCGCCGATGAGATCTTCCGGAATGGGGGCCTTGCCACCTTCAGCGCCTGGCTTTGGTGGAATCGGCAATTTAGGTGGAACGATAGCCTCAGGAGTCTGTGCAAAACTGACCGCAAGTATCAGTGAACCGAGAAAGCCCATCAGGGTTAAGCGGGCGAGGTATATGCCGAGATGATGCATGAGGGTAAACAATAAGAAGGAATCGCTCAGAATTCCACTGAATGCAATGACGGGGAAATACCAGTTGATAATTCCTTTGAGATCTCGGCGCGATAAGCTTTGGCCAAAAGCGTCACGGGCTGGGAGACGGCAACCCTGCCATGAAGACCATTAACCAACTGCAAATGACATCCTGGATTAGAGGTGACGACAACTCCAGTCTGAGTGCTTTCGATGTTGGCGACTTTTCGTTTCAGCAATTTGGCGGACTGCTCTGGTTGAGTAATATTGTAAATCCCAGCACTACCGCAGCACCAGTGACTCTCTGGCATTTCCTTCAAAACAAGGCCTGGAATGGCTTGCAGCATCTGCCGTGGCTGTGAGGAGATTTTTTGACCATGACAAAGATGGCAACTCTCGTGGTAAGTCACTTCAGCCACATCAGCTCCTTTCGAAGGTTTACGGATACCAATGTGGGCCATCCATTCGTGGATATCCTTCACCTTCTGGTCCCATAGACGAGCTTTAGTGGCATAAAAAGGATCATCCTGCAGAAGATGACCATACTGTTTCAGGTGGGCGCCACAACCGCCTGCATTGGTGATAATGGCATCCAAGTTGTCGAGATCAAAGCTTTCAATCTGGCGCCGAGCTAATTCACGTGCTAACTCCACAGCACCATTGTGAGCATGGAGTGAGCCACAGCAGGACTGCGAACGTGGCGTGATGACATCGCAGCCATTTGCTAGCAGGACATCAACTGTATCTCGATTTACATTAGAAAAGACTAAGTCCTGAATACACCCAGTGAGCAAACCAACACGATAACTAGACTTCTCTTGAGACGACTCAAAAGGCGCAATGAGTGAGTCTGAAAAAAAAGCTGTAACCCGCGGTGTCTGCGGCTCTAGATCACGCAAGTACTTTGGTAATAATCCAAAAAATCTGTATCGACGCATGAGACGGTCTAGGCCCGTCTGCTGCCAAAGGCGCAACCCCCATCCCGCGAGACGCAGAATGCGCGGATGCATGAATAGCACACTCAGAGTCAGCCAACGCCAAAAACCACGCTCCGGAGCATCCAGAACGCCACTGCGCTCCACCTCAGCGCGGGCGGTTTCAAAAAGCTCAGCATAATTGACTCCAGCCGGACAAGCGGTTTGGCAGGCCAGGCAGCCCAGGCAGTAATACATTTCATCAGCAAACGCCTTTGTCACCGTCAGCTCCCCATCCGCCACGCTTCTCATGAGGGAGATACGACCTCGGGGGCTATTTCGCTCGCGTTTGGTTTCGACATAGGTTGGACAAGTAGGCAGACACATCCCGCAATGCATGCACTGCTGGAGAATAGAATAGTCGAGTGACTTGAGAAGATTCATCGGCGGATGGAATAGTGGAGAGCATTTCGCTGAAAGTCATGCTTTCCTTACGCGATCTGTTGCACTCGTGACAATGCAAGCAAAGGTGAAGTATGCGAACCTTGGTGATCGGAGACATCCACGGCTGTTCCATGGCCCTGCGCACCCTCTTAAAAATCGTGCGACCAGGCATGGACGATGTTCTGGTTACATTAGGTGATTACGTGGATCGAGGCTCAGATTCCAAAGGCGTGATTGATATACTGATCGGTCTGGAAAGCAAAACCCAGCTCAAGCCTATCACAGGAAATCACGAAATTCTTTTCCTGGAAACCATGGCTGGGCGCATCGATCCTCATGGTTGGCTGGCTGCTGGCGGCGCGGAAACCCTGACATCCTACTCAGGAGACCCCAAAAAACTTACTTGGTCAGATGTGCCACTAGCACACATTGAATTCCTCAGTGAACGCTGTCTCCGCTATTATGAAGATGCCCATCATCTGTTCGTTCACGCCAATGCCAACTCTGTCTATGCGTTACGAGACCAAAGTGACGACTGGCTGTTTTGGACGCGCTTTAGCGATGCTTTTCCACATGTGTCAGGTAAGACCATGATCTGCGGACATACCGCCCAAAAAACAGGACTACCTGCTGTCAGACCCTTTGCCATTTGCATTGACACTTGGGTTTATGGGGAAGGTTGGCTTACCTGTTTAGAGTTGGAAACCGGCGTTATCTATCAGGCCAACGAAAAGGGTGAACAGCGCAGCTTGCAATTAAGCGAGCTGGAAGTTATCTCCGATGACGGACCAAAATATTAAGCTGCCTGCATCGCGGGGGTCTTGATCTGCTCGAGTAGCTTGGTGATGATGTCGTCCACTTTCACTTGCTGAGCTTCACCCTCAAAATTAAGGATTATACGGTGACGCAGCGCCACATGAGCGATGGCACGGATATCATCGGTCGAGACCGAGGTTGCTCCATTCACAGCGGCCCAGACACGAGCTCCGCGAATCAGACTCTGAAGTCCACGTGGGCTACTGCCATAGGCGACATAACGCTTCACCTCTGGCAATGCCCCTGGCTGCTCAGGGTGCGTAGCCAAAATCAGCCGACTGGCATAATGCGCCACAGGATCTGCCACTGGCATCTGGGCCAATTCCTTTTGGATCTTTAAGATCTCGGCACCCGTGCAGATTGATTTCATGGTTGGTTCAGTAAATCCAGTCGTGCGGCGGCTGATCTCAACGAGAGAATCTAAGTCTGGGAATGGCACCCGAATTTTAAACATAAACCTATCTAACTGAGCCTCGGGAAGAGGATAAGTGCCTTCCATCTCCATGGGATTCTGCGTAGCCAGCACAAAAAAAGGCTCTGGCAGCGTGTGCCGTTCACCTCCGGTCGTCACCGCACGCTCCTGCATAACTTCCAGCAGAGCGGCCTGTGTTTTTGGCGTCGCACGATTGATTTCATCCACAAGCAGTAAATTTTTAAAGACAGGTCCCTTTTCAAAAAACATCACGCGCCGCCCGTGCTCGTTTTCATTAACGATATGAGTTCCCAAGATATCCGCTGGCATTAAATCAGGTGTGCATTGCACACGGCCAGGCTCCACACCAATCACTTGAGAAAGCGTGCGCACCAGAAAAGTCTTTCCAAGTCCAGGAACACCCTCGAGCAAGACATGGCCTCCAGAAAAGATCGCCACCAAAACATCTCCTAGCAGCCCCTCGTAGCCGACAATGGCTTTTTGCATTTCTGTCTTCAAATGGCCAAAGAGAGTTCGGAAGGATGACATGGTGGAATAAAAAGTTAGCAATGCATAGACGGCTGATGCAATCACGCAAAGGAAAGCACAGAATGCTTGCCAGACGATTTGTCCCGCCGCACAACTGGGCATGAATCTAATTTCTCAAAACATCGGCATTCTTGGCCTTGGCATCATTGGCAGCCGAGTGGCTGAAAATGTCAAAAAAGCTGGACACCCTGTTTTTAGTTGGAGCCACAGCCCACGCTCGGAGGCCAACTTTATGGCTACTCCGCGTGCAGTAGTGGAGGCGGCACCGATCATTCAGATTTTTGTCCGCGATGACGAGGCTCTGCTTTCTGCCCTGCGCGACATGCAACCGGCTCTAACCACCGATCATTTAGTCATGAATCACGCCACCGTCAGTAAAGCCGCCACTCTAGCTGCAGCCGATCTGTGCGCGCAGAGCGGTGCCGCATTCCTTGACGCACCCTTCACAGGCAGTAAAATGGCCGCTCAAAATGCCAAGCTTGTGTATTATGTTGGCGGTGATGCGACATTGCTCGAACGTGCCCGTCCCATTCTGGAAATCAGCTCACAAAAAATCCTTCATTTGGGTCAAGTAGGAGACGCCATGGTGCTCAAGATTGTCACGAATCTGGTAAGCGCAATCACCCTCAAAGCCCTCTCCGAAGCCGTGGCCATCACCGAGAGTCAAGGTGTTTCCTTGAATCTACTAAAGGCAGCCCTAGAAGCCAATGCCAACTACAGCACGCTCATCGGCATGAAGCTCCCCAACCTTATCAATGGAGATTTTGAGCCGCACTTCTCGCTGCAAAACATGCTCAAAGATGCTGACTTTGCTCGCACTCTTGCCGAAACCTCGAAAATCAAAACACCTGCTCTTGAATGCACAGCTGATGCTATGCGCGCAGGTGTTTTAGAGGGAAATGGCGGATTAGACTTTTCTGTGATTGGTCGGATTAGCGGTTGAAGCCAGCTACGGGTTGCAACTCCGCGGAAACAGGCGTGGCTGAGCCAGAAACGCTCACAACATCCACGAGATCTGGTTGCAAGGTGTGATCCGTTTCAAAATGGCGACTCAGCAAGATGCCTTCGATCTCGAGAACACGGTTGTTTTCCACCTCACGGATCAATTGGCTATCGACATCAAAAGCAGGTTGTTTGGACATGACCGCGGGCATTGACTGTGACGAGGCCAAGGAGCCTGTCACATCAATCGAGTCGCCAGACCTGATGTTCATTGCACCCCAAATGGCCAAAAAACCGACACAAACAGCCGCAGGCACCAAAACCATGCGCGGAGCGATGAGGTCATCAAAATACGTCGTCATACGTTCCCAGAGAAGACTCAAGGAAGATTGACGCAGCATTTCAGAGCGCTGATGCTCATGAAATTTAGCCAAAAAGTCCTCAACGAAATCCTCTTTGGGAGCTTCAAACCTCTTCAGACGGATCAGGCGCTGGATGTCTTCAAATTCACTCATGAGCAGGTATTTTGGATGTGTCTTTGATTAAAGGATGGGCGACTCAACAATGGCTACACCAAATCCTCCAGATAAGTCTGAAGAATCCGATGAGCATAAAACAAACGTGATCTAACGGTTCCTTCAGACACACCGAGAATTTTTGAGATCTCATTGTGCTGATGGCCTTGGATGTCATACAAGGTGACAACCGTGCGGTGATCTCCAGACAACTTCATCATCGCTGCGTTCAATCTTTTTTGTAATTCGTTAATATTTACCTCTCGAACCGTATCTCGCGCGGCAGTGGTCACCTTCACAAACTCGGGGTCATTTTGAATACCACTATCCACATCATCAAGACTGACTTTGGCGTAGCGCCCACGCTTTTTGAGAAAATTCAGCGTCATATTCACTGAGATCGAGTAAATCCAAGTGTAAAAAGACGACTTCCCTTGGAAACGCTTCACGGAGCGATAGGCCTTGGCAAATATCTCTTGGAGGAGGTCTGCCGTGTCTTCTCGGTTAGAGGTCATATTGTAGACCATGCCGTAGAGCTTGGGCGTGTACTTACGAACTAAGTCGTCGAAAGCCCGTGTGTCGCCATCCTGCGCACGCTCCACAAGGATACGGTCCTCCGCAGAACTGCTGGCGGCAGCGGTAGGTTTATCAAGGGCAGTCTCCATCGGTGAATGTATTGGCGCTGTGACTACAGGCAAACTAGCAAACCATTCTCTCGCACTAGAAACAAGTCTTTCTTTAACTCACCCGTAATTCTCCTGAAATCATTCCATTAGACCCTTCCTATTTGACTAACTCGGCCAATTTACAAACAGTCTTAACCTTCATGCCAATCTTCAATCACCTCTTTTCCTTCGGGCCCGTCCGGCAGTTCCTTTGGCGTTGTTGGTATCCTAATTTAACTAAACGATTACAGAATCAGGATATTTTGTTCCTGAATTATGCCTTTCAGACCGTCCCATCTGTGAATCTCACTCTAGATCCTGCTGACGAACCCAATCGGACCTGCATCCAGCTTTATCACCACGTCGCCACTCAGATCGAATTAAAACAAAAGACCGTTCTAGAGATTAGCTGTGGTCATGGAGGTGGTGCGTCATGGATCTGTCGCACACAAAATCCAGCCAGTTACATTGGCATCGACCTGAATCCACTCGGGATCGATTTCTGCCAAGCACGACATCCAATCAAAGGTCTGCAGTTTCAACGGGGAGATGCCCAACAACTCCCCTTCCCTGAACAATCCATGGATGCCGTCATCAATATCGAGGCCTCACATTGTTACCCCGATTTTGCCGGCTTCCTAGCCGAAGTGGTGCGTGTATTGAAACCCGGAGGCCATCTTCTTTACGCCGATTTCCGTTTCCGTGAAAGTGAACCCGAATGGGAACAGACTCTCGAAAATTCTAAACTCATCCTGCGAGCCAGCCATGACATCAGCGCTGCTGTTCTCAGGGGTATGGATATCAATGCAGAGCGCAACCAACAACTTATACGCCGATGCTTGCCCAAACCGCTTCATTCACTTGGTCTCGACTTTGCAGGAGTCCCGGGTTCGCGAATCTATGAGGCCCTCAAAGAAGGTCAGCTAAGTTATCGTTCCTGGTGCCTTCAGCGTCGAGATGTTGAGGAAATCTAATAGCATACCTATAAATCAGGCCTTACTAGGCAGCTATGAAGTTAGAACAAGGTCAAATTTGGAAACAAGGGGAGGTCTATTACCGGATCGTTGAATGGGCGCGCATGCACATCGAATACAAACAGATGAAAGATCCAGCCACGAAAGAAGGCACCTTTCATCAACTCTCCAAAAAAGAGTTCTGCCGCCTGCTCAAAGGAGCCGTGCTTATTCCCCCAACCAAATCATGCACCCAAGCGGATGAGGAGGATCGATCTTTAAATGAAGAAAAAACCGCCTTCTCCATGAACCCAGACCAAGTGGACTTAGAAGAGATCCATTAACCGTGGAGCGGGTGATGGGAATCGAACCCACGTATCATGCTTGGGAAGCACGTGTTCTACCATTGAACTACACCCGCGTATCTGGCGATATCGCAGACGATCCTGGATGGGCTGGGATAATTGTCAATCAAGGTCGCAAAAAGATGGAAACCGTGCATTGAATGTGGCAGAGCCTGAGTTTACAAAATACGATGCCGGATGAATCCTGATCCGCTCGCCTCTGTCACTAAAACGATCTCATCAGTCAGTCATCATCTGCGCTTTCATTTACCTGTTGCTCATTTGGGAACTGCTTTCGGCAATGATTGGTTTGGATTAAAGGCCGAAAAGTTTGCCCGCTTTTTTGGAACACCTACTTTCATCATCTGTCAGACGGTTCTCGTGGCCTTGTGGATTTCACTAAATGTCGTGGGTGCGCTCCATTTCGATTTGTATCCTTTCATTTTACTGAATTTGGCGTTTAGCCTCCAGGCGGCCTATGCGGCCCCTTTGATTTGATTGGCCCAAACACGCCAAGCCGATCGCGATAAAGCCCACTCTGAGGCGGATGCGCAGCACCGAGAGGTGCTGGCAACAGCCAGTCAAGAGCGCCTGGATTTAGCAGCGAATCAGACGTCTCTACTCTTAGAGCTCCTAAAGCAAAACACAGCGCTCACCGAAATGTCGCTCAAGCTTTCTGAACGAGTGGAGACCCTCACCTCTCAGCTTCATGGCCACTTGATGAATGAGTCTTTTTCTTCATCAAAAACGAAAGCCTAGCCTGACCATCACTGAAAGCGGAAGTCCGTTTTCATGAATCGATAAGAGTCAGCGTAAGCAGTCTCTCTGGACTTGAGTTGCGGCGGAGTCTTGGCAGATTCCGCCCTCTCACCATGCTTTTCATCTCTACTCGGGGTCAGACCCGCCCGCACACATTCTCGGAAGCTGTCGAAATCGGTCTCGCCACAGACGGTGGGCTGTTTCTGCCTGAGAAACTGCCACCCATCGCGGACAAACTGCCCGCTTGGGAAAAGCTATCGTATGCGCAACTCGCCGCTGAGTTCCTGACTCTCTTTGCTCCGGAAATCCCCAACGAAGAATGGCATACGCTGACCGCTGAGGCTTATGCTCGTTTTGATTCGCCAGATGTGGCACCACTGGTTAAGATTTCTGATAAGATCTACGTGCTGGAACTGTGGCACGGCCCAACGCTGGCGTTCAAAGACTTTGCCTTGCAGCTTCTAGGCCTGCTTTACAAACGACAGGTTAAATTAAAAGGCAAAAAGCTAGCCGTCCTGGGCGCAACCTCAGGGGATACAGGCAGTGCAGCGATTCATGGCTGCATGGGGCAGGATGGCATTGAAATCTTTATTTTGTATCCAAATGGCCGCGTAGCTCCACTGCAAGAACGGCAGATGGCCTGCACTGGGGCTGCGAATGTTTACGCTATTCCAGTTCCAGGCACTTTCGATGATGCTCAACGAGTGGTCAAAGAGTGCTTCGGCGATCACACTTTTGTCGGTGAGGTCAATCTGTCAGCCGTCAATAGCATCAACATCGCCCGTGTCCTAGCTCAGTGTGTTTATTACATCTGGGCTTGGCTAAGACTGCCAGCAGAGGCTCGTGCCACGGTCGAGTTCGTGGTGCCGACAGGAAATTTTGGCAATGTGATGGCGGGCTGGCTTTGTCAGCAAATGGGCATGCCCTGTGGAGGCTTCCGCGTGGCGACCAATCAAAATGACATCCTGCACCGCTTTTTTACCACGGGATGCTATCAGGAAGGAGAGGTCATCCCCAGCCACGCACCGAGCATGGACATTCAGGCGGCCTCTAATTTTGAGCGCTACCTGTATTACCGACTGAATGAAGATCAAACTAAGGTGCGCGAAACGATGATCCGAATGAAGGCAGGCGAGCAGGTCACCCTCCCTCACGTGGCCTCCAGTTTTCGCAGCACGCGAATGGATGATGAAACAATCCCACAAACCATTGCTCAGGTTTGGCAAGACTACCAGTATGTGGTGGACCCGCATACCGCCTGCGCGTTTATAGACATGGCACAAGATCAGGTAAGCGTGGTGCTCAGCACGGCAAGTCCCGCCAAATTCCCTGAGGTGGTACAATCATCAACAGGCAGTGAGCCGATTCACCCTTCTCTAGAAGTGCTGAAATCCAAAACTTTGAAAACTTACCCCATGGCGGCCACGGCTGAAGCAGTAAAGTCATTCTTGCGTTCCAAAGTTTGACACAGTGTCTTCGTGCTGCCTTGATGTCTGCATGTGGCGCGAAATAACAAACCTCTGGCAAAGCGTGCGTGACCCTGAATACGCACATCTCCTTATGGAGTCGCTGCCTCTCTATGGGTTAGCCTTTGGCGTGACCTTGCTTGTCATAGCATTCGTTATGAATGAGAGTAAAAGCCGACTCTTAGCACTGGGCATCATTTTTGTCTCTTGTGCTAGCGTCTGGCCTTACTTGGACTTCCGACTCAAAGCCACTCCACGCATCTTAGCTACGAGCGCCGTCGAGTATGGTCCGATCATTCAAAAGCAGACACAACTCCGACAGGACACAGCATGGGCTTATTATAGCATGGCCGCGGTGACTTTAATCGCCATGATTATGAGTCGATCACGCCGCGCATGCTGGGGCATCTTGATCGTGCTTATAGGAAGTGTGCTTTTATTTTGGCTGAGCATCTGGCTGCATAAGAAGGAGTGTGAAGTGTATCACCCAAACATCAAACGCTACGAATTATCCCGTTAGCTTGAAGAACCTGGCTACATTCCGCCGAAAAGGGTTGTTCAATACCGGCAATTCCTAACCTAGTCGCCCAGAATTCAGGACTCCTTTTCTACCATAACACAACTTTTCAGGCACTTTTCAAAAACAGTGGAGCGACTGTCGGTTCTATCAAGGACTAGATTGGCTGTTCTTGTCACTTGCCCAAACCTGTCCTGACGTGCTCTGTTGGGAATCATGGCAAAACAGAATTCTCAAATCTCATCCAAAGTGCAATCTGCAGGCAAGTCGGCCAAACTGGTGAAAGCCGTTCCAACTGGAAAAATTCTAAAAGCTAAAGGTAAGGCCGACAAACCTGAGAAAGCGGTAAAAATTGAGAAAGCGCCTAAGTTAAAAAGTCTACCTTTCTGGATCGGCTTTGATCTCGGTGGGACCAAGATGCTGGCCTGCGTTCTGGATAAAGATTATAACGTCTTAGGGACGGCTCGAAAATCAACCGGCGGTTCCGATGGTCAGGTGAAAGGACGTAAAAAAATCATCAGTGCTATTCATGAAGCAATCTCGGCGGCACAGGTCGATCCCAAAGGCCTACAAGGGATTGGCATTGGCTGCCCTGGGTTGGTGAACCCTGAGAAGGGGATCCTGATCAATGCACCGAATCTGGGTTGGACTAACATGGGGCTAACGAACATTCTCAAAACAGCCTTCAAAAAGCCTGTATCTGTCCTCAATGACGTGGATGCAGGAACCTTCGGCGAATTCAAGCTTGGGGCTGGTCAAGGTGCACGCTCACTGCTGGGGGTATTTCCAGGAACTGGCCTTGGTGCGGGCTTTGTTTACAATGGTCAGTTAATCATGGGGCGTAGTGTTTCCGCCATGGAGCTTGGCATGATTTATCTGCCCGGCACTCATCTAGGTAGCGAGCAAAATGGGGCCGTGATGCTAGAGGATCTCACCAGCCGACTGGCTCTCGCCTCTCAGGCAGGCATCGCCTGCTATCGCGGTCAGTTACCTGAGTTGGATAGAAAAACACGCGGAAACCTTCGGGATATCCGCAGTAAAGCACTGGCCAGTAGTTTCAAAAGTGCAGATGAGATGGGCATGGTCATGTTCAGAAATTCCATACGTTTTCTCGGCATGGGCGTGGCCACGTTGGTCAATCTTTTTGCACCAGATCAAATCACGCTCGGCGGTGGGCTTGTCGAAGAGTTGCCTGCTCTGTACGTCAATTTACTGAAAGAGGAGGTGAACCGCTTTGCCATACCCACTCTAGCCCGCGGCATCAAATACTCAGTGGCCAAACTGGGCGGTTCAGCGGTTGCGATTGGCTCCGTCGCTTGGTTGCGGGAAAAGAAGCCGTCAGCAATTTTGTAATTTTATTTTTCTCCTCTTTTCATGTCTGAACTCACTAGTCCCCATGCCGAACAAGCCGTCATTTACGTCGGTGCAGCATCACTTTCCATTGTCATCGGTTATCAAGATCACACCCAAGGCTTTGTCGAGATCGAGCACATGGATCGTCCGCTGCCCATCGCTCGCGACATTTTCCGCACCGGCATCGTTACCCGCAGCACCATGGAGCAAGCTGCAGGCATCCTGCGCGATTTTTTGCGTAGCACCAAGGAGTATGGCATCTCACTGGAGGCCATCCGCCTCTACAACACCAACATCCTTTCGGAAGCCACCAATCATGAAATCTTCCTCAACCGCCTGCAAGTCACGACAGGCCTTGCAGCAAGATTGATTGATGATGGCGACATGACCCGCCTTGTTTATCAAATCGCTCGGCGCTTGCTAGAAAAGAACCCCAAACTCTCTGCGGGTAACACCTTTGTCTCTCATATCGGCCCAGGCAATACTCGTGCCCTTTACTTTAAAGACGGTCGCCTCGAGGCTTACAGTAACTACCGTCTCGGCATCTTTCGTGCCCGAGAAGCAGTGGCCAGTGGCGACGGCGAGTCCTCACATCATTTGCTGCATTTGGAGGAACAGATTCGCGGTGTGGTCGATCAGCTTGAACAGGACTACGTGCATTATAAAATGAATCATCATGTGGCCATCGGTGCCGAGATTCAGAGCGTGGCCCCTCTTTTAGCGACACCCAAGCAGGGTGCCTGTCGCCTGAATGAGAGTGAACTACTGCGTTACACGACCAAGCTCGCCAAGCTAAGCCCGGACGAACTCATCCGCCAACTGCACACCCATTATACCGGCGGCGAAGGAATCGTCCCTGCCCTACAAACCAACCTTGCCCTTGCCAGCCGTTTTGGGGATGAAACCCTCTGGGTGCCACATGGTGACTTCCAGAGAGAACTGATGCAGGATCTCGTTACGGCACGGCCACGCACAGCCATGTTTCAAGAAGAGGTGATGCAGGCGGCCTGTGAGATCGGACTGCGCTATAAAACAGACCGTAAACATGCGACCCATGTTTCTAACTTTGCCCAGCAGCTTTTCCGTGAGCTTCAGCCCATGCACGCGCTTGAACCACGCTATGAACTGGTTCTTCGGGTTGCGGCCATGCTTCATGAAGTTGGCATGTTCATCAGTCCGCGTGAGCATCATAAGCACAGCTTATACATCCTGCTTCAAACAGAGATTTTTGGCCTCAGCACCGCTGAACGCGAAATGGTGGCGCTACTGGCACGTTATCACAGGCGCTACAACCCCGAACAGAATCACCCGCATTTTGCCGATCTGTCCCGTGAAGAGCGCATGATCGTTTTTAAACTGGCAGCTCTCTTGCGAATCGCTGACGCCTTGGATCGCAGTCATACCCAGCGCATCAAAAGTATCCAATTGCGACCTGAAGGCAGTCGCCTGACGATCCTGACGCCGGGTATTGAGGATACAACGATCGAGCAGATTGCCATCAACTCCAAGTGTGACATCTTCCGCGAGATTTACGGCTACGAGATCATTCTTGCGCAGCCATAATTCTCTTCATCTCTAGTTCGTTACATCCATGTCATGGGGTCTTTTGCGCGGGTCTTTCGACACCTGTTTTACGACGCAGCATATGCCCCTAGTCCACGCCAAAGTAAGCCAAGCAATTCATTAAAAGAGCCATAGCAGTTGCCTCATCCAGATTACCAAAAATTGGCCCATTATCTGGGATGATTTCCACAAGGATAAAGCCCAGATTCAGCAAATACAAAGCGGATAGAATCCCCTAGCTGAACACCAAAACATCGCGAATCAATCTCATAAGAAGGCAGACACTTAATAACCCGCAAAAGTGCACCTTCTTTTTCACATGACCTGATAAGTTCAACTGAATTTTCTATTCAAAATCAATGATTGCCATTCTAGGCATTACTGAAAAGAATGACTTCTTTGCCTCAATGACCATTTACGGAACAGCCATTCTTTCTCTCAGCCTGCTGATCGGACTCTCAGCGGGACGATTACTTGGGGCGCTTCTTGGAGTTGATGCAGATATTGGCGGCGTGGGTATTGCCATGATTTTGCTGATCTTTAGCACCGACTACATGAAACGCACTGGCCGCTTGAAAATCAGCACAGAGTCCGGCATCTCTTTCTGGGGGACTATCTATGTGCCAGTCGTAGTGGCCATGTCGGCAAGTCAAAACGTGCGCGGCGCACTGAGTGGTGGAGTCATGGCAAGTCTTGCTGGTGCTTTAGGCGTAGCCGTTTGTTTTGGTTTGGTGGCTCTATTTGTTCGACTAGGTCGTGGCAAAGAAAAGGAGGGTTCTTAGAGGATGCCGGACATGCTTTTACCAGTCGAAAAAGTTTTAACCAGTTACTCACTCGTGACCGCCTTTGCCATCGTTGGAGTGACCATGTGGATTTCATACACGCTATCTGAGCGCGTCACCCAAGGTCGAGTTCACGGCTCTGCCATTGCCATTTTGATTGGGCTAATCCTAGCTTACTTTGGTGGCCTACTCACGGCCGGCAAACAAGGTATCGCTGATGTGCCCATGCTTTCTGGAATGGGCCTAATGGGTGGTGCCATGCTCCGTGATCTGGCCATTGTTGCTACAGCCTTTGGCGTGCGTATGGAAGAACTACGTGAAGGAGGCCTCATGGGGGTCCTTTCCCTTTTCACAGGCATCTTTGTTTCTTTTGCCATGGGTGGTGCTGTCGCCTATGCTTTTGGTTATCGGGATGCGGTCAGCATCACCACGATAGGTGGCGGTGCTGCGACTTACATCGTCGGTCCAGTCACCGGTGCAGGCCTCGGCGCAAGTTCCGAGGTTGTAGCCCTCAGCGTCGCTGCCGGTCTGGTCAAAGCGATTCTCGTCATGACCCTGACGCCATTCTTAGCTAAATTCATGGGCTTAAATAATCCACGCGCGGCCATGATTTTTGGTGGTCTAATGGGAACCAATAGTGGTGTAATGGCAGGTCTTGCAGCCACGGATCCCAAGTTGGTGCCTTATGGCGCCATGACGGCCACTTTTTACACAGGTCTGGGCTGCCTATTGGGTCCGTCGTTCGTGTTCTTGATCGTGAAATTGATTGTTCCTGCATGAATCTATACTCCTTACTTGAAGCCAGTTTTCCAGAAAACAGAGACAGCCTCTGTTTAGAGATCCCTGAGGACCGCGACCGCACTTGGGGTGAAATCGAAATCGGAACTGCGCGCATGGCTCAGTGGCTGGCATCTCTAGGGCTTCCACTAGGTTCTCGCGTGGCAGCACCGATTGAAAAGTCGCCGGAAGGACTCATGCTCTATTTGGCCAGCCTGCGCGCCGGCCTAGTGTTTCTGCCATTGAATACGGCGTATCGGGATGCTGAGCTGGACTATTTTTTTGGTAATGCAACGCCTTCTGTGGTGGTCTGTCCAAGCAAGAATCTAGAATGGATCAGGCTTATCGCCTTAGCCAACCAAGTGGCCCACGTGGTAACTTTAGATGAAGATGGAAGCGGTTCGCTCATGACGGCATTAGCTGTTTTTGATGGGAAGTTTCAAACCGTGGAGGTAAGTGATGATGCCTTAGCTTGCATCCTTTACACATCAGGCACTACTGGTCGCAGTAAAGGAGCTATGCTCAGTCATGGCAATTTGAGTTCGAATGCCAGAACACTCCGTCAATACTGGGACTGGAAGAGTGATGATGTTCTGCTACACATGCTGCCTATTTTCCACATTCATGGTCTCTTTGTCGGCGTCAACGGGGCCTTGCTGGCAGGCGCTAAAATGATCTGGCTATCGAAGTTTGATGCCAAATCAGCCATACGCCACCTACCCAAGGCGACCCTCATGATGGGAGTGCCAACCTTTTATGTGAGACTCCTCACGGAGAGTGACTTCACTCAAGAAGTCTGCCGGAATATACGCCTCTTTATTTCAGGTTCTGCACCGCTGTTGCTAGAAACATTTTTAGACTTCAAAAAACGTACAGGACACACGATCCTCGAGCGTTACGGCATGAGCGAGACTGGTATGTTAGCCTCGAATCCTTACCACGATAGGGATGGCGCCCGCTTCGGGGGCACCGTCGGCAAAGCTTTGCCTGGCGTCTCCATCCGCATCACTGGTGAAGATGGTCAGCCATGCAAAGTGGGCGAGATTGGATTGATCGAAGTAAAAGGGCCTAATATCTTCAAAGGTTACTGGCAAATGCCTGACAAGACGAAAGAAGAGTTCACTGCAGACGGCTGGTTCCGTACTGGAGATATGGGGCGGCTCGGCGGTGAAGCCGCTGGAGTGCAGACGCCCGAAGATTACGTCTCCATCGTAGGCCGCGGCAAGGACCTCATCATCTCTGGTGGCTTTAACGTCTATCCCAAGGAGATCGAAGGCTTCATTGACGATATTTCCGGTGTTGAAGAAAGCGCCGTTGTCGGCGTTCCACACCCCGATTTCGGTGAGGTTAGCGTCGCAGTTGTCGTGGTTAAAGTAGGCACAATTCTTGATGCTTCTGAAATTCAAAGCTTCCTCAAAACCAAGATCGCTAACTTTAAAGTGCCCAAGAAAGTTGTAATTGTGAAGGAACTGCCCCGAAACACTATGGGTAAAGTGCAAAAGAATCTTCTGCGTGAAGAGTTTCGAGGCTGCTTCATCGTCAATTGAGGCGCGTTGATATCGCATTTGCGAAAAAGGCTGCGTGTTGCAAAACTGAACACCCAACTTCAAATCGGGCTAGGACTACTTCAACCCATCTGCACTTACTCTCTGAAACTGGGTTATGTAATTTGCTGTCGAAGCCAACTCGATCCGCATTGAAGAGATTGCTCCCATTCATATCTCCAAGACGTGATTGCAGTAATTCAGAATCGTTTGGGCCAGCGGTCGTTGGTTTAGATTCGCTTTGAATAAGAGCAGGCTGAGGTAACTCGCTCAGGTTTTCGAGGTCGATGGATGTAATTTCGCAATTTGTAGAATTCGGAGTCGGTGATTCGCAGCTCATCCCGATGAAGCCATTTTGTTATTATCTGGACAGCTTAATACGGTAACGATCCGTAAGTTACTAAAAAGCTCGGGGTCTATAGCAACCAGTCGCTAGATGAAGTGCTTTTTTAGTTTTAAGTGACGATTTTATCGTTACATTAGCATTACAAATAAGGAACATTTTAAAACTTTGTTTGTGTCCAAGAGTGCTTGATTAAGGTTTCTTGATTCATGCGATTTGCGATCAAGCATAAGTGAGATTTATTGATTTAATGATAACGAATTAATCGTTACATTAGCGTGATTTATACTCGGCATGAAAAAGCATATAAATAAATTAAAATAAAACTTACTTCGTTAATTTTTATGTTTTATGTATATTTTTATATATTAAACGTGTTTATAAAATGAGGTCTAATTTCTCTTTTTTGCGCATTCAACCACAGTGAATTTTGAAGTCATTACTCGTTATTTATGTAGCGTATAAACCAGGTTGGAGAAGATATGGTAATGAGCTTTATCGTCTCTCGTTTACCGCGATTAACGAAACTTTATGAGGTGTCCAGAAATTTGGCAATGAGGTGCCTGATGGATTCAGGCACCCAAGGAAAGAAGTATTCGCGTTGGTGAGCGCTGGACAGCAATGTGTGCAGGAAAAATGTCAAAAAGTATCTATTAGATCTGCAGTGCTTGTCGAGATTTTAGGACAGCCTCCGAGATGCTCCCCTCAATTCAAGCCAGTAATGACACTAACAGCATGGACTCCTTCAATACTGGCTTTGCTTAACATGATGTGAAGCAAGTGAGGCCGAAGATAAATGAACTGAACCTCACGCTAATGAGGAAGCTGGCTGTTTGAAATAAGAATTATTTTTCACCCATGCATCTGCCGCAATGCAGGCCAAGCAATCAGTAAGCCAATTTATCGGGATGCTGTGTCTTTCATGCCTTACCCTTTAAGGTCCTGGCTGGTTTGCGTGTCATGTCATTTTTGTCTGAGACTGTTGACTGCAAGTTTCTTCTTGCTGCGTATGTTCTGAGACCTCCATGCGACTCTTTGCCTTACTTTGCCTGACCACCACCACTGCGCTTGCTCAAACGGAAGTGGATTATTTGACGAATGTTCGCCAACTGACCTTTGATGGACGAAGGGCTGGAGAAGGGTATTTCAATGCGGATGGGACAAAGATGATCTTTCAGTCGGAGCGCGAGCCTGGAAATCCGTTTTATCAAATTTACCTCATGGACCTGGAGACTGGCGATCAGGAGCGAATCTCCCCTGGCATAGGAAAAACAAGCTGTGCTTGGATTCACCCAGATGGCAAGCGGGTGCTCTTTGCAAGCACGCACACCGATCCCGACTCAAAGGATCTGCAAATGGCAGAATACAAAGAACGGCAAACAAGCCGAGTCCGAAAATATTCTTGGGACTATGATGAACATTACGATATCTGGGAATACAACTTGGAAGATAAGTCACTCAAAAATTTGACTCAAACTCGCGGTTATGACGCAGAAGGTGGCTGGTCTCCAGACGGTAAAAAGCTCGTCTTTGCCAGCAATCGTTCGGCTTATGAAAAAGAACTAAGCCCAAAAGACCATGAGCGCTTAAAAATCGATAAACAGTATTTCATGGAGATCTATGTGAGCGATGCGAATGGATCCAATGCAAAGCAACTCACGAGCACGCCTGGTTACGATGGGGGCCCTTTTTTTAGTGCGGATGGTCAGCAGATTTGCTGGCGCAGATTCACACCAAAGGGTGATGTGGCTGAGATCTGGACAATGAAAGCCGACGGCAGTGATGCCAAGGCTGCCACCAAGCTCGGCGCAATGAGTTGGGCACCTTACTTTCATCCCAGTGGTGAGTATTTGATCTTCACGACCAACTTGAATGGCTTTGCCAACTTTGAGCTCTACATCGTCGATACTGCTGGCAAGCATGAGCCTGTGCGCGTCACCACAACGGATGGCTTTGATGGGCTGCCGGTCTTTACGCCAGACGGTAAAAAGCTTTCCTGGACCAGTGGTCGCACAGCTAATACACAAAGCCAAATCTTCATGGCTGATTGGGATCATGATCATGCGCGTGCAGCCTTGGGTCTTGTGACAAAAGCGAAGGAAACCAAGATTGCACCAGCTCCTGATGTCTCTACAACCCAGGCAGATATCAATCCTGCGGATCTCCGACAACACGTCACCTATCTAGCCAGTGATCACCTTGACGGCCGCCTGACTGGCACGCCGGGAGAAAAGCTGGCCACTCAATATGTCGCCGATGTCTTCAAAGGACTCGGTCTTCAAGAGTATGGTGATGAAGGCTGGTTTGAACCCTTTGAGTTTACCGCAGGTGTGGCCCTTGGAGATGGCAATCGTTTGACTCTGCAAGGTGAAGCTTTAACGGCTGATAAAGATTGGCGTCCTCTATCCTTCTCGCAGCTGGGCAAAGTCGCTGAAAGCGGCATAGTCTTTGCCGGCTATGGTGTGGAAACCCCTGATGAGGCCACGGATAAAGACGGCAAAAAGCTCGAACCCTACAGCAGCTACGCGCATCTCGAGGTGAAAGATAAATGGGTACTCGTTCTGCGCTATTTACCGGAAGGAATGAATCAGGATCGGCGCAATGAATTGACCCGCTATGCAAGCCTGCGGCACAAGGCGCTGGTGGCTCGCCAGAAAGGAGCGCGTGGCTTGATCATTGCCAGTGGACCCAATAGCAAAGTGGTCGAGCAACTGGTGCCCATGGCTTTTGATGCCTCATTGGCCAGTTCTGGAATCGCCGCCATCAGCGTGACGGATGCTGTGGCCGATCGCCTGCTGAAAAGTGCCGGCAAGACCCTAAAAGAGCTGCAAGACAAGCTGGATACAGGCGATCTCATGGGCGGCATCGACTGCACAGGATTGAAGCTGAGCGCGGTGATCGATATCAAGCAGGAGAAAAAAACTGGACGCAATGTGCTAGGTGTCTTGCCCGCAAAGGATAAACCTGATCCACATGTTGCACCGCTGATCGTCTGTGCTCACGTAGACCATCTAGGCAGCAAAGGTGGTAGTAATTCACGGGCCAAGGGAGATGAGCTTGACCGCATTCACCACGGAGCTGATGACAACGCGAGCGGAGTTGCTGGTGTGATCGAGATCGCTCAATGGCTAGCCGATCAAAAAAAGCAGGGGAAAATCAAGATGACACGAGATGTCATTTTTGCTGCATGGTCAGGTGAAGAACTCGGACTGCTAGGCAGCAATCACTATGTGGAGTCACTGGCCAAAATGTTCCGAGGCGACCCCAATGGCAAACTCACAGGCATGTTTGCCGCCTGCCTGAACATGGACATGATCGGGCGATTCCAAAAAACGTTAGTGCTTCAAGGCGTAGGTTCCAGCACCTGGTGGCCTAAGGAAATCGAAAAGCGCAATGCACCCATCGGCCTGCCGATCACCACTCAAAATGATGCTCATCTGCCAACCGACAGCACCACTTTTTATCTGCGCGGCATCCCCACCTTAAATGCCTTCACCGGCAGTCATGCCGACTACCACATGCCGAGTGATACGGCGGAAAAGATCGACTACCAAAATGCAGCCAAGATCACAAAGTTGATGGGTTTACTGGCACGGGGCATCACTGTCTCTGACACGAATCCTGAGTATGTGGCCATGGAGGCCCCGAAAAACCAGAACACTCGCGGAGGCATGAGAGCCTATCTTGGCACCATCCCTGACTATGCCCAAGGCGACATCAAAGGGGTAAAGCTCAGTGGCGTATCAGCCATTGGTCCAGCGGGTAAAGCCGGCCTTAAAGGTGGAGATGTCATCGTAAAACTTGGCAGTAAGGACGTCCTCAATATCTATGATTACACCAGTCTCATGGGCGAACTAAAAATCGGTAAGGAGACGACCATTACGGTATTAAGAGAAGGTAAATCCGTAGAACTTAAAATCACCCCTGGATCACGCGAATAAGTTATGAATCAAACCGTCTGTCGTTGGGGCATCTTGGGTGCCGCATTCATTGCTCGGAAAAATTGGCAATCCATTCGTGATGCCGAACACGCTATGCTCGTGGCTGTCGCGAGTCGTGACCTTAAAAGAGTTGAAGCTTTCATTAACGAATGCCAAGCCAGCGCTCCGCATGAAATTGTGCCAGAAGCCTTGGAAGGCTATGAAGCTCTATTGGCACGTGCTGATATTGATGCCGTTTACATCCCACTTCCAACAGGTCTGCGCAAAGAGTGGGTCATCAAAGCAGCCCGGGCAGGCAAACATGTCTTGGTTGAAAAGCCGGTAGGGTGTGATGCTCAAGAAGTAGCTGAAATCATTGCCGCCTGTGAAGAGAATAATGTTCAGTTAATGGACGGTGTTATGTTCATGCATGGTCAGCGCTTGAAGCATTTGCGGCAAGTCATGGATCAAGATGTCGGCACGGTGAGGCACATTGCCAGCCAATTCAGCTTTAAAGCGGACGCCGCTTTCCAAAAAGAAAACATCCGCGCCCAATCAGAACTGGAGCCACTTGGATGTCTGGGTGACTTGGGCTGGTATTGCTTGCGCTTCACTCTCTGGGCCATGAATGAAGAATCCCCAGTCCTAGTGACTGGAAAGATTCATTCTGAGACAGAGCCAGCGACGAACGGACAATCTGTGCCTTTAGCTTTCTCGGGCACACTCACCTTTGCCAATGGTGCCTTAGCCAGCTTCCATTGCTGCTTCACCGCCGCTCATGCTCAGTGGGCCATCGTCAGTGGTGAAAACGCTTTGTTACAGGTCTCCGACTTTGTTCTCCCCTTCTCTGGAGCCAGCACCCGATACAGTCTCACGAAATCCAACTTTATCTTGGATGGCTGTCGCGCTGACATGCATGCTGGTCAACAAACGGAATCCCTTCCCGAGCCTAGCAACAATGCTTCAGGTTCTCAGGAGAGCGAGTTGTTTGAAGCTTTCTCAAAGCTCGCTCTTTCTAAAAAGACCGATCCACATTGGCCACGAATCTCTCTGCTAACGCAAAAGACATTGGATGCTTGCTTGAAATCCGCGCTGCAGGGGTCTGTGCCAGTGGCTTGTCATTGAGTTTACCTTGCGCCTAGAACGCTAACAATGGCGCGGACATTGGAGCTAAACATGCTTTCAAAAGTATGCGCCTCCTTAGCTGTGCCATCAGCGATCAACGCTGCCCCCATCTTCACTCCGGTGCTGCGAACGATTTCCTCCAGCACCTTAGGATTGGCCTGATCTTCCGGGAATACCGCAACAATCTTATTTTCACGAATCGTCTGGATGGTCTGCGCAATATGCTTTGTGGAAACGTCATCCGCTCTCCCCACCCCTAAGACTGACAGAGGCTCAAAGCCATACTCTTTGCAGAAATAGCCAAAGGCAGCATGAGCAGTCACCAGCTGACGCTGACCTCTTGGAATGCAGGCGATTTCTTTTTGCGCCCAGGACTTGAGCTCGCCGAAGCGTTTGGATGCAGCCTTAGCTCCGGCTTCATAAGTGGCCTTGTTTTCAGGAGAAGCTGCTGAAAAGGCTTCAGCTAAACTGCGTGCAGCTCGCTTCATGTTCTCGGCACTGTGCCACCAGTGTGGATCAGCACCGTGATGATGCTCCTCCGCTGATTCACCCTCATGATCATGATTACAGGTCGCTGGAATGGAGGGGATTTTTTCACCAACCTCAAGGATCTGAATGCCTGAACCTAGGCTATCGCGGAGCTTGGGTAAATAGCTTTCCAGTTCTTTGCCGGAAGCTAGCACAAGGCGGGCACCCCTCATGGCCGCCAGATCTTTAGCCGCAGGTTCAAAATGATGAATATCCCCGCCTGGTTTCATGATCTCGATGACCGTAACCTGATCGCCACCGACTTGTCTTGCCAGATCAGCTAGAAGTGGATGCAGTGACGCCACTTTTAAAGACTGCGACCATAAGCTAAGCGGGGCAAAGCAGGCTGCTAAAGCGAAGGTTCGTAGAGTTTGGTGGGTCATGGGAAGAAAAGATAGGTAGAGATACGTCAGGTGATTGATTTTTTCATGCAAAACAATTGCATTATTGAACAATCACCACTAATGCAATAAAAGTGCACTAAAGATCCCTGCCCATGAACCCAAAAATCTTCGCCTCCATTTTACTCTCAAGCTTGCTGCTGAATCCCTTAATGGCACAAGAGGCCACGGCGACTCTAAAAAAAGCCACTGAGTCTCCTTCAGCGACTAAATCGGAAGTTTTGGACGAGATCGTTGTTACGGCACCACTTGGATACACCTTGTTCGAACAAGCCCAAGCAGTCTCTGTGCTTACGGGCAAGAAGCTTCAGCAATCTCTCGAACCCACACTGGGACAAACGCTCTCAAGACAACCGGGTGTCAGTGGTAGTTATTTTGGACCTGTTTCTAGCCGCCCTATCATTCGTGGCCTTGATGGGGATCGCATTCGTGTCTTACAGAATGGTCTCAATACCATCGACGCCTCAGGTGCCAGTGTGGATCACGCTGTGAGTTTTGACGTTGCGAATCTGACTTCGATCGAAATCGTGCGTGGCCCTGCGACGCTGCTCTATGGATCAAATGCTATCGGTGGTGTCGTCAATGCGGTGGACAATCGAATCCCGACGGAGCGCATGGACACAATCAGCGGCAGTCTTGGCAGTAGCTATTCTTCAGTAGATCATGGCTACAGCGCCAATCTCATGGTCGAAGGCGGCAAAGGCCCTGTGGCATTCCACTTTGAGACGTTTACACGTGCCGCCGAAGATCTGGCTATCCCAGGGAACTCTCTTTCAAGCGAATACCGCAAACAAACGGGTGAGGCAGGATCTGAAGGTCGCCTACCTAGCAGCAACTTACGTGCTGAAGGCATGAGCGGAGGTCTGAGTTACATCTGGGATCAAGGCTACATCGGAGCATCCCTGACAAGCTACCACACCAATTATGCGTCGCCTGCTGAAGAGGGAATCACCATTGATATGGAGCAGCTTCGACTAGATGTTCGTGGTGCCTTCTTTGATCCGCTGCCTCTCATCAAAGAAATCAACTACCGCTTGGCTTGGTCTGATTATGAGCATACCGAATTTGAGGCTTCTGAAATCGGAACCGTCTTCACCAATGAAGGCTATGATGGCCGAATCGAAATGAAGCATGAAAAGTTGGTGGGGTTTGAAGGTGTTGTTGGCTTTCAGTCTGACCGCAGTCATTTCTCAGCCAATGGCGATGAGGCCTTCCTGCCATCCGTCATCACAGCCTCAAACAGTGCCTTTATCTTTGAGGAGCGCAAAATCGGTGCACTGCGCCTGCAAATGGGCGGTCGCTACGATCATATCTCGGTCGAATCTCAAGACTCCGATAATGCTAACTTTGGTCCAGGTAAGACTCGTGCTTTTGACAACTTCAGCGGTTCATTCGGAGCCATCTACAATCCCACCGATGACTACGCCATCGCACTCACTGCCACGTATTCAGAACGTGCCCCGAACTACCAAGAACTCTTTGCCAATGGAGCACACATCGCCACCGGCGTCTATGAACTAGGAAATTCAGATTTATCAGCCGAAAAGTCTCTTGGGGTTGATCTCAACCTGCGGAAGCGCACGGGCTGGGTCACCGGCAGCGTGGGTGGCTACTACAATCACTTCAACAACTTCATCGGACTATTTCCAACTGGTGGCGTTGATCCAGGCTCAGGTTTCCCTGTCATGGAGTTCCGCTCGACGGAGGCCGAATTCCTTGGGGCAGAGTTAGAGACGACGTTCCATCTTCTTCACCCTGTTTTAGATAAACCAGCAGCAGCAGATCAAAGCAATCTGGACCTGGAATTCAAAGCTGACGCCGTGCGTGCCCGGGACCGTATCACTGGTGCCCCCCTTCCCCGCATTCCTCCTTTTCATTTGAGCACAGCCCTAGCCTATCAGCGTGGCCCCTTGGGCATTCGCTTAGAAGGAGTCTATGCAGCGCCTCAAGATCGCATCTCGACTGCAGAGTTACCAACAGATAGCTATTTTTTGGTCAATGCAGCCATCTCCTACACCCTCAGTCGAGGCCCCATCACCACCGATCTCTACCTTAAAGGCGTGAATCTCACGGACGCGGAAGCTCGTGAGCACACTTCATTCCTCAAAGACCGCGCTCCTCTCGGCGGCCGTGGTTTTGTAGCAGGAATCAAAATGACTTTTTAAGAGTCGCTTGCTATTCCAACCAGCCCATAGACTTCATCCATTCGCCGACGCGGATGGACCAGGTGGCCGTTGGAAGTTCACTCTGCTTCATCCCGAATCCGTGGCCACCTTTGGCGTAAATGTGAAGCTCAGCAGATAGATTGAGTTTTTTGTATTCGAGATAAAGCAGAGCGCTGGAGCTCGAGCTGGTCACACCTTTATCATCATGAGCATGAACGAGGCAAATGGGCGGTGATTTCTCAGTGACTTTGATTTCTGGGAGCAGAGTGAAGGTATCCTCCTTGCTAACGAGATAGGCTGGATAAACGGGAATTGAAAAATTGGGTGTCGCGTCTGGAACATCCAACGCAGGATCCTGAGGGTAGTTCCGATCATTGGCATGCAGGCTGGTCATGACAGTGAGGTGCCCGCCTGCTGAAAAACCAAGAATGCCAATGCGATCAGCCTTTAATCCAAACTCGGTGGCGCGATGACGAAGAATGCCCATCGCCCTTTGGGCATCTTGAAGGGGCTCTCGGCTTGGATTCATCGGATCACGCCTTGGAACACGATATTTCAGCAGCACAGCAGTAACGCCCAAGGTATTGAGGTATTCACAGACTTGAGTGCCTTCATGCTCAATAGCTAGAATGCTATAACCACCTCCAGGACAGACGATGACTGAAGTGCCATTGGCATTGGAGGGTTTGTAGATCGTTAGCGTGGGATCGGTGACGTTCGTCAGACGCTTGATGCCATCATTTTTTTGAATGACTTCTTCTGGACCAATTTTTACACTGGGTTTTTCGGGAGCACCTTGGGGCCAAAGTTTGATCGTGATGGGTTCACCCGCTTGGATGGCAAAAGTAAAGGTCAGTAAAAAAAGGAGAGTCTTCATGAGTCTGCGACGATGCAATGAAACGGTCGCTGAATGCACGACATTTCTGACATGCATGAAGAGAAATAGACAGAGTTGCTTGGAACTAACGAAGAAAAGCTGAAATAGCGCTCTCCTCTTGCTCCCGGCCAGACTTCCGCCATCTTCGCAACCCCATGGCTCTGACTCTCTACGATACCCTAACCCGCGAATCTCGTGTTTTGACGCCGCTGGACGGCAAAACACTACGATTTTACTGCTGCGGACCGACGGTTTATGGACCTGCCCACATTGGCAATTTCCGCACCTTCGTGGCCCAGGATGTCTTTCGCCGGACGCTGGAAATGGGTGGATTCCCCACACTGCATGTTCGCAACCTAACAGATGTCGATGATAAAACGATCCGCGACTCTCAAAAAGCGAACCAAACACTGACCGACTTCACACGCTACTGGACAGAGAAATTTCATGCGGATTGCACCGCTTTAAATCTGCTACCTCCGCATGTCGAACCCAGTGCCGTCACGCATATCCCCCATCAAGTTCGTATGATAGAGACCCTGATTCAGCGTGGACACGCTTATGCCACAGGCGATGGCAGCGTCTATTTCAAGGTGTCATCCTTTGCCGATTACGGGCGTCTTTCACACCTAGAAGATCGAGAACTACGTCTTGGTTCCACCGTCGCCTCAAGCGCGACGGATAGTGATGAATACAGCAAGGATTCGCTTGCTGACTTTGCCCTATGGAAAGCCCGTAAACCTGAGGATGGAGAGAACTTCTGGCCTAGCCCCTGGGGTGAAGGCCGCCCTGGCTGGCATCTGGAATGCAGTGCCATGGCACTTGAGTATTTAGGCGAAGATTTTGATGTCCATAGTGGCGGCGTGGATCTTATTTTCCCCCATCATGAAAACGAGATCGCCCAGAGCTGCTGCGCAACTCATGGCACATTTGCCCATCATTGGTTCCACGTCACTCATCTCATGGTTGATGGTGGCAAAATGAGTAAAAGTCTTGGCAATCTCTACACTCTAGATGATCTGCAAAAGCGTGGTTATTCGCCCGCAGAAGTGCGCTATGTGCTCATCAGTGGCTATTATAGCGCGCCTTTAAACTTCACGCTCCACTCCTTAGACTCAGCTCGCCAAGCCCTGCAAAAACTGGCCAAGTTTGCCAAAGCTCTTGGTGACGCTGCCAAGAATGACGCTTTAACACCCGGTCCGTTCCAGGAAGCCTGGGACATACTGAATAGCGACCTGAATGTACCCGGTGCCTTGGGTTCGATGTTTGGCACGATCAACAAAACCAAGGCTTCCACACTCACGCCTGAAGAAGCCCAGCAAGCTTGGAGTGGACTGCATTTCCTGCTCAAAGCTTTAGGGTTAAACCTACCCACTGAAGCCGAAGATGCTGAAATCCCTGAGGAAATCGCAACTCTCGCAGAAGCACGCTGGCAGGCCAAGCTAGCAAAGGACTGGTCTGCCGCAGATGTGGCCCGCAAAGAATTAGACGCCGCAGGATGGATCATCAAAGACAGCAAAGATAGCTATCAGGTGGTGAAGAAATAGACCGTTTGATGGTGACATAAAAGCGCCCGTCAATGCGTTGAAGACAGTCCAATGCGCCCTATCCGATTTGCCCTTCTCCTGCTTTGCCTAAGCGGCTTCCTCTCAGCCGAGAATCTCAAGCCGAACATCGTCGTCATCTTCATGGATGACATGGGATATGCTGACGTTGGCTGTTTTGGGGCTCAGGGCTATCAAACGCCGAACATTGATCGACTGGCTAAGGAAGGCTGTAAGTTCACCAACTTCCATGTTGCTCAGGCCGTTTGTTCAGCTTCACGAACGGCGCTGCTGACAGGTTGTTATCCCAATCGTGTCGGCATTCATGGCGCTCTTGGACCGAACTCCAAAATGGGCATTCACGATGATGAAATGACGCTAGCCGAAGTCGTGAAACAAAAAGGCTATGCCACCGCTGCGGTGGGTAAATGGCATCTGGGACATCTGCCACAGTTCCTGCCGACCAAGCACGGCTTTGATGAATACTACGGTCTGCCCTATTCCAACGACATGTGGCCATATCATCCGGAGATGAAGAAGGGCGGTTTCCCAAAACTGCCTATGATTGAAAATGACCAAGTGATTGATGAAGATGTAACCGCTGAAGATCAGACGCACCTCACCACCGATTACACGGCCAAGGCTGTCAGCTTTATCAAACGCAGCAAAGACAAACCTTTCTTTCTGTATCTCGCCCACAGCATGGTCCACGTGCCCTTATTTGTAAGTGAGAAGTTCAAAGGTAAATCTGGCAAGGGCCTCTTTGGCGATGTCATGATGGAGGTGGATTGGTCTGTGGGACAAGTTCTGGAGACCCTGGATAAAAACGGTCTCACAGAAAACACCTGGATCATTTTTAGTTCGGATAATGGCCCCTGGTTGAGCTATGGTGATCATGCTGGGTCGGCCGGACTCTTACGCGAAGGCAAGGGCACCTCATGGGAAGGCGGCACTCGAGTTTGTGGTCTCATGCGCTGGCCGGGGAAAATACCCGCAGGCACAACCAGCGACTCGATGATGATGACCATCGACATGCTGCCGACCATTGCCGCCACAATCGGCGCTGAATTGCCCAAGCATGACATCGACGGCAAGAATGTCTGGCCCCTGATCATCGGTGGTCCTGAAGCTCAGAATCCGCATGACTTTTATGCGACTTATTACGAACAAAATCAGCTTCAGGCAATCACCTCTGGAGATGGTCAATGGAAGCTGCAGCTTCCACACAGCTACCGCAGCCTAGGAAACCAAGCCAAAGCCACGGGCGGTATTCCCGCCAAGTATGCCAAGCAAGATGTCACAGCACCTGAATTGTATGATCTTTACACAGACATCAGCGAGTCGAAAAACGTGGCTGCGGATCATGCTGAAATCGTCAGCAAGCTCAAAGCATATGCCGACAGGATCCGTGCTGAATTGGGCGACACTTTGATGAAGATGCCCAAGGGCAGAGGTACGCGTGAAGCTGGCCAAAGTAGCCAGAAATAATCCTCGGTTCTATTTCACAAAACGGAACTCAGGCGTAGCCCACAACGTCTGAATTAGCCGTGCCCAAGCATCCCGCTTCTCAGTCTCAGAGTCATTGCCTGAGTCAGAACGATGTAGGTAATCGACTGTCAATCTCCGTTCTTCCTGGCTCGGCAGACGACTCAGTGAGCGTTGATAGGCCAAGTCGATGCGTTCATCATCCTCAGCATCGCTGCGAACTATGAAATCAGCAGCAGCACGAGCCTGGGCGATCACCTCTGGATTATTCATCAGATAAAGAGCCTGTGTCGCCACCGTGCTAGTCGTGCGCTGGCCGATGGGTTGATTGATGTCCGCAAAGTCAAACACCTCAAACAATGGGTGTCGCACGTTGCGGAAAGCGGCGGTATAGACACTGCGCCGAGTATCCGCAAAGGCGAACCCGTATTCGAGATTCTGAACTTTCTGATCGTTCGCATCCACAGCCTTAGCATCAGGGACATTGAGTCCGCCAAACGTAGGATTCAGCGTGCCGGCGGCCATGAGCATAGAATCTCTCAGACACTCAGCATCCAGTCGTTTACGATTCATATGAGAAAAAAGTCGATTATCAGGATCCATCTGCTGAGCCTGCACGGTGGCCTCAGATGACTGACGATAGGTTCTGCTAAGAACCATTTCACGAATCAGCTTTTTCAAAGACCAGCCTTCATCCATGAACTTCACAGCCAGATAATCTAACAACTCAGGGTGTGCAGGCAGTTCACCTGTGCTGCCAAAATTATCCGTGGTGCGGACGATGCCTGCGCCAAAAAGCCAATGCCAAACACGATTCACTAAAACACGAGCCGTCAGCGGATTGTCTCGACTGGTAATCCATTGAGCCAACTGCAAGCGACCGCTCTGATTTTTCGGAATCGCTGGAAGCGGCCCTTTGACGGCCACTTGAAGAAAACCACGTGGAACGGCAGCACCCAGATTGCGCGTGCTGCCACGTATATGGATAAGGGCATCCTCCGGGAAATCGTCATCAGCCACTGCCATGGCTTCAGGGCGTGAAGGACCGGATTTTTGAAGTGCCTTCAACTCTTTTTCCAGAGTGCTTAGTTTTGATTTAAGTTCCTTTTCCTGCTGACTCACGGTCTGCGCCGGCATGTCTGGCATCTCTGCATCCGCAGGCAGAAACTGCACAGCATCCACCGTCACGTAACTCTCAGCCCCAGCATTGGAAAGCATGACAAAATTCTGCCCACTATTCTCAAAGCGCCACGTGCCGATCGTGGCAAAGCTCAAGCCTTCACGAGCCTCGTTTGCTTGCTTAAAATAGACCAAGTCTTCACCGTCGGCGTGAAGCACAGAAACCTGCACACGTTCAGCCCTGTTCCGAGCTCCACTGTAGGCGACTCGCACTTCATATCGACCTGCCACGGGCAGCTTTGGCGAGAAAGAAAGTGTCTTCTCTCCCCTGCCCTCATTGCCATCATGCAGATAACCGCCGCCAATAAAGGGCGGGAAACGGCTTGATGACTTCCAATCCCCCACTTTCAAAGCTTCGGAGTCATCCACAACGATCCCAGGCAGATCACGTGCACTAAGACTTTTAACCTTGCGCAACGCCAAACCACCGGCATTGCGCAGGTCGTCTTTTAATCTGGCGATTTGAGATTCGAGTCGCTGAGATTTTTCCTCCAACTTCTGCAATGCTAGTTCTTGCGCACCATCGAACGGCAAAGGTCTATCAATCCAATGGGCTACATTGTCCGTATAATTTTTTAGCGTTTTTGTGCTGCGCAAAATGCCAGCTAAAGCATAATAATCGCGAGTTGGGATAGGATCAAACTTATGGTCATGACAACGGGCACAACCAATCGTCATTCCGAGAAATGTTTTACCAATAGAATCCAACTGCTCGTCCACAATGTCCATGCGCAACATACCTTTGTCCTGCTCTTCGTAATTGGTTGGACCGAGAGCCAGGAAACCAGTGGCGGTGAGTTGGCGGCGGTGCTCAGCGGCGTTCTGGTGTGGCAATAGATCCCCTGCAATCATCTCTTGAATCATTTGATCCATGGGCACATTATCGCGGATCGATTCTAGTAGATA